>JAJZEB010000021.1 GCA_021805805.1 Pseudomonadota bacterium | reverse complement strand
TGGCGCAAAGCCAGAAGCTGTTCGAGAGCGGCACGTTGTTTCGCACCGAATCGACGTCCAGCATCGTGCTCTGGCGGCTGGAAGAGGTGTGCGCCGAAATCGAGTCGCGCATGGAGCAAGCCATCGCGGCCGGAGACATCACGCTGGATGACTTGTGCGACGAAGCCTACACGCCGGTTGCAGGAACCAGTCCGCAGAAATTCGATACGCGGTTCACCGCATGGGTCAAGCGCGAAATCCAGCCCATTCAAGACCGCTACATGGCGATGTCGCCGGACTACAAGTACGTGCTGCTGGTCGATCGCAACGGCTACGCTGCCGCGCACAACTCGGTCTACGACCAGCCGCTGACCGGCGACCCGGCGAAGGATCTCGCAGGCAACCGCTCGCGACGCATCTTCAACGACCCCGTGGGAATCGCCTCGGCGCGCAACGAGCGGGACTTCCTGCTGCAGGTCTATTCGCGCGACACGGGCGAGATCATGCGCGAGCTGGCCCGGCCGGTGAAGCTCGGCGGCCGGCATTGGGGCTGCGTGCGTTTCGCATTCGTCTGATGCGCGCGATGGTCGATTGCGCCCGCGCAAGCGGCCGCGAGCTGCGTGGCGTCGAACTGTTGCTAGTCCACTGCGTCAGGGAAATGCCACCCCCCGCCTCGGCCCTGCGGGTGCCATTTCCCTGACGCAGTGGACTAGCATGCGCGCAGACAGGGCAGACGAGGTCGACGGGCATGCGCACACGCTTGGGCACAAGGACCAGGGCCCGCAGGGACGGTTCTGGCAGCGGCAGCGTCTGATGGGGCTGCAAGCCAGGCTGAGGGCATTCGGGCACGCGGGGCGCGGCGTACTGCTGCTGCTGCGCGGCGAGGTCCATGCGCGCGTGCACGCTGCAGCCACGGTTCTGGCGCTTGGGCTCGCGGCGTGGCTGCACGTCGGGGCCTGGCGCTGGGCCGCGGTGATCGCGGCAATCGCATTGGTGTGGACCGCCGAGGCGATGAACAGCGCGGTGGAGCGCACCGTGGACCTGGCCTCGCCGCAGTGGCACGCGCTGGCGCGAGACGCCAAGGACCTGGCGGCGGCTGCCGTGCTGCTGGCCAGTGCCGGGGCTTTGGCGCTTGGTCTCGTCGCACTCGGCACGCCACTGTTGCTGCGTCTCGGCGGCTGACCCCCTCTGGAAACGGTGGCTCCGAGCCCGTGCGGCAAGCTTGCGTGAGCGCTGCGGCAGGCTGACCTCAACAGGGCAGCGCAGCCGCGCACGGCGCCGTGCGGCATGCGCATAATGGCCCCGCCTGCCGTTGTTGCGCCGGGCACGGGTCGAGACCCCGGTCGGCTTGCACGCTGCGGCGCGCCGGCCGTCCAGCGCCAAGGAGACGCACGATGCGAGTCGCGAACGCAACGCAGCAGGCCACGAGGCGCCGATTGCTCGGTGCCGGGCTTTCAGGCCTGGGCGTGCTCTGGGCGCCCGCAGCGCTGGCCGACGCCAGCGTGCGCCTGCCGCTTCCCGGTGGGCCCGACACGCGACGCCTCACCGATGCGTTTCCCGGCAAGAAGGACATGATCCTGCAGCGCACTCGGCCGCCGCTGCTGGAGACTCCGTTTTCGGTGTTCGACGAGGGCGTGTTCACGCCGGTGGACCGCTTCTACGTGCGCTGGCACTGGGCCGACATCCCGACGCAGGTCGACGCGGGCAGCCACTTGATGACCGTCGACGGTCACGTGCGTCGACGGCTGCAGCTCAAGCTGGCCGACCTGATGCGCGATTTCGAACACGTCGAAATCGCAGCGGTCAATCAGTGTTCAGGCAACTCGCGCGGATTTTTCCTGCCCCGTGTTCCAGGCGCGCAGTGGGGCAATGGCGCGATGGGCAACGCGCGCTGGGTCGGCGTGCGGCTGCGCGACGTGCTCGACGCCGCCGGAGTCCGGCCCGGAGCGGTCGCGGTGCAGTTCGAAGGCGCGGATCGTCCGGTGCTGAGTGGCGCGCCGAATCTGCGCAAATCGCTTGCGGTCGACCACGCGCGCGACGGCGAAGTCATGATTGCGTGGCAGATGAATGGCCAGGCGCTGCCGCTGCTCAACGGCTTCCCGTTCCGCCTGGTCGTTCCCGGCTGGTACGCGACATATTGGATCAAGGCGCTGCAACAGATCCGCGTGCTCGACTCGGCCGACCAGGATTTCTGGATGCGCCACGCGTACCGGGTGCCCGACAACTGGCCGCGGGCCGACATGGTCCCGGGGCAGCGCGACGTGGCGATGGTGCCGATCGGCCGCATGGTGCCGCGTGCGTTCATCACCCATCCGGGACCCGGCGCCACGGTTCGTGCAGGGCGTGCGGTGCCGGTGCGCGGGATTGCCTTCGGCGGCGACGCGGCCGTGCATGCGGTCGAGCTGTCGACCGACGGCGGCCGGAGCTGGCGCGCCGCGCAACTGGGCCGCGACGAAGGACGTTACGGCTTCCGCCAGTGGCACGCGCAACTGTCGCTGGCGCGCGGCGCGCACACGCTGACCGTGCGCTGCCGCAACACCCGCGGCCTGACGCAGCCGCTGAAGCCGAACTGGAACCCGGGCGGGTTGATGCGCACCGTGGCCGAAACCATGGCCGTGTCGGCAGTCTGACCGGGAGGCATCGACCATGGCACGGTTTCCCGCAGGCATGCGTTGCGTTGCAGCGCTCATCGCACTCGGTGGGTTCGCCTCGGCGCGCGCCGCGGATGCGCCAGTTGCGCCACGCATCGAGCTGCCCGCGAGCAGCCGCGTTTTCCCCGGCGACGGGCCAGGCGCGCGGGCGGCGAACGGCTATTGCCTGATGTGCCATTCGTACGGCATGGTGGCGACGCAGCCGGCGCTCGACAAAGGGCAGTGGATGGCCGAGATCGCGAAGATGAAGGACGACTTCAAGGCGCCGATCCCCGATTCCGAGATCCAGCAGCTGGCCGCCTACCTGGCCGACTTGCAGGCCGCGCGCTGAACGGCCTGGAACGGACCGTGGCCACGCGCAGCGCCTGGCCCGCGGCAGAGGGCCGTCGCAGCGTGCGCGCTACCGCTTCGGTTCGTAGGCGTCGGACTGCATCTGCAGGGTGACCTCGCTGCGCACCGGGAAACGTCCCTGCGCGAGCTGTTCCGTGTAGAACAACCCGGTGACCGTGCGTGCGTGCGGATCCTCGGCGCGCATGACGTCGAGGAACAGCGTGTCGGCAAGCGGAACGACCGGGCGCACGCCCTGCACGACCTCGAGCTTGAGCACGGATGCGTCGTGGATCGACTGCTTCGAGGTCGGCCCGATGTCGGCGCTGCTCCAGTACGCGAGGTTCTGCCCCGGGATGACGCGGTGTGTGGGCGTGCCGCAGCCAGGCGCCGGGGCGCCGTTGTCGCCTTCGAACGCGCGCAGCGTCGGGTCGCCCCAGTCGGCGTACGACGCAGTGGTCGGATTGGTCATCCTGAGCAGCAGGTGGCCGCCGATGAGCAGGTCGCTGCTGGCGCGCAGATACGCGCTGGCCAACTCGGCCGAACTGCTTCCGCCGCCGTACATCGGGATCGCGGCCAGCAGGTAGGCGTCGCGCATGGCGCTGAATTCGGCGTGCCCGGTGCTTCCGGCGCGCGCGGCCATGAAGGTCGCGTAGTCGACTTCGGTGCGTGCGATGAACAAAAGCGCGATCTGCACGATCGACAGCGCGATCATCCACAGCAATGGGCCGACGATCAGGAACTCGACCATCGCCGAGCCGAGTTCGGGGCGCCGCTTCATGGCTCGATCAACGACACGAAGCGACAGCGGCATCCAGGCGCCAGGCCCAGGCGGTGCGCGCATCCGGCGGCAAGTTCCAGCGCGTCGATGCGCCCCGCGGCGGCGGCGCGGCACACGCATACCCGCCAGGCGCCCAGATCGTGGTGGACGTCGAGGACCGTGCCGTCGGCGTCGACGAAAGCCACATCCAGCCGGAAGCGCATGCCCACGGTGTGCACGCTGGCGCAGCGCGGCAGCAGCAGGCCGGCAGCGTCCACCGCGCCCGCGCGTTGCAGCATCAGCCCGCGCAGACGCGCGGCAAAGCTGCGCGCGACGCGTACCGGAATCTCGATCGGTTCAGCCGAGGCCATTGAACAGCTGCATCGCGATCGGAAAGAAGATCACGATGAACGTGCACGGAAAGATCATGGTGATCAGCGGCAGCAGCATTTTCACAGGAGCCCGGAAGGCCGCGAGTTCGGCGCGCTGGAAGCGCTCGGCGCGGCTGCTGTCGGCTTGCCGGCGCAGTACCGGACCGATGTTCATGCCACTGGCCTCGGCGTGGCTGAGCGCGCCGACCAGTCGAGCCACCGCCGGGTCGCCGAGCCGTGTCGCCCAGTCGGCCATGCTCGCGGCGCGGGACTTCCCGGCGCGCACATCGCGCATCATCTGCTGGATCTCATTGCGCAAAATTCCCGCGGGGCCGCGCAGCATGGCCTGCTGGAAAGCGCCCTGGATGTTCAATCCGGCCTCGACGCACAGGGTCAGCAAGTCGATCAGGAACGGAAGCCCGCGCGAGATTTCCTTGCGCATCGCCGCGCCGCGTTCGCGCAGCCAGAGCACCGGGATCATCGCGCCGGCGAGTCCACCGCCGAGCAGTGCCGACAAGGCGTAGGAGGAATCGGAGGTGATGCGCCATGTGCCCGCGCCGGCGAGCACGGCAGTCGGCGCGGCCAGCAGCAGGCACAGCGCGACCATCTGCTGCGGGTTCATGCGGTGGCCGAGCCCGGCCCGGCGCATCTGCGCACCCAGAAGCTCGAGCGGGCGCGCCGGCAGCAGCGGCGCGATCAGCTCGGCGGTCCAGTGGATCGGCGCCCAGACCGGCCGCAGCAGCAGCGGCGGCGGATCCATGAAACTGCGGTCTTCGGTGGGCAGCTTGGACACCACCGCGCGCAGCGCGGCCAGCGCCAGGACCACCGCAAGGCCGATTCCGCCGGCGGTCGCAAGGGGGGCGAGTTCTGCGAGCATGGCTCAAACGTCGATGTTGACGATCTTGCGGATCACGATGGCGCCGCTGAGCTCCAGCAGCCCGATTGCGCCCAGCGCGAAGTGGCCGGGCGTGGTGTTCCAGAACACGTCGGTCAACGACGGTGCCACCACGCTCAGCACCAGCAGCAGCAGCAGCGGCAGCGCGCCCACGACCCATGCCTGCAAGACGCCCTGCGCGGTCAGCGCGTGGACTTTGGACTCGATCTGCTGCCGGGCCTGGATGGTCGCCGCGCAGCGCTCGAGGATCTCGGCCAGTCCGCCGCCGGTCTCCAGCGTGACACGCAGCGCGGATGCGAGCAGATTGGTCGACTCGGTGGGAACGCGCACGCAAAGCGTGGCCAGACTCTGTTCGAGCGGTTCGCCCAGGCGCTGCGCGCGCACCATCAACGCCAGTTCGACGCCGAGCGCGCCGCGCGTCTGCTCGGCCAGTTGCGCCAGCGCTCCGTTCAGCGACAGTCCGGCGCGCAGCAGTCCGGACAGCAGGGTCAGCGAGTCGGCCCACTGCGCGTCGACCTGTTTGTGGCGGCGCTGCTGCAGGAACCTGAACAGCAGCCTCGGCAGCAGCGCGAGCGTGACCAGGGTGGTGATCGCCGGCGTCAGTTTCAGGGTGGCGATCCAGGTCATCGCCGCGGCGCCCGACGCCACGCCGATGGTGAGCAGGAACAGCAGCCCGGAATCGACGCGCACGACGAATGCGCGTGCATGGGCTTGGCTGCGCTGGATGAAATCCTCCTGGAAGCGGCGCAGGCGAGGTGCCAGAAGCATCAGCGCGATCCACGCCAGCAGGGTTCCGCCGAGCACCGTGCCGACGGTGCCGATGGCCAGCAGTTCGGTCGAGCTCATCGTGGCCCGGGTTCGCCGCCGGCGAACAGGTCAGGAGAAATGTCGAATCCGACCGCGGCCAGCTCGGCGAAGAACGTGGGCATCAGCTCGCAGCCGCGGAAATGGCCGTCGATCTGCTGCACTTGCGCGTCATAGCCGGCCTTGACGAACTGGAACAGCTCCTGCATCTGGATGCGCCCGTTCTCCATGCCGGTGACCTCGGTGATGCTGGTGACCTTGCGCGCGCCGCTGGACAGGCGGGTCTGCTGGATCACGAGATCGATTCCGCTGGCCACCTGTTCGCGGATCGCCTGCAGCGGCAAGTCGACTCCGGAGATCAGGATCATGGTTTCGAGGCGGGCCAGCGCGTCGCGCGGGGTGTTGGCGTGCAGCGTCGTCAGCGAACCCTCATGGCCGGTGTTCATCGCCTGCAGCATGTCCAGCGCTTCGTTGCCGCGGCACTCGCCGACGACGATGCGGTCGGGGCGCATGCGCAGCGAGTTGCGCAGCAGGTCGCGGATCGACACCTCGCCCTTGCCCTCGATATTGCGCGGGCGCGACTCGAGCCGCACCAGGTGGTCGTGGGCCAACTGCAGCTCGGCGGAGTCCTCGATGGTGACGATGCGTTCGCCGTGCGGAATGAAGTTCGACAGCACGTTGAGAAGCGTCGTCTTGCCCGACCCGGTTCCGCCGGAAACGACGATGTTCTTGCGCGCGACGACGCAGGCCTGGAGGAATTTCGCCATGTCCGAACTCATCGCACCGAGCGAGACCAGGGTTTCGATCCCCAGCCGATTGCGCGCGAACTTGCGGATCGTCAGGCACGGACCGTTGATCGCCAGCGGCGGAATCACGGCGTTGACGCGCGAGCCGTCGGGCAGCCTGGCGTCGACCATCGGCGACGATTCATCGATGCGGCGCCCAAGCGGCGAGACGATGCGTTCGATGATGCGCAGCACCGCAGCGTCGTTGGTGAACGAGAGCTTGCTTTCGGACAGCTTGCCGGCGCGTTCGATGTACACGCGGTCGTGGCTGTTGACCATGATTTCCGACACGCCGTCGTCGGCCAGCAGGCCCTCGAGCAGGCCCAGCCCCAGCGCTTCGTCGAGCACCGACTCGCACAGCAGCTGCGGGGTCAGTCCCGCGGGCAGCTCGGGGGCGATGGTGCCGAGGACCTCGTGCAGCATGGTGCGCGCGTGCTGCCGAAGTTCGGCGTCGCTCATGCTCTGCACGTCGGCGCGCCGGTGCGCGAGTTCCTCGATCAGGTGGGCGTGCAAGGTCTTGCGCAATCCGGCCGCTGCGCCCAGCGCGGTGCCCAGACCCTCGTTCGCCGCCGTCTCGGGCCGCTCGGGAGCCGCCGCCGTGCCGACCGCAGGCGCCGCGTCCACCAAGCGGGGCGCCGCCGCCGGTGCGGTCGCAGGCACGCGCAGCACGAATTCGCCGATGCGCACTTCGTCGCCCGCGCGCAGCACGCTGCCGCCGTTGGGCAGCGGTGCGCCGCGCAGTTGCACGCCGCCGGCCAGCGCGTCGATCATCCAGCGCTCCTGACTGCGCAGCACGCAGGCGTGCTCGGGCTTGACACCCTTGCCCTGCAGGCGCAGTTCGCACGCAGCGGCGCTGCCGATGATTCCGCCGTCGGGGATCTCAGCGCTGGACGTCTGTCCCTGCGCGTCGGTGATTTCGAGTCTCAGCATGGTGAAGTTCTCCGTCGACCAGGATGCCGTTTCCGCCGGGCACCGGAAGGACAGGACCGGGCCCTGGAAGATTCAGCCGCATGTAGGCGTTGGCGCTGCGCACCAGCCGGGTGGTCATCAGGCTGTGCGCATTGACGATGGTCGGGGTGACGAACACCACGAGTTCGTCCTGTTGATCGTTGATTCCGTGGTAGCGGAACAGCCCCCCCAGAAGCGGAAGGCTGCCGAGCACCGGGACCCTTTGCGTACTGTTCGACAGGTTGCGCGTGAACAGGCCCGAAAGAACGATGGTCTGCCCTGCATGCACGTTGAACTCGGCGCTCATCGAGCGCTGGGTCAGCGCGGGTCCGGACGCGGTCGTGATCGACGCATCGATCTGACTGTCCTCGACCTTGATCGCGGTGTCGATCTCATCGCCGGCCGACACCCGCGGAACCACTTGGAGCTTGATGCCGTAGTCCTGGAACTTGACCGTCGAGCCGAATGCGCTCGACGAGGTGTACGGCACCTTGCCGCCGACCAGGAAGCTTGCAGTCGAGCCGCTGCGGGTCGACAGCTGCGGCTCGGCCAGCAAGGTGGCATTGCCCGAGGACTCGAGCATGCGCAGCTGTGCGTTCAAGCCCATGTCGAGCAGCGAAAGCACGTTCACGCCGCCAGGTAGCGGCATCGAGTTGCTGAGCGCGTTGGCGGCGATCACCGGCGCGTTGGGCGGAGCATTGACGGCGAATTCCGTGCTGCGCGACCCAGCGCGCACCGGAGACCAGATTCCTGCAATCGTGCCGCCGCCGACTCCGCTCCACTGGATTCCAAGATCGTGCACCTCGTTGCGCGGCATGTCGAGCATCTTGACGTCGACCGAAACCATCTTGTCCCACCCGTTCGGGTCGGCGAAGTCGACCACGCTGCCCTTGTACTGCGACGTCAGCACGCGCAGCTTCTGCAGATCACGGTCCGACAGGCCGTGGCCGTCGAGAACCACCTTGTTGCCGATGATGCTGGCGTGGGCTCGTGGTATGTGCTTCAGGTACTGCGCGATGTCGCGCGCCACGATCGCGGTCTCGGCAGCCATGACACTGACTTGAATCCGCTGCGTCGGAGCACCCCGGTGCCAAAGCACAACCGTGGTTTCGCCATCCGCGCGCCCCGAAAGCAGGATCTGATCCGGCTGCGGCGAGACGGCGCGCAGCACATGGCCATTGCCGACAGCAACGCGCGTGAGTCCGGGAACTTGCAGCAACCGGGACTCGCCGACATACAGCTGCATGCGCTCGGCACGATGCGGTGCGGGGTCGTAGGCGCCCGGTGCGAGCGGCGCTGCCGCTGCCTGCTCGACGTCGGGGCCGGCGGCCTGGCAGGTGGCCGCGGTGCACAGGCACAGCGCGGCGATGAAGGATCGTTGCAGCATCGAACTTCTCCCGGTCACTGGGGTGCCGTTGATGGGGCCGGCGAAGCCGGCAGTCCGAAGCCGGGAGGAAGCTCCGGTTGGCTCGGTGCCGGTGCTTCCGGGAATCGTCGGGTCGGCGTCATGGTGAGCACGGCGTCGGGCAGCGCGGACGTTGCGGAAGCTGCGCCGTAGCGCTGCGGCGCAGGTGCGCCGCGTGCCGCCGCGGCGCGGATCGCGGCGGCCTGTTCCTCGGCGATCGCCAATGCGGACATTGCCGGTGCGCCGGGTGCCATGCCGGCAGCCTGCATGGCGGCTGCATACGGAGTGACCGCTGCGGCAGCCGGCGCGGACGGCGCTTCGCTTCCGCCGATGCCGTAGATCACCTGCACGCCGCGCTGCGCGCTTCGGTTGCGATGCGACACCGATCGCTCCGTGCGCTCGGTGCGCTCGGTGCGTGTTCTGACGGCGGGCTCCGGCGGCTGGACCTGGCCGCCTCGCGGGATCCTGATCGGAAGCGGGCTGTTGTCGGCGGGAGCCGGAAGCTGCATCGACGCGGCCTGCTGCTGTCCGTCGAGCACCGCCGCGATCGCCGCGGGTGGACCCGGAAGAAGGGCGGTGTCCGAGTTGGTGCGCAACAGGAAAGTCAGGGTGCCGAGGCTGCGTGCAATGACCAGCCGATGCGCCTGCGCCGGTGTCACGTCGAGCGTGACCGTGGCGTAGTTCTCGGCCAGCGGTGCATCCGGCTTGTTGCCGAGCTGCTGGCCGGTGGCGAGGATCGGAAGCCGCTGCTCGATGGTGTAGACGGCTGGCAGCGGGCCGCTGGTGATGGTGAGCAGCACGTCGATGCGGTCATCGGGTTTGAGCATGCCGTCGAGCGAATCGATCTGGCCCACCGCGACCGTCATCGCCCGGTGACCGGGCTCAAGCAGGGTCGACAGCCTGCGGGTTTCGATCGGCGCCAACAACGGAATGGTCACCGCTTCCCCCGAGCGCACCGGGTAGGCGAGCTTGCGTCCTTCGATGGCATCGAAGCCCGACGGCGGAAGTCCTGTTCCCGGTGCGTACCGCAGCGGTATGTCGCGCATGGCGAGGTTGCTTCGCCCCAGCAGCGTCCCGGCGGGCAGGTTGGATCGGGCCACGATCAGTTGGACTGTCCTTCCCAGCGCGTTTTGCACCAGGTTCTCCTGGCGCGCGCGCAGCTCGTGGTACGCGCCCCAGGCCGCGAGCAGTCCGATGCCCAGCGCTGCGGCGAACAGGATCTGGGCGGACGAGAGCTTGAATTTCGGCGTCTTCAGTTTGGCAGGCGGCATATTCAAGTCGGAATGGAAAGCGCGAAACTGAAACGTGCGTACGCAGTGCGCATCGCCTCGAGCAGGGCTCCGAGCAGGCCGCCATGCGGTCCCAGCCCCATGCCCAGCATGGCTGCGAGCACGATGCAGATGACGAGGAACTCGGTACTTGCCTGCGCTGCGCAGCGCGATTTCATGGTCCGCCTCCAGGCCGCGTCACGATGTTGAGCACGATTCCGGTGCGCGCGCCGGGAATCGGCACCAGCACCGCGACGACGCGCCGGTGCGGCGCAGCGAAGGTCAGCATCTGCCCGCCGCGTGTCCGCACCGAAGCGTTTCCGGGGAGGAAATCCCGACGCCGCATCGTGCGCTCGATCGCGGCCCGGTTGACGCGCACGGCATCGTCATCGGACATGATCAGTTCCTGCACGAAATTGCCGTTTTCGACCGAACTCACGTCACGCAGGACGGTGAGATCGGGCGGAAGCTCGCGCCACGCGCGCTTGACCGCGGCGCGCACGGCGCGCACGCGTTGCGCGGCGTCGCGCAGGTCGCACCATGCGATCATGCCGTGGGTGTGGTTCTGTCCGGCCCGCGCCAACTGCACGGTGACCCAGTCGTGGCCGCGGGGTGCGCCGAGCAGCAGGCCGCCGTCGCGGTCGCGTGCGACGCTGCTGGTATGGAGTTCGCGAAGAAACCACAGCGCGACCTGCGGGGGGGGCTGCGCAACGGAGAACACGCGCAGCCGCATCGGCAGCCCATCGACGCGCATCGGTCCTCCGATCTGCGCGACGCGCGCCTGCGGTGGCAGCTGCAGCCGAGGCCACGCCGCGCCGGCGACGCACGGCACGGCGGCGAGACCCAGCAGCGCGAACGTTGCGAGCAGTTGGCGTGCGATCACCATGATGGCTGAGCGAGCGTGCCGCAGACGTGCTGGCGACGACCCGGCGCGGACGGTTGCTTGCCCACCGACGCCTCCTCGATCGGGACCGGGTAGAACACGAAGCCGCGCAGATTGCTGTTTGCCACATCGAGCAATTGCTTGTAGCCGGACGGATTCCACACGAAGCTCAGTGGATCGATTGCCAGCAGCGCGAAGCTCGCGGCATCGAACTCGGTTTTGAGGATGGTGGCCGGATAGACGATCGTGTTGCGGGCCACGCGCTGCGCCACCTGCGCGTCGTCGAGCGCGCTCCACGACCCGTACAGCACGCTGGTGTGGCGCTGCATCGCAAGGTTGATGGCGTCAAAAGGGCGCAGCAGAGGCGAAGGGCGCAGATTGCTCAGCTTCACCGAAACGTTGACGGTATAGATTCCGCGGGCGTCGAGTCCGTACACGCAGCGCGGCATCCACGGCTGCAGTTCGGCGAACGGGCGCGTGTCCGACGCCTTGTCGGCGCCTGCCGCCGGGTCGGGCGAGTCGGCCTTGCCGTAGCCGACCCGAATCGCAGCGGCGCGATCAGGGATCAGCGACCCGCCTTCGGGCTTGACCCATAGCGGGTCGCCTGCGGGAAGCTTGTCGGCACGGGTCAGGTCGGAGGCCAGGATCGCCGATCCGGGTTTCCCGAAGAAGCGGTTTCCCAACTCGCGTTGCAGCGCGTCGGCGGATTGCCACCCGGCCTTGGCGCCGACGGGGGTTTCGCTTGCGTTGTGGCGCATCACGTTGAACGCCGCATAGCGCGCTGCGATCTGGGTTGCGAACGCGATGTCAAGGTAGCGGCCAAGAGTCGGCAGCAGCATGAACAGCGGCGCGAGCACGAGCAGCGAGGCCAGGAATTCGACCAGCGCCTGCCCGCTCAGCGCCTGCATCGCGCAGCTGGCGCTGCGCGATGCAGGCGCGGGCGCGTTCATGACGGACCGGCCGGCGCAGCGCTGGGCGATCACGGCAGCCAGCTTTCCGGCATGATCACGCCCATCGAGGCCTGCACCAGGGTCAGCGCGCTGCCCGGACCGTGCGGGGTCCGATCCAGCGTTGCCTGCCAGTACGGATTGAACGCGTTGGCCAGCTCGCCGAGGTGCGGCGCGGCCTGGCCCGAGCCGTCGGGCGGGCGGCGGTAGAAGATTCCGGCCGACGACACGGCGACGATGGTTTTCGGGCCGGCCGACGCCATGCCGAGTGCTCCGCCGCCGATGCGGGCTGCCAAGGTCTGGCTGAACGGTCGGCTCAGCGCCACGGTGAAGTCGGTTTCCGGGTTGTGGCCCCGGGGTGCGCGGTGCCGCGCCGCCAGCGAGAGATCCCAGTAATCGGGAAGTCCCGAATAGTGTGTCGAGGTATTCCCGTCGACCAGTTCGCCGAGCGCGTACGTCAACGGGGTCATCGACGGCGCGTAGTTGTAGTGGTTGGAAGTGAAGTCGGTGCGGGTGGGGACTTTCGCGGAATCGCTCAGCGCGTGCACGGCCGGGAATTCGAACGGGAAACACAGCGGCGTGGGCGGTGCGGGCACCCAGCTGAAGTCGCCAAGCGTGTCCGCGCTGCGCCACTCGTCGAGGCTCAACCTCTGGAGGCCGCCGCGGCGAACCATGAAGTCGAGCAGCCCCATCGCTTCGTACTGCGGGCACGCGCTCAGCAGAGCCGGCATGAACCAGCTGCGTGCACGCAGCAGCGCGGCGCGCGCGACCAGATGATCGACGTAGGTCGGCATGCCGAACTGGAAATTGGTGAAACTGCGCATCTTCTCCTGCGCCGGGTCGAAGGTCTCGCCGGAATACGGTTGAGCGCCGGTTCGGTCCTTGCCCGTGTAATGGTGCAGCAGCGTCGTGCTGGGCAGCGACAGCACGGTCAGCGCGCTGTTGACCTTGACTGTGCCGTCGTTGCGGTAGTTCGCATCGGCGACTTCCTGCATCACCTTGCTGCGCTCGATCGGCTCGGCCAGAACGGCTACATCGGAGGCCGCGTTCAGGATGGTGCGCACCGTCGTTTCCTGCGCCTTTTCGGTCTTGTCCATGACTTTCTGCAGATCCGCGATCGCAGTCTTGCTGCTTTTTGAAATCGCCCGCAGGGGATCGAAGGCCGGATATTTCGCTGGGTTTAGAAGGCCGGGGTCGCGTATCGCCGCAGTGCCGACTCCGCTTGCGTAACCAAGCCAGCTCTTGAGACTGACCTCTTCGCCGATCGACGCGGTGTTGGCGGCCATCGCGCGATTGGTGTAGGCGATGAAGTTCATCAGCCGCGCATCCATCACCGCGCCGCTGTATGCGGTTGCGTCGGCCGTGTTGACCAGACGCACCTTGGACATGACCATGGCTCCGGCGTCGAGCATCAGGTACATCGCGGCCACGCACACGATCAACACGAACAGTCCGAAGACCAGCGCCTGTCCACGTTGGCCTGCTGTGCGCGCGCCCGCTGTCATTGTCGGCCTGGGTCGGCTTCAGTTGCCGGCGCCGCCCTGGGGCGGCGCATTGTTGTAGTTGCCCAGTCCCTTGTCGACTCCGGCCTCGGCACTGGCCTTGGTCGCAGCGTCCTTCGCTGCGGCGTTGTTGGCCTGGTTGCCGGCGATTTCATTGGCGATACCTGCGCCTTGCTCGCGCACCGTCTTGCCGAAGAACATGAAGACGCCGATCGCGGCAACCGCGATCAGCGCGACGATGATGATGTATTCGGTCATTCCCTGACCGTAGTGGCCGCGCGGGCCGAGGCATGTACGCATGATGTCCTCCAATCGGAAATGACCAAAAGCGGCCGGTGTGGTGAACTCTATGGGCGGTTGGGCGAAAGGATGGATTTAAGTTCGTTACATTGGCAGAACACGAATATGTTGGCGACAACGGTCGTGGCGGCGAATGCGTCCCGTGGATGCGGTTCGGCAGCAGTTAACATGCCGCCCATGAGCACCATCCTGCAAAACCTGCCCAAGGGGCAGAAAGTCGGCATCGCCTTTTCCGGCGGTCTCGATACCTCGGCCGCGCTGCTGTGGATGAAGACCAAGGGGGCGACGCCGTACGCCTACACCGCCAACCTCGGGCAACCCGACGAGAGCGATTACGACGCGATTCCGCGCAAGGCACTGGCCTACGGCGCGGCCCAGGCGCGGCTGGTCGACTGCCGGCTGCAGCTCGCGCACGAGGGCATCGCGGCGATCCAGTGCGGCGCGTTCCACGTGCGCACCGGCGGCCTGACCTACTTCAACACCACGCCGCTGGGGCGGGCGGTCACCGGAACCATGCTGGTGGCTGCGATGCGCGACGACGACGTGCACATCTGGGGCGACGGCTCGACGTTCAAAGGCAACGACATCGAGCGCTTCTACCGCTACGGACTGCTGACCAACCCGGCGCTGAAGATCTACAAACCGTGGCTCGACCAGGCGTTCATCGACGAGCTCGGCGGCCGCAAGGAAATGAGCGAGTTCCTGATCGCCCACGGTTTCGACTACAAGATGTCGGTCGAGAAGGCGTACAGCACAGACAGCAACATGCTCGGTGCGACGCACGAGGCGAAGGATCTCGAACAGCTCGATTCGAGCGTGCGCATCGTGCAGCCGATCATGGGCGTTCCGTTCTGGCGCGATGACTGCGCGGTCGCCGCCGAGCAGGTCACGGTGCGCTTCGAGGACGGCCAGCCGGTGGCACTGAACGGTTGCAGCTTCGACTCGCCGGTGGCGATGTTCCTCGAGGCCAACGCGATCGGCGGGCGTCACGGTCTGGGCATGAGCGACCAGATCGAGAACCGGATCATCGAAGCCAAGAGCCGCGGCATCTACGAGGCTCCGGGAATGGCGCTGCTGCACATCGCGTACGAGCGGCTGCTCAGCGGAATCCACAATGAGGACACGATCGAGCAGTACCGCGTCAACGGGCTGAAGCTCGGCAGACTGCTGTACCAGGGGCGTTGGTTCGACCCGCAGGCGATGATGCTGCGCGAGGCAGCGCAACGCTGGATCGCGCGCGCGGTCAGCGGCGAGGTCACGCTCGAATTGCGCCGCGGCAACGACTTCTCGATTCTCGACACCCGCAGCCCGAACCTGACGTACGCGCCGGAGCGGCTGTCGATGGAAAAGGTCGAGGACGCGCCGTTCTCGCCAGCCGACCGAGTCGGTCAGCTGACGATGCGCAACCTCGACATCGGCGACACCCGCGACAAGCTTGGCGTGTACGCGCGCGCCGGGCTGATTGCACGCGACGACGAAGGCGCCGGGACGCTGTTGCTCGGCGGCGAAGCCGAGCGCTGAGCCGGCAGGGGCGCGGGCTGCCGCTGCGCGTCGGCGCCGCGCCCGGAACCTACTGCGTCAGCTTGTGCACTTCGTGCCGGGTGGCGTCGTAGCCGTGGCGGGCGCCGCTGGCGACAGCGTGGCCGACGACTTTCGCTGCATGGACCGTATCGTGGCCGACCGTCCTGCCGACGTGTGCGGCGTCGTGGCCGACCGTCCTGCCGACGTTTGCGGCGTCGTGGCCGACGACCTTGGCCGCGTGGACGACGGCGTGGCCGCTGCTCTTGCCGACGCGTACCGCGGTCGAGCCGACATGGTGCGCATCGCGCTTGACGGTGTGGCCGAACTGATCCAGCGTTTCGCCATGGGCAAGGCCGCACAGCGCAAAAGTCGCAACGATCGCGATCAGGGTTTTCATCCGTTGCTCCTCGGGCGGTGCGACCGACGCACCGAAATCCCATTGTGCCAGCCGCTGCGCTTCAGCGCACGGCCCACGCGAGCAGGCCGATCGACAGCAGCGCGGGCAGCAGCGCATTGTGCCTGAGCCTCGGCTGACCCAAATCAAGCGGCGCCGCGGTGCAGCCGGCTAAAGTGCGCTGCGGCCGAGCACTGTGCGCGGCGGGAGAAAGTCGATGAATTTGACGCAGCGCCTTTTGCACGCGCTGGCCGCGAGAGGCGCCACCGAAGTGTTCGGCGTGCCCGGCGATTTTGCGCTGCCGCTGTTCGGCGAGATCGAGCGTGCCGGCGTGCTGCCCTTGTACACACTGTCGCACGAACCCGCAGTCGGCTTCGCAGCCGATGCCGCGGCCAGGCTGCGCGGCGGCCTCGGCGTGGCCGCGGTGACTTATGGCGCCGGCGCGTTCAATCTGGTCAACGCGCTGGCCAGCGCGTACGCCGAGCGCGTGCCGCTGGTCGTGCTCTCGGGCGCTCCGGCCGCGCATGAAGCGGCCAGCGGACTGCAGCTGCACCATCAGGTCAAGACGCTGGATTCGCAATGGCGGGTGCTGGCCGAACTGACCGCGGATCAGGCGCGGCTCGACGACATGCGCACCGCGCCCGAGCAGATCGCGCGCGTGCTCGATTGCGCGCTGCGCGAGGCGCGCCCGGTCTACCTGGAAGTGCCGCGCGACATGCCCGCGCGCGACTGCGCCGAAGTCGGCAGCGCGCCGCCGGCGCCGTCCGATGCGCAGGCGCTGGCGGCGTGCGCCGAAGAGCTGCTGCAGCGGCTGCGCGCTGCGCAGCGGCCGTTGCTGATGGTCGGCGTCGAGGTGCGGCGCTATGGACTCGAGTCGCGCGTGGCCGAACTGGCGCGGCGCCTGGGCATTCCGGTGGTCACCAGCTTCATGGGACGCGGCCTGCTCGCCGAGCAGCAGCTGCCGCTGCGCGGCACCTACCTCGGCCTGGCCGGCGACGCGCAGCTGGCCGCCGAAGTCGAGGGCTCCGACGGCTTGCTGCTGCTGGGCGTGATCGTCTCGGACACCAATTTCGCGGTGTCGGCCAGCGCCATCGACCTGCGCTCGACCATCCAGGCCCTGGGCGGGCGTGTGGTCATGGGCCATCACGTCTATCCGGACGTGGCGCTGGGCGAACTCATCGACGCGCTGCTGCAGCGGGTTCCGGAGTCGGCTGCGGCGCCCGCGACCGCACCGCAGCAGCAGGCCGAGTGTGCGCCGCAGCCGGCCGACGATGCACCGGTGCAACCCGCCGACGTGGCCTGCGCCGTCAACCGGCTGCTGCGCCGCGTCGGCCCGATGCCGATTGCCAGCGATGTCGGCGACTGCCTGTTCAGCGCCATGGACATGGATCCCACGGCGCTGATCGCTCCGGGCTATTACGCGACGATGGGCTATGGCGTTCCGGCCGGGCTGGGCGTGCAGGCCGCCACCGGACGCCGCGCGCTGATTCTGGTGGGCGACGGCGCGTTCCAGATGACCGGCTGGGAGCTCGGCAACGCGGCGCGCTACGGCTGGGATCCGATCGTGCTTGTCTACAACAACGCGAGTTGGGAAATGCTGCGCGCATTCCAGCCCGAATCGCGCTTCAACGACCTCGGCCGCTGGGATTTCGC
The DNA here is from genome assembly GCA_021805805.1 of Pseudomonadota bacterium. GTDB lineage: Bacteria > Pseudomonadota > Gammaproteobacteria > Burkholderiales > Burkholderiaceae_C > Thiomonas_A. The sequence continues at coordinate 19,142 of JAJZEB010000021.1, read as the reverse complement.
CGCGCTGGCGGCAGCGCTCGGCGGCGACGGCTACCTGGTACGCAGCCGCGAAGAGCTCGATGCCGCGCTGCAGCGCGCGCACGCCACGCGAGGCCGTTTCCAGTTGCTCGACATCCGGCTGCAGCCCGGCGCGCGCTCGCCGACGCTGAATCGCTTCGTGCACGCGGTCAAGCGCCTGTCGTCACGCTGAGCGCGCCTGCAAGGCACAATTCGGCGGATGCCTTTCGTCATCCTGCTCGCCGGCGGCGCCGTCCTGGGACTGGTCGGCATTTTCGTGCGCCTGGCCGGCGCCGACGGAGTCGGCCCGTTCGCCGCCGCGTTCTGGCGCATGGCGATGGCCACTCCGCTGCTGGTGAGCTGGGCCTGGTGGTCGGCGCGCCGCGGCGCTGCGGCGCCGCCGCGCGGCGCGGATCCGGGCGCGCTGCTTCCCGGCTGGTCGCTGCCGGCGCTGATCGCGCTGGCGGCGGTGGCGTTCGCCGGCGACCTGATCCTGTTCCACCTCGGCCTGCGCTGGAGCACGGTGGCGAACGCGACCCTGGAATCGAACCTTGCGCCGCTGGTCGTCACCCTGGCGCTGTGGGCGTTGACCCGGGTGCCGCCGCGGCCGTCGTTCGTCGTCGCGCTGGTCGCTTCGCTGGCCGGAGCCCTGCTCGTCATCGGTGCGCATTTCGGCGATCGGCGCAGCCTGTTCGGCGACCTCTGCGGCAGCGCTTCGGCGCTGTTCTACGCCGCCTACCAGATCGGGGTGCAGCAGGCTCGCCAGCGCATCGGGACCTTGCCGCTGATGGCCTGGGTCAGTGCCGGGGCGACGGTGGCGTTGTGGCCGATGGCGCTGCTCGAAGGTCGGTTGTGGCCGCACAGCGCAATCGGATGGATTTGGCTGGTCGGGCTGGCGCTGCTGGTGCAGATCGGCGGCCAGGTTGTCATCGCGTATGCAGTCAAGCACCTCGAACCGGCGCGCGCCTCGATCGGGCTGCTGGTGCAGCCCGCCACCTCGGCGGTGTACGCCTGGGTTCTGCTCGGTGAGCGACTCGACGCGCTGCAGGCGGTCGGCGCGATGCTGGTGCTTTCCGGCATCTACCTGGCGCGGCGTTGAGCGCGCCAATGCAGTCGGAAAACGCGGTTGAAAAAACACAGCGCGGCGCGGATTGCTCCGCAGCCGCGCCGCAACGGGGATCGAATGTCGTGGCGACCATCCCCCGGCCTCAAGCTTCGCCGCCTGCGAAGGGTGCGGCAGATCCGGATGACGCACGGGGAAATCCCATGCTGCGCGTTGCTGCAGCCCATCCACGGCGAACCGGGATGCGAACGGTCGGACCGGCCTGCCGCACGCCTGTACAGTAACGCGCCGGGCGGCGCGCGCCAAGCGGCTGCCCGGCGCCGGACTTGATCCGGCGCGGGGTGTCGGGCGTCAGCCCAGCGCCACGTCGACGCGACGCGGCCTGGCGTGCTCGGCCTTTGGAATGCGCAGGGTCAGCACGCCGTCCTTCAACGACGCCGCGATCTGCGCGCTGTCGAGTTCGCGCGACAGCGTGAAGCTGCGCTCCCACGCGCCGTGGCGCAGCTCGGCGTAGCGTGCGTCGCTGCCGTCGGCCAGCGGCAACGCGAGATCACCACGGATCCTCAGCGTTTCGCCGTCGACTTGGACCTGCAGTGCGTCGCGCGGAACTCCGGGCATGTCGGCATGCAGCGTGATTCCATCGACGTCTTCGACGATGTCGACCGCCGGCGGCAGCGCGCGGCGGTTTGCGGGGCGGGTTTCCTCGTTCATGATCGTGGTCTCCAGGAGTTCAGTGGATCGCGATGCGGCGCGGTTGCTGCGCGGCGCGGCGCGCGATGCGCACCCGCAGCACGCCGTCGCTGTAGCGCGCTTCGACGCGCTCGCTGTCGGCGTCGTCAGGCAGACTGACGGTGCGGCGGAAGGCGCCGCCGAAACGCTCCTGCGCGTACACCGTGGCGCTTGCAGGGGGAGCCTGGATGCTGCGTTCGCCGGCCAGGCTGAGCAGGTTGTTGTCGACGCTCACCTCCAGCGTCGCCGGATCGATCCCCGGAACGAAGGCGAAGATCTCGATCGCCTCGACGCTCGTGGTCACGTTCAGCGACGGGAACGACGCGCCACCGGCGGCGCGGATGCTCGCTGGAAGTCCGAGCCCGCGCTCGAGTTCGCGTTGCATGCGGTCGAATTCGGCGAACAGGCTCGCCGGGGTTCTCAGCAGGGTTGCCACCATGTTGTTGCTCCTTGTCGGTTCGGCCCGGCCGCCGCGACCAGCGCGGCGGCTGCGTGTACGAGCCCTATCTGCGCACTGCGGCGACGTTTTCAAGGGGGGAGCCGAGCATGATGCGCGGGGCTTGAAAACAGGCCCGGAAGTGCCACATGCTGGAAGTGCGGAGCATGCCGCAGGCGCCGCATCCCGGATGACACGACCATGCAATTCAAGGACTACTACGAAGTGCTCGGTGTCGGGCGCGACGCCGATGACGAGGCGATCAAGCGTGCCTACCGCAAGCTGGCGCGCAAATACCATCCCGACGTCAGCAAGGAGGCCAACGCCGAAGCGCGCTTCAAGGAACTGGGCGAGGCCTACGAGGTGCTGCGCGACGCTGAAAAGCGCGCCGCGTACGACCGCCTGGGCGCGCGGTACCGGGGCGGGCAGGACTTCCAGCCTCCGCCCGATTGGGGCAGCGGCTTCGAGTTCTCCGGCGCCCCCGGCGGCGGAGCCGACTTCAGCGACTTTTTCGAATCGCTGTTCGGCCGGCGCGCGCACGCCGCAGCGGCTGCGCCGTCGACCGACCACCACGCGCGCATCGCGATCGACCTCGAAGACGCGTTCAACGGTGCCCAGCGCCAGGTCACGCTGCAGAGCCCGCAAGCCGGCGCCGACGGGCGCGTGCGCATGGTCGAGCGCAGCTTGTCGCTGCGCATTCCGCGCGGAGTGCGCGAAGGCCAGCGGCTGCGCCTGAGCGGGCAGGGCGCGCCCGGCCACGACGGGCGGCGCGGGGATCTCTACCTCGAGATCCAGTTCAAGCCGCACCCTTGGTATCGCGTCGTCGATGGCCGGGACCTTCAGCTGAGCCTGCCGGTGGCTCCCTGGGAGGCCGCACTGGGGGCCACGGTGGTCGCGCCGACGCCCGGCGGGCGCGTCGAGCTGGCGATTCCGCCCGGGGCCCAGAGCGGGCGCCGGCTCAGGCTGAAGGGGCGTGGACTGCCCGGGGATCCGCCCGGCGATCTTTATGTCGAACTCAAGGTGGTGCTGCCGCCTGCCGACAGCGACGCAGCGCGTGCGCTGTACCGGCGCATGGCCGACGAAATGCGCTTTCAGCCGCGCGCGCAGTACGGCGTCTGAGCGCCGTCGTGTCGACCGGTACGCGTCACGCCGCGAGCGCGGCGAGCAGTTCCTGCTCGATGCCGGCTTGCACCCGTGCATCGCCGAGCCCGGCGGCCTGCAGCACGAAGGTGTCCTCGACGCGTTCGCCCAGGGTGAGGATTTTTGCCATCTGCACGCTGATCCGGCGTGCGGCGAGGACGCGCGCGATCGCATACAGCAGGCCGGTGCGATCGCTGGCGCGCACGGCCAGGATCCAGTTCTGGCCGCGTTCGTCGGCGCGCAACTCGACGCGCGGCTGCACCGGGTAGTGGCGGACCCGGCGCGAGAGTCTGCCGCGAACCGGTTCGGGGAGCGCGGCGCGCGCCTGCAGCGTGCGTGCGAGCTCGACCTCGATCATCGAGATCAGTGCCCGGTAGTGCATCGCCAGGGTCGGCTCGACGACGACGAAGCTGTCCAGCGCCCAGCCGGCGCGCGTGGTGTGCACCTTGGCGTCGAGGATGCTGAAGTTGCGGCTGTCGAAAAAACCGCAGATGCGCGCGAACAGGTCGGGCTGATCCGGGCAGTAGACGAGCACCTGCAGCCCGTCGCCGTGTGGCGCCAGGCGAGCGCTGACCACCGCGTCCCGGCTCGCCGCGCGGCGCATGAGCTGCCGCGTGTGCCAGGCCACGTCGGCAGGATCGTGGCGCAGGAAATACGCCGGATCGAGGGTGTCCCACAGCGCCTTGGCGCCGTGCTCGTCGATGCCGTACAGGTTCAGCAGCCGGCGTGCCTCGTCCTGGCGCTGCTGCAGCTCGACTTGCGGATTCGGCAGCTCGCCGCCGAGCACGCGCAAGGTCACGCGGTACAGGTCCTCGAGCAGCTTGGCCTTCCAGCCGTTCCACACCTTCGGGCTGGTGCCGCGGATGTCGGCGACGGTCAGCAGATACAGCGCGTGCAGGCGCTGCGCATCGCCGACCAGTCCGGCGAAGCGGGTGACGACTTCCGGGTCGCTCAGATCTTCCTTCTGCGCCACGTGCGACATCGTCAGATGCTGGGCGACGAGAAAGGCGATGAAGTCGCAGTCTCCGGCGGCCAGCCCGTGGCTGCGGCAGAAATGGCGCAGTTCGACCGCGCCGAGCGCCGAGTGGTCGCCGCCGCGGCCCTTGGCGATGTCGTGGAACAGCGCGGCGACGACCAAGCGCCAGGGCTTCTCCAGGCCGGCAGCGACCTGGGCGCAGAAGGGGTACTCGTGCGCGTGTTCGAGGATGAAAAAGCGCCGCACGTTTCGCACCACCATCAGGATGTGCTGGTCGACCGTGTAGACGTGGAACAGGTCGTGCTGCATGCGGCCGACGATGCGGCGGAACGGCAGCAGGTAGCGGCCCAGCACGCTGGTGCGGTTCATCAGCCGCAGGGCGTGGGTGATTCCCTGCGGCGCTTGCACGATGCGCAGGAACGCGGCGTGGCAGCGTGGATCGCGCCGGAACGCGGCGTCCATGCGTTCGCGCGCGTGGTACAGCGCGCGCAGGGTCGGCGCGGTCAGGCCGTGGATCGCCGGCGCCAGCGTGAAGGCGACGAAGGTTTCGAGAATCGCCGGCGGATCCTTTTCGTACACATCCAGGTCGGCCGGTTCGAGGCGGCCGTCCTTGTCGACGAAGCGTCCGTCGGGAACGCCGTCGATTCCGCACAGCGGCCGGCCGTGCTGCGCTGCCAGTTCGGGCCACAACCGACCCTCGATGGTCAGCAGCACGATCTGGTTGAGCTGCTCGACCGCCTTGGCCGCCCAGTAGTAGTGCTGCATCAGCGCTTCGCCGGCGCGCTTGCCCGGCTCTGCCGCCAGCCCGAGCGCGGCGGCCACCGCGGTCTGCAGGTCGAATACCAGGCGGTCCTCGCGCCGCCCGGCGGCCAGGTGCAGATGCGCGCGGATGCGCTTGAGGGTGCGTTCGTTGGCCTGGATCTTGGCCGCTTCATAGGTGCTGAGCACGCCGCTGGCGCGCAGCTGGGTCCAGCGCGCGCCCAGCCCCGCGGCGCGCGCCACCCACAGCAGCAACTGCAGGTCGCGCAAGCCGCCCGGGCTTTCCTTGCAGTTGGGCTCGAGCGCGTATGGCGTGTTCTCGAACTTGGCGTGGCGCTGGCGCATTTCGAGCAGCTTGGCCTGGAAGAACGCGCGCGGCTCCAGATGCGCCTTGTAGGCGTGGCGGAAGCGGCGCACCAGCGCGGCGTTGCCGCACAGCACCCGCGCCTCGAGCAGCGTGGTCTGCACCGTCACGTCGCGCGCGGATTCCTCGATGCATGCCTCGACGCTGCGCACGCTGGGGCCGATCTCCAGTCCCGCATCCCAGCACGCGGCGACGAAGCGTTCGGCGGCGCGCTGCGCCTGCGGCGCGTCGGCGTCGGCCAGCAGAACCAGCACGTCGACGTCGGAGTAGGGAAACAATTCGCCGCGGCCATAACCGCCGACCGCGAGCAGCGCGCCATCGGCCGGCATCGCGCAATCGGCCCACAGCGCGCGCAGCGCGGTGTCGGCCGCGCGGCACAGGCCGCGCAGCAGCGGACTGACGCGCTGCGGGTGCGCGCGGAACGACTCGATCAGCTCGGAGCGTGCCGCGCGCCATGCGCCGCGCACCGTGGCAACGGCATCGACGCGCGCGGCCGCGGTGTTCACTCGAGCGTTCCTTTCGATGCCGCCGTGCTCAGGCGGCGACGAACGCCGGCGGGGCAGGAGTTCCCGGCGACACCGTCAGCACCTCGTAGCCGGTGTCGGTGACCAGCACCATGTGCTCCCACTGCGCCGACAACGAGCGATCCTTGGTCACGATGGTCCAGCCGTCGGGCATTTCGCGGATTTCGCGACGCCCGGCGTTGATCATCGGCTCGATCGTGAACACCATGCCCGGGCGCAGTTCGTCGAGTGTTCCCGGGCGGCCGTAATGCAGCACCTGCGGCTCTTCGTGGAACTTGCGGCCGATGCCGTGGCCGCAGAATTCGCGCACCACGCTGTAGCCCGAGGCTTCGGCAAAGGTCTGGATGGCGTGGCCGATGTCGCCCAGTCTCGCTCCCGGGCGCACCTTGACGATGCCGTGCCACATCGCCTCGTAGGTCACTCGGCACAGCCGTTCGACGTGCGGCGGCACCTTGCCGATCATGAACATGCGGCTGGTGTCGCCGTGCCAGCCGTCCTTGATCACCGTGACGTCGATGTTGACCACGTCGCCGTCCTTCAGTGCGCGGTCGTTCGGTATGCCGTGGCAGACGACCTGGTTCACCGAGGTGCAGATCGACGCCGGATAAGGCGTGTATCCCGGCGGACAGTAGTTCAGTGGCGCCGGAATCGCCTGCTGCACGTCGACGATGTAGTCGTGCGCCAGGCGATTGATCTCCTGGGTCGTCACTCCGGACTTGACGTGCGGGGTCAAATAGTCGAGAAGTTCGGCACCCAGGCGCGCGGCCGTGCGCAGCGCGGGAAGGTCGTCGGCCGTCTTGATGGTGATGCTCATGCTTCGCATTATCTCACCGTCGTGCGATCGGCGTCGGCGCACGACGGGCGCGTCGCGTGCCGTTTGGACACGCGGGGCAGCACCCTAGAATGTCGAGCGCGTCACGCCGAACCCGATCGATCCCCCGAACCACGCGCCGCATCCGCCCCATGCACATTTCCACCTTCGAAGGCGCCGAGGCGCTGTCGCCGTTTCGCCGCCAGGCTCTGTTGCAGCGCCTGCAGGATGCGCTCCCCGAGCTGGCGTTGAGCGACGTGCACGCGCGGCTGCTGCATTTCGCGGCGAGCGCACGGCAGCCCGACGCGGCACAGCACCAGCGGCTGGCCTCGCTGCTCGACTACGGCCCGGCGTACAGCGGCCCGCACGACGGCGCGAGCCTGCTCGTGCTGCCGCGTCTGGGCACCATTTCGCCGTGGGCCAGCAAGGCCACCGACATCGCGCACCATTGCGGCGCCGACGTGCTGCGTGTCGAGCGCGGAGTCGAGTATCGTTTCAGCCAGCGCGCGCCGGGCCTGCTGCGCGCCGCCCCGCGGCTCGATGGGCCCGCGCTGGCGCGCATCGCGCCGCTGCTGCACGACCGCATGACCGAGAGCGTGGTCGGCGAGCGCGCCGATGCGCACCGCATGTTCGATTCCCTGGCGCCGCGCCCGTTGCACAGCGTGGACGTGCTCGGAGGCGGCCGCGCGGCGTTGCAGCGCGCCAATGTCGAGCAGGGGCTGGCGCTGTCGGACGACGAGATCGACTATCTGGTCGAGGCCTTCGGCCAGCTCGGGCGCAACCCGACCGACGTCGAGCTGCTGATGTTCGCGCAGGCCAACAGCGAGCATTGCCGGCACAAGATCTTCAACGCAGCTTTCGTCATCGACGGTCAGCCGCAGGAGCAGTCGCTGTTCGCAATGATCCGCCACACCCACGCCAGCAGTCCGCAAGGCACCGTGGTGGCGTATTCGGACAACGCCGCGGTGATGCACGGCGGAACCGTGCAGCGCTGGCAGCCGCAAGGCGCCGACCACCGGTACGCCGCCGAGCCGGCGCTGGTGCACACCTTGATGAAGGTCGAGACGCACAACCATCCGACGGCGATCGCGCCGTTCCCGGGCGCGGCCACCGGCGCCGGCGGCGAAATCCGCGACGAAGGCGCCACCGGTCGCGGCGGCCGGCCGAAGGCCGGGCTGTGCGGCTTCCACGTCTCCAATCTGCGGCTGCCCGGCGAAGCCGCCGAGCCGTGGGAGGGCGACGACTGCGGGCGGCCGTCGCACCTGGCCAGCGCGCTGCAGATCATGCTCGACGGCCCGATCGGTGCCGCCGCTTTCAACAACGAGTTCGGTCGCCCGAACCTCGGCGGCGTGTTCCGCGTGTTCGAGCAGCGCGCCGCCGACCGCGTCTGGGGCTACCACAAGCCGATCATGCTCGCTGGCGGCCTCGGTGAAGTGGCCGATGCGCACACGCACAAGATCGCGTTCGGCGCCGGTACGCTGCTGGTGCAGCTCGGCGGGCCGGGAATGCGCATCGGCCTCGGTGGCGGCGCAGCGTCGAGCCTGGCCACCGGAGCCAATGCCGAACACCTGGATTTCGATTCGGTGCAGCGCGGCAACCCGGAAATGCAGCGCCGGGCGCAGGAAGTCATCGACGCCTGCCGCGCGCAGGGCGCGGCCAACCCGATCCTGGCGATCCACGACGTCGGCGCCGGGGGGCTGTCCAATGCCTTTCCGGAGCTGGTCGACGGTGCAGGGCTCGGCGCGCGCTTCGAGTTGCGCGACGTGCCGGTCGAGGAAAGCGGCATGACCCCGCGCGAGATCTGGTGCAACGAAAGCCAGGAGCGCTACGTGCTTGCGATCGACGCCGCCGCGCTCGACGACTTCGCCGCCATCTGCGCGCGCGAGCGCTGCCCGTTCGCGGTCGTCGGGCGCGCCACCGAGCAGCCGCAGTTGCGCGTCGACGACCGTCTGCTGCCCGCGCAGCCGGTCGACATGCCGCTTGGCGTGCTGCTGGGCAAGCCGCCGCGGATGGTGCGCGACGTGCGCCGCGCGCCGCTGGCGCTGGCCGACGTCGACCTCACCGGGGTCGAGCTGGAATGGGCTGCGACAACCGTGTTGCGCCACCCCAGCGTGGCCAGCAAGCGCTTCCTGATCAGCATCGGCGACCGCACCGTCGGCGGGCTGTCGCACCGCGACCCGATGGTCGGGCCGTGGCAGGTTCCGGTGGCCGACTGCGCGATCACGCTGGCCGATTACGCCGGCGTGCGTGGCGAGGCGATGGCGATGGGCGAGCGCACGCCGCTGGCGGTGTCGGACGCGGCCGCGTCCGGGCGCATGGCGGTGGGCGAGGCGCTGACCAACCTGCTGGCGGCGCCACTCGACGCGTTGGCGCAGATCAAGCTGTCGTGCAACTGGATGGCCGCCTGCGGCCAGCCCGGGCAGGACGCGGCGCTGTACGACACGGTGCGCGCGGTGGCCATCGAGCTGTGCCCGCGGCTGGGCATCGGCGTTCCGGTGGGCAAGGATTCGCTGTCGATGCATACCCGCTGGGGCGACGGCGAAGCCGCGCGCAGCGTGACGTCTCCGGTGTCGCTGCTGGTGTCGGCGTTCGCCGTTCTCGACGACGTGCGCGGCGCGTGGACGCCGCAGTTGCGGCTGGACGCCGGGCCCAGCGTGCTGCTGCTGGTCGATCTCGGCCACGGCCGCCAGCGCATGGGCGGCAGCATCCTGGCGCAGGCGCTGGGCCAGGCCGCGCAGCCGGTGCCGGATCTCGACGACGCCGACGACCTGCTGCGCCTGTGCGCGGCGTTGCGTGCGCTGCGCGCGCGCGATCAGGTGCTGGCCTACCACGACCGCAGCGACGGCGGGCTGTGGGCAGCGATCTGCGAAATGGCCTTTGCCGGCCACGCCGGCGTGGCGCTGAACCTCGACCTGCTGATCGCGTCGGCCGACGCGCTGCCCGACGAGGGCGACGCGAAGAACTGGGTCGCGCAGGTCGCCGAGCGGCGCCGCGACCTGGCGCTGCGTGCGCTGTTCAACGAAGAACTCGGCGTGGTGCTGCAGGTGCGCGCGGCGCAGCGCGACGCGGTGCTGCAGTTGCTGCGCGAACACGGGCTTTCGGCCTGCAGCCACGTCGTCGGCCAGGTCACCGCAGGCGATGCGATCGAGGTCTGGCGCGACACCGAGCGGGTCTATGCGGCGCCGCGCGCGCAACTGGCGGCGCACTGGGACCATGTCGCGCACGCCATCAGCCGCTTGCGCGACAACCCGGAGTGCGCCGACGCCGAGCACGCGCTGCTCGGTGGCGACGACGCCGGGCTGCATGCCAGCCTGGTCTTCGACGTCGACGACGACGTGGCGGCGCCATTCGTCGCGCGCGGCACTCGGCCGCGGGTGGCGATCCTGCGCGAGCAGGGCGTCAATTCGCAGCGCGAAATGGCTTGGGCGATGGACCGTGCCGGCTTCGACGCGCACGACGTGCACATGACCGACCTGCTCGACGGCCGCGCGCGGCTGGGCGATTTCCGCGGCTTCGTCGCCTGCGGCGGTTTCAGCTACGGCGATGTGCTCGGAGCCGGCGAGGGATGGGCGCGCAGCATCTTGTTCAACCCCGTGCTTGCCGAGGCCTTCGCCGCGTTCTTCGGCCGCGACGACACCTTCGCGCTGGGCGTGTGCAACGGCTGCCAGATGCTGGCTGCGCTCAACGGCATGATTCCGGGGGCGCAGGCCTGGCCGCGCTTCACGCGCAACAAGTCCGAGCAGTACGAGGCGCGGCTGGCGATGGTCGAGGTGCTGCCTTCGCCGTCGCTGTTCTTCAGCGGCATGGCCGCAAGCCGCATGCCGATCGTGGTCGCGCACGGCGAGGGCTACGCCGACTTTTCGCAGCAGGGCGACTCGGCGCGGCTCGACGCGGCGCTGCGCTTTGTCGACGGCGCCGGACAGGCCACCGAGCGCTATCCGCTGAACCCCAACGGCAGCCCAGGCGGACTGACCGGGGTGACCACGCCCGACGGCCGTTTCACCGCGCTGATGCCGCATCCCGAGCGGGTCTTCCGCGGTCTGCAGTTCAGCTGGGCACCGCAGGCCTGGGGTGACGCTTCGCCGTGGATGAGGATGTTCCGCAATGCGCGCGCCTGGTGTGCCTGAGGCCGCGCCGCGGTCGGCGCCCGGGGCCCGCTTCGGAGGCCTCGACACGGTGCGCGGGCTGGCCATCGCGTGGATGGTCAGCTTTCACTTCTGCTTCGACCTGACTTGGTTCGGCGTCGTGCACTTCGACTTCTACCACTCGCCGTGGTGGCTCGGCCAGCGCATCTGCATCGTCAGCCTGTTCCTGCTGTGCGCGGGAATCAGCCAGGTCTGGGGTGAGGCGCGCGCGCGCGCGCCGGCGGCTTTCTGGAAGCGCTGGGGGCAGATCTTCGGCTGCGGGCTTCTGGTCGCGATCGGAAGCTACCTGGCGTTCCCGCGCAGTTTCATCTACTTTGGCATCCTGCAGGGAGTGGCCGCGATGCTGCTGCTGCATCGATGGCTCGGTCGCCGGCTGGGCGGCTGGATCGTGCTGCTGGTGCCGCTGCTGCTGCTGGCGCCGCACTTCGGGGGCAATGCCGCGTTCGACGGCCGGCTGCTGAACTGGACCGGGCTGATCGCGCACAAGCCGATCACCGAGGACTACGTTCCGCTGACGCCGTGGTACGGCGTGTTCGCGCTCGGCGCCGCGCTCGGCGCGCTGCTGCGTCGCGACGACTTTCGCGCGCTGCGCCGGCTGCCGACCGTGCCGCCGCTGGCCTGGCTCGGGCGGCGGCCGCTGACCGTGTACATGGTGCATCAGCCGCTGTTGATCGGCCTGCTCGCGCTGGCGCTGCAGCGGCTGCCGCATTGATCGGCGGCCGCCGGGTCAGGACACGGTGAACTGGCCCATCATGCCGTTGTCCTCGTGCTCGAGGATGTGGCAGTGGTACATGAACGGGTGATTCTTGCCCGCGGGTTGGTCGAAGCGGGCGATGACCCGCACCGTCTCTCCCGGGCGCACCATGACCACGTCCTTCCAGCCGCGCTCCTGCTCGGGCAGCGGCAGCCCGCCGCGGTCGACGATCCGGAACGACGTGCTGTGGACGTGAAACGGATGCATCATCTGCGCGTCGTTGCGGATCTGCCAGATCTCGGTGGCGCCGAGCTTGACCGTCTGGTTGATGACCCAGATGTCCATGAACGCATGGTTGATCGAGAACATGTCCATGCCGTGCAATCCCATCGACATGCCTCCGGGCCCCGGCGCCTGGCTGCATTGCGCGGCCATCGGCGAGGGGCGGGGATCGCTGGCCATTCCCTGCATCGAGAATTTTCGCGCTGGCGTCGCGCTGTGCAGCGCGGCGATGTCGACCAGGCGCGGCGGCAGGCGCCCCGAGGTCGCGGTCGGCGCGCCCACGCGCAATTGCAGCAGGTCGAAACTGCCGCGGTCGAAGCGGTCGGCCAGCTGCGGCAGCATGCTCAGTTCGGGAACAATGTCGCCCGAATCGCTGCGCAGGGTCAAGGTCTTGCCTTGCAGGCCGCGGCAGTCGAGCAGGATCTCGTAGCGCTCGGCCGGAACCATCAGCAGGCTGTGCAGCGGAACCGGACGCGGCAACAGGCCGGCGTCGGAGGCGATCACGTGGAAAGGGCGCGAATCAGCCAGCGCGATGTTGTAGACGCGCGCATTCGATCCGTTCAGCAGCCGCAGCCGTATCCACTGCGCCGGTACGTCGACATACGGTTGTTCGCAGCCGTTGACGAGAAAGCGGTCTCCCTTCATACCCATGCGGTCGATCTCGTCGGTCATGTACTGCAGCCGGCCGTCGGCACCGATGCGACGGTCCTGCAGCACCAGCGGCAGGTCGTCGACGCCCCAGCGGTGCGGCAGACCAAGCTGGCGGTCGACTCCGTCGTCGACCAGCAACAACCCGGCCAGTCCGGCCCACACCTGCGGCCCGGTCAGACAATCGGTGTGCGGGTGGTACCACAGCGTCGCGCCGGGCTGGTCGAGGCTGAAACGGTAGTGCTGCGTCTGCCCCGGGTCCAGGAAGCTTTGCGGGCCGCCATCCTGGTCGCCCGGGACGTGCGCGCCATGCCAGTGCGTCGTCGCCGCCTGGTTCAGCGCGTTGCGCAGATCGATCGAGACCACGCGACCGCGCGGAATGCGCAGTGCCGGCCCGAGCACGCTGCCGTTGTAGCCCCAGGTCGGGGTGCGCAGTCCGGCGACCAGCTCGCTGCTGCCGGCGCCCATGCGCAGCGCGTAGCCCAGGCTGCCGTCGACCTGCGGCTTGCCGCTCAGCAGCGCAGGCAGCGGCAATCGCCGGGTGAACGGTTCGGCGACGCGCGCGCCTTGCGCCAGCGCCGCGCGGCCGCGCCACAGCACAGCCGCTGCGGCGGCGCCGCCGAGCAGGCGTCGACGCAGCGGATCGAGGGCCGCACGCGGCTGCGCGCCGGCATTCGCGATGGAGGTCTTGTTCGGCATCTTGGTCTGCAGCGTCGAGGTACGCCGACTGGACGCGCTGGATTCAGTCGCTGCCGAACAGGTCGCGGGTGTAGACCTTGTCGGCGACGTCGGCCAGCTCGGCCGCGCGGCGGTTGGCGATGATCACGTCGGCCTCGCGCTTGAACGCGGCCAGGTCCTTGACCACCGGCGAGTTGAAGAAGCTGTCGGCCTCGAGAACCGGTTCGTAGACGATGACCTTGACGCCCTTGGCCTTGATGCGCTTCATGATGCCCTGCACGCTGGAGGCGCGGAAATTGTCCGAGCCGTCCTTCATGATCAGGCGGTAGACGCCGACCACCCCTGGATTGCGGCGCAGGATGTCGGCGGCGACGAAGTCCTTGCGCGTGGTGTTGGCCTCGACGATGGCGTGGATCAGGTTCTGCGGCACCTCGCGGTAGTTGGCGAGCAGCTGCTTGGTGTCCTTCGGCAGGCAGTAGCCGCCGTAGCCGAACGACGGGTTGTTGTAATGGCTGCCGATGCGCGGGTCGAGGCACACGCCGTCGATGATCTGCCGCGAGTCGAGGCCGTGGCTGGCGGCGAAGGTGTCGAGTTCGTTGAAATACGCCACCCGCATCGCCAGGTAGGTGTTGGCGAACAGCTTGATCGCCTCGGCCTCGGTGCTGTCGGTGAACAGCACCGGGATGTCGCGCTTGATCGCGCCCTGCTGCAGCGCCTGCGCGAAGATGCGGGCACGCTCCGAGCGCTCGCCGACGACGATTCGCGACGGGTGCAGATTGTCGTACAGCGCGCGCCCCTCGCGAAGGAACTCGGGCGAGAAGAGGATGTTGTCGCAGCCGAACTTGCGCCGTACCGACGCCGTGTAGCCGACCGGAATCGTCGACTTGATGACCATCACCGCGGTCGGGTTGAGCGCCAGCACGTCGGCGATCACCGCTTCGACCGACGTGGTGTTGAAGTAGTTGGTCTCGGGGTCGTAGTCGGTCGGCGTGGCGATGATCACGTAGTCGGCGCCGAGGTAGGCCTCGCGCTTGTCCAGCGTGGCGCGGAAGTTCAGCTCGGGGCGCCGCAGGTAGTCCTCGATCTCGCGGTCGACGATCGGCGAGCGCCGCGCGTTGAGCATGTCGACCTTGGCCGCGACGATGTCCAGCGCGACCACCTCATGGTGCTGGGCGAGCAGGATGCCGTTGGACAGTCCGACGTAGCCGGTTCCGGCGATGGCGAATTTCATGGGGGGGTCAGCATTCGATGACGTTGACCGCGAGCCCGCCGCGCGCGGTTTCCTTGTACTTGCTGCGCATGTCGGCTCCGGTCTCGCGCATGGTCTTGATGACCTCGTCGAGCGACACGCCGTGGTGGCCGTCGCCGCGCAAGGCGATGCGCGCGGAGTTGATCGCCTGCACCGCGCCCATCGCGTTGCGCTCGATGCACGGAATCTGCACCAGGCCGCCGACCGGGTCGCAGGTCAGCCCGAGGTGGTGTTCCATGCCGATCTCGGCCGCGTTCTCGACTTGCGGCGGAGTGCCGCCGAGCACCGCGCACAACGCGCCGGCGGCCATGCTGCAGGCCACTCCGACTTCGCCCTGGCAGCCGACCTCGGCGCCGGAGATCGACGCGTTTTCCTTGTACAGCAGCCCGATCGCGCCGGCGGTGAGCAGGAAGTCGGCGACGCCCTGCGCGTCGGCGTGCGGAGTCAGCCGCGCGTAGTAGTGCAGCACTGCGGGGACGATTCCGGCGGCGCCGTTGGTCGGCGCGGTGACGACGCGGCCGCCGCCTGCGTTCTCTTCGTTGACCGCCAGCGCCCACAGGTTGACCCAGTCGAGCGCGCGCAGCGGGTCGATGCGGCTGGCCGGCGACTTGCCGTGCAACGCGCGGGCCAGCGCAGGCGCGCGACGCGGCACATGGAAGCCTCCGGGAAGTTCTCCTTCGTGCCGGCAGCCGCGCGCGACGCACTGCTGCATCGCATCCCAGATGCGCAGCAGCCCGGAGTCGATGTCGGCGTCGCTGCGCCAGTGGCGTTCGTTGATGCGCATCACGTCGGCGAAGCTGCAGCCCAGTCGCGCGCAGGTGGCGAGCAGCTCGGCGCCGCTGTGGAACGGCAGCGGCAGCACGTCGGTGTCGGGGGCGATCGCGGACTGGCGTGCGGCGTCGGCCAGTGCCTCGGCGGTGACGACGAAGCCGCCTCCGACCGAGTAGTACACGCGTTCGAGCAGCTCGACGCCGGCGGCGTCCCACGCCTGCAGCCGCATGCCGTTCGGGTGCCCGGGAAGCGGGCGGCCGCGCTGCAGCAGCAGGTCGTGCTTCGGCTCGAACGCGATGTCGTGCTCGCCGAGCAGTTGCAGCCGGCCGTTCAGCGCCTGCAGCCGGGGATCGATGCGGTCGACGTCGACCGTGTCGGGTTGTTCGCCGAGCAGGCCGAGCAGCACGGCCTTGTCGCTGCCGTGGCCGCGGCCCGTGGCGGCCAGCGAACCGTAAAGGCGGCACTGGACCCGCGCGGTGCGCGCCAGCAGTTGCTGTTGCTGCAGCGCAAGCACGAACAGCCGCGCGGCGCGCATCGGTCCGACGGTGTGCGAGCTCGACGGACCGATGCCGATGCGGAACAGATCGAAGACCGAGACGGCCATGACGTTCGTCCGCCTCGGCTCAGGCCGCGTCGTCGACCGCCGCGGCCAGATCGGCAGCGAAGGCGTCGACGGTTTCGGGCTGCGTGTCCCACGCGCACATCAGCCGGCAGCCGCCGCCGGCGATGAACTCGTAGAAGCTCCAGCCGGCCGCGTGCAGCCGGGCCACCGCGGCCGTCGGCAGGCGCGCGAACACCGAATTGGCCTGCGGCGGGTGCAAGACCTGCACGCCAGGAACGTTGCGGATGGCCTCGAACAGCCGCTGCGCCATCGCATTGGCGTGGCGGGCGTTGTTCAGCCAGGTATCGTGCTCGAGCATTCCGACCCACGGCGCAGAGATGAAGCGCATCTTCGACGCCAGCTGGCCGGCCTGCTTGACGCGCCACGCGAAGTCGGCGGCCAGGTCGCGGTCGAAGAACACCACCGCTTCGCCGACTGCCAGACCGTTCTTGGTGCCTCCGAAGCAAAGCACGTCGACGCCTGCGCGCCAGGTGATTTCCGACGGGTGCACGCCCAGCGAGGCGACCGCGTTGGCGAATCGCGCGCCGTCCATGTGCACCTTCAGGTGGCGGCGCTTGGCGATCGCCGCGATGGCGCGGACTTCCTCGACCGTGTAGACGGTGCCGAGTTCGGTTGCCTGGGTGATCGAAACCACCTTCGGCTTCGGGTAGTGGATGTCGTGGCGCCGCGTGACCAGATGCTCGACCGCGTCGGGCGTGAGCTTGCCCAGTCGCGCTGCTTCGCCGCCGGCTTCGGCGACCAGAAGTTTGGAGCCGTTGGAGAAGAACTCCGGCCCGCCGCATTCGTCGGTCTCGATGTGCGCCACCGGCGCGCAGATCACGCTGTGGTAGCTCTGGCACAGCGACGCCAGTGCCAGCGAGTTGGCCGCGGTGCCGTTGAACACGTAATAGACGTCGCAGTCGGTCTGGAACAGATCGCGCAGCATGTCGGTCGACTTCTGCGTCCAGATGTCGTCGCCGTAGGCGGGCTGGTGGCCGCTGGCGTCGGCGTCGATCATCGAGCGCAGCGCCTGCGGGCAGATGCCGGCCAGGTTGTCGCTGGCGAATTGCTGGCGCGCCGGGCGCGGGGGGGCTTGAGTCATCGGGGGCGGGGTCGGGCTGAAAAAAGACCCTCCATTCGACGCCGATTCGCTCCGGGCATCAAGTGCCCTCGGCGGAGGCATGGAGCGCAGCTATCCCATGATACTGAAATGGATTAATCGCATCGGGAACCCGCACGGGCCATAAGATGGATCGCTGCTGAATCCTTCCGCCGTCCAGGCGTTCGTGCGATGAGTCCGATGCTGCGTGCCGCGCTGCTGGGTTATGCCCATGTCTCGGCGATCCTGTTGTTGAGCGTGTTCATCAGTGCGCAGACGGCGTTGCTGCACGCCGCGGTGTTTGATGCGCACGCGGCGCTGCTGCAGCGGCTGCGGCGGATCGAAGTCTGGCTGTGGGGATCGTTCGCCGCGGTCGCAGCCACCGGCGCCGCGCATGTGTTCCTGGGCCTGCGCGCGTGGCAGTCGTTCGCGCTGGACTGGCTGCTGTGGGTCAAGCTGGCGCTGTTCGCGCTGATGCTGGCGATGGCGGTCGCCGGCAGCCGCACCCTGCGCGCGTGGCAGCGCCGCGGCGCGACGCCGTTCGCCAGCACCGCCGAGCTGCGCGCGCAGCGCCGCTGGGTCATGTGGCAGGCGCACGTGATGGTGCTGCTGCCGCTGTTCGGCATGCTGCTGGCGCACGGCTACTGAGCTGCGTTGCGGCCGTTCGCACGCCGCCGGTGATGCGGCCGCGGCGCGCTCGCGACTCAGCTGCCGAGGCCCTCGGCCAGGCCGATCAACCACGCGCGATTCCACTGCGCCGAGCTTGGCTGGTCGACGTCGTCGAACACCGTCAGGCTGTAGCTGGTGCGGTCGGTGATCCAGCCCAGTTCGGTCAGTCCGCGACCGCTCGGGGTGCGGGTGCGCTGCAGCGTCGCGCGCCAGGCGCCGACGCGGGTGTTGAGCAATTCGTCGAACTGGACGATCGTGACCCCCGGCGGATCCTTGTAGCGCAAGGCCTCCAGCAGCACGAGCACGCCGTCGGGGCGCAGATAGACGCGCGTCGCCGACAGCGGTCGCGCGTCGACCTGCAAGCCGCCGATGAAGCCGAGCAGCCGGAAGCTGGTGAGCTCGCTTTGCGCCAGCCCGGCGGGGAAGTCGGCCAGCGGCCCGGTGGCGTCGTCGACCGGGCGCACCGACTCGCGGATCCATGCCAGTCGCTGGTCGAAGGCGACGTCGTCGAGCTGCGTGACGCCGTGCTTGCGCGCGCGCAGTTCCATGTCGATCATGATCCGCGCAGCGGGGCCGACGTCGTCGATCGACAGGATCGTGGCTTCGCCTTTCGGCACGCCGATGGCCGGGTCGGCGCCGGGAATCGCGCGCTTCATCGGTACCAGCGGGGAGATCGCGTCGGAGCGCACGTGATCGGTCGCGGCATGCGCGCAACCCAGCAGCGCGACGGCGGCGACGCAGACGCGCGCGGCGTGAAGGGGACGCAGTTTCATCGCGTTGTTCTCCTGGAACGGGTCAGGCGCCGGGAGCGCCGATGTTGCAGTTGATGGCGTCGGTCTCCGCGAGGATGAAATGGCCTCGCTTCTCGCGCCACGTCCAGTGATAGCCGTGCACCCACATCGGTGTGAGATCCACATGGCCGATCCACGATCGCGACGTGCGTTGCCAGCCGCCCGTTTCCGGGGAGACCAGATACGTATTGATCGTATGGCTCAAGGACGCATGGATCAGCGAGTTGTGCGTCGATGCGGTCCAGAACCAGTCCGGCCAGCCAGGCCAACGGTAGGTGATGCTTTCCTTCACCGAAACCGGCGGCAGGCACGAACGGCTGATGACGAACCATCCCTCGACGACTCGCTCTCCGGCTTGCGCCGATGCGCTCGCGCCCAACGTGACCATGGCAACGAGGGCCAGGCGCCGCCGGGTCATGCGTCTGCGCGAGGGTGCGTCGAGCATTTGGAACCCCTTGATGTGTCTTGCGGCTGATCGATGTCGGATTTATAGATGACCGCTGCCTGAATGTGCTGGCGTTTTGATCGGTGTTGACGGGCGCGCGGATCCACGACGGCATCGCGCGACGGTGGCGTTTTGCGCGCCGAGGCCTGGCGCCGGCATGGTGTTGTTCGACAGGCCCGGCAAAGTGGGCAAGGGCGTTGCGTGCTGATCGGGCGCACGCGATCCGGTCGCAGGCAGCTGTCGGCGCAGAGCACCCCGCTGCGTCAGTTCG
>JAJZEB010000149.1 GCA_021805805.1 Pseudomonadota bacterium | reverse complement strand
TCCGATCTACGATCCAAGCACGACAACGGTTCCGTTGGGAACCCTTCCTGTGGGCTCGCTCGACGGTCTGGTCGTCAACCAGCACGCGAACTGGCAGATCACCAACCAGACGACACAAGACCTGACGCTGTCGGCTGGAATGATCTACAGCAAGCGCGACAACCGCACGCCGTCCAATCTGTACAACTTCCAGGCGCCGGACAGCGGCAACGTGAATGACGACGAGTTCAGCGTCTACAACGTTCCGATGAGCAACAGCCATCTGCAGACCAAGGCGGCCGCTGACTGGCGCTTCCTGCCAGGGCAGCGGCTGCGCCTGGCGGTGCAGAACGAGAAGATCGAGCGCTGGTGCGACAGCACGCCCTACATGGGCATGCAGGTCAACATCGACAAAGTGACCGGCGCGACGTCGGCTGCCACCGGCTGCGCCGCGGTGCCGGAGAGCAAGGAAAACACCGCCAAGCTCGACTACTTCCTGACCCCGGGGGGTAGTCTCAACTTCCGCGCGGGCGTGAAATGGGCCAATCGGAAGTCGACGGTCAACGCAGCCTATTACAACCCGATCACCGATGCAGCTGCGGCCAACGGTGGTGGCGAAAACGACGTCGCCGGATGGGTTGCGTTCTTCGACGCCTCCCGCCGTCAGGTCCAGGGCCACTTCGGCGTCACCTGGACCGGCTCGAGCGCGTTCGACGTCAGCCTGGACGGCGCGTTCGGCAACGACCAGTACCCGGACTCGACGCTCGGGGTGCAGAACGGGCATGATGCCACCGTCGACCTGCAGGGCGACTTCCACGTTTCGCAGAACGCCACCGCAACGGCTTATGCGACGTGGCAGATGACCAACAGCAGCAACCTCGAACAGCACGTCGCACACAGTGCGGTCTCCTACAACTGGGTCACCGGCCTGAAGGACCAGGCCACGACCCTCGGGGCTTCGTTCGTGCAGAAGGGGCTGATGGCCGACAAGTTGTCGCTGGCGGTCAATCTGGCGTACTCGGTCGACACCAACAGCGCGCAAAGCGCGGTGATCGCCAACAGCGGCCCAGGTGCATCGACCGCGTGCGCCTCGACCGCGACCTCGGCCAGCAGCTGCGGCAGCGCGCCGGACATCAAGACGACGACCACGCGCCTGAACCTCAACGGCGACTACAAGATCGACAAGCACAGTTCGGTCGATCTCGGTTACATCTACCAGCGCCAGAGCGTGAACGACTACCTGTTCGCCGCCTACCAGATGGGCAATACCCCGAACAACGTTCTGCCCTGGTACCTGCCTGGTGGTGGCAACCCGTCGTACACGCAGAACGCGGTCTACGCCGAGTACTACTACAAGTTCCAGTGACGTAAAAGGGCGCCCGCGGGCCACCGCGGGCGCTCCGTATCACCTCGGTTTCCTCCAGAGAAGGGCTGACGGGGTCCGGCGCAAGCCGGGCCCCGCTTTTTATTTCGGAACCGTATCCGAGAACACCCGGATGACCATCACGCCGGCGAGGATCAGGCCGATGCCGGCCAGCGCCGCGGCGTCGAGCCGCTGGCCGAACAGCACCCGGCCGAGCAGCGAGACGAGCACGATTCCGGCTCCGGACCAGATGGCGTAGACGACGCCGACCGGAATGACCTGCAGGATCTGCGCCAGCAGGTAGAACGAAATGCCATAGCCGCAAACCACGACCAGCGATGGCACAAGCCGGGTGAAACCCATGCTCGCGCGCAGCGCCAGCGTGGCGCTGACCTCGGCGACGATGGCCGCGAACAGATAGATCCAGTGCATCGGCGCATCATGCCAGCGCCGCGGCGGAGGCGTCGAGTGCCACCCGACGCCGCCCCACCAGGGTCCACCCGGTGTCGATCAGTGTCCGGGCACGTGGCCTTCGACACCCTTGACGTAGAAGTCGATGCCGTGCAGGAACTTGTCGTCGGCCTTGGTCCCGGCGGCCAGCACGGTGGCGCCGTTCTGGCCCAGGATCGGTCCCTGCCAGACGGCGAAGCTGTGGTTCTTCAGCCCGGCCTTGACCGCGTCGACACGGGCGACGATCTTCTTCGGCACCTTCGGCGAGATCGACACCAGGTCGATCGCGCCGTGCGCCACGCCCCACCAGATCCGCGTCGGCTTCCAGCTGCCGTCGAGCACCGCGGCGGTGCGCGACTCGAAAATCGGCGCCCAGTTGATCACCGCCGACGCCAGCTGCGCGTGTGGGCCGAACTTGGCCATGTCGCTGTCCCAGCCGAAGCCGTACTTGCCGCGCTTCTCGGCGGTTTCCAGCACCGCCGGCGAGTCGGTGTTCTGGAACAGCACGTCGGCGCCCTGGTCGATCAGCGAGTTGGCCGCCTCGACTTCCTTCGGCGGGTCGAACCACTTGTTGACCCAGACCACCTTGACCTTGACCTTCGGGTTCACCGACTGCGCGCCCAGGGTGAACGAGTCGATGTTGCGCAGCACTTCGGGAATCGGCACCGAGCCGACGATGCCGAGCACGTCGCTGCGGGTCATGCCGCCGGCGACGATTCCGGCCAGGTACGCGCCCTGGTAGGTGCGCGCGTCGATGGTGCCGACGTTGGCCGCGGTCTTGTAGCCGGTGGAGTGCTCGAAGCGCACCTGCGGGTTGTCGCGTGCGACCTTCAGCGTCGACTCCATGTAGCCGAAGCTGGTGGTGAAGATCAGCTTGTCGCCCTGGCGCACCAGGTCGCGGATCACGCGCTCGGCGTCGGGCCCCTCGGACACATTGGGCACGAACTGGGTCTGCACCCTGGCGCCGAACTCGGCCTGCAGCGCCTTGCGGCCGAGGTCGTTGGCGTAGGTCCAGCCGGCGTCGCCGACCGGGTCGACGTAGACGAAGCCGATTTTCAGCGGCGGCGCGGCCTGCGCGGCCGGCATGGCCGCGGCCAGCGCCAGAGCGGCGGCCAGCGGGGCGAGCAGTTTGTACGACATGACGATCTCCGTGAGACGAGGGGTGAAAAAAGCAGCGCGGGCCCGTCAGGGCATGAAGCGCCGGCCCAGCGAGGCCGGCATGTTGACCCGGATCCACAGCGGATTGCGCGACAGCAGCGCGAGCACGACGATGGTGGCCAGGTACGGCAGCATGGCCAGCAGCTGGCTGGAGACCTGCACGCCGCTGGCCTGGAAGTAGAACTGCAGCATGGTGACGCCGCCGAACAGGTAGGCGCCGAGCAGCACGCGAGCCGGGCGCCAGGTGGCGAAGGTGGTCAGCGCCAGCGCGATCCAGCCGCGCCCGGCCGTCATGCCCTGCACCCACATCGGGGTGTAGATCACCGACAGGTAGGCGCCGGCCACGCCGCACAGCGCGCCGCCGGCGAGCAGCGCGTACAGCCGGATGCGGCGCACCGGGTAGCCCAGCGCGTGCGCCGACTCGGGCGATTCGCCGACCGCGCGCAGCACCAGCCCGGCGCGGGTGCGGTGCAGGAACCAGTGCAGCGCCAGCGCCAGCAGCATCGCCACATAGACCATCGGGTGGTGCGAGAACAACGCCTGGCCGACGAACGGCAGCCGATTCAGCAACGGGATGCCGGCGGCGTGGAACGGCGGCAGCTGGTGGCCGACCTGGCCGATGCCGACGAACGCCGACAGCCCGCTGCCGAACAGCGACAGCGCCAGCCCGCAGGCGTACTGGTTGGCACCCAGCACCAGCACCAGCAGCGCCAGCACAGCGGCCATCGCGGCGCCGACCGCGGCGCCGGCGCCGAACGCCAGCCACTGGCTGCCGCTGGCGTAGGCCACGGTGAAGCCGGCGATCGCCGCCATCAACATGATGCCTTCGGCGCCGAGGTTGACGACGCCGGACTTCTCGTTGATCAGCAGCCCCAGTGACGCAAGGGCCAAGGGCGTTCCGGCCGACAGCGCCGAGGCGATCAGGAGGGCGAATTCATGCATGGCGGCGCACGCGGTGGGTGACGAGGACGTCGGCGGCGAGCAGGAACAGCAGCAGCAGCCCCTGGAACACGCCGGTCATCGCGTCGGGCAGCCCCAGGCGCGACTGCGCCAGCTCGCCGCCGATGTAGAACATGGCCATCAGCACAGCGGCCAGCAGCACGCCGAGCGGCTGCAGCCTGCCGACGAACGCGACGATGATCGCCGAGAAGCCGTAGCCCTGCGACACCTGCGGCGTCAGTTGCCCCAGCGGCCCCAGCGCCTCGAAGGCACCGGCCAGTCCGCTCAGGGCGCCCGACAGCAGCAGCACCGTCCACAGCGAGGCGCGCGCCGAAAACCCGGCATAGCGCGCCGCGTGCGGCGCCTGCCCGCCGACCAGCAGCCGGAAACCCGGCAGGGTTCGCCGCAGCAGCAGCGCCATCGCCGGAACCGCGACCAGTGCCACCGCGAAACCGATGTTCAGCCGCGTTCCGGCAATCAGCTTCGGCAGCTCGGTGCTGGCGGCGAACAGCGCGGTCTGCGGGAAGTTGTAGCCCTGCGGGTCCTTCCACGGCCCGTAGACCAGGAAGTCGAGCAGGTACTGCGCGACGTAGACCAGCATCAGGCTGGTCAGGATTTCGTTGGCGTGGAAGCGGTCGCGCAGCAGCGCGACGATCGACGCCCAGGCCATGCCGCCGAGCGCGCCGGCGAGCAGCAGCGGCACCAGCACCCAGCGCGTGGTGTCGTCGCCGGCGTGCAGCGCCAGGCCGCCGGCGGCAATCGCCCCGAGCAGGAACTGGCCCTCGGCACCGATGTTCCAGACGTTGGCGCGGTAGCACGCGGCCAGGCCGAGGCCGCACAGGATCAGCGGCGTGGCCTTCAGCCCCAGCTCGGCCAGGCCGTACACCCCGCGCAGCGGCTCGACGAAGAACAGCGCCAGGCCCTGCCACGGGCTCTTGCCCAGCAGCGCGAACAGCGCCGCGCCGCAGACCACGGTGGCGAGCAGCGCGGCCAGCGGCGCCAGCACCGCCATCGCGCGCGACGGCGCCGCGCGCGCCTCAAGCCGCAGCATCGGCCGCCTCCCCCGCTGCCGGCTGCGCCGCATCCCACAGCCCGCTCATCCAGGCGCCGATGCGCGCGCTGTCGGCGTCGCCGATCGGCAGCGCCGGCGACAGCCGGCCGCGCGCCAGCACGGCGATGCGATCACAGATCTCGAACAATTCGTCCAGCTCCTCGGAAATCACCAGCACCGCGCCGCCGCCGTCGCGCAGCGCGAGCAGCTCGGCATGGATACGCGCCGCGGCGCCGACGTCGACGCCCCAGGTCGGCTGCGCCAGCACCAGCACCCGCGGCTGGCCGGCAAGCTCACGGCCGACGATGAACTTCTGCAGATTGCCGCCCGACAGGCTGCCGGCGGCGGCCTGCGGCCCGGCGGCGCGCACGTCGAAGCGCGCGATCACGTCGGCGGCCTGCCGGCGCCACGCCGGCCAGCGCAACCAGCCGTGGCGCACGCGCGCGGTGTGGGTCAGCAGCGCATTGGCCGCCAGGTCCATCGCCGGCACCGCGCCGCGGCCCAGCCGCTCCTC
>JAJZEB010000148.1 GCA_021805805.1 Pseudomonadota bacterium | reverse complement strand
AGCCCCCAGGCGCTGCGCGCCACCCCCCGAGGGGGCTGAGCGCAGCTTCGGAGCGGCCGTGCGCTGCGCTCATGGCTCGAGGGTCAGAACCACGGTTTCGCTCAACGCCGCGGCGCCGCGCTGCAGGAACAGACGGAACTCCTTGCGCGTCAGACCGGTCAGGCGCAATCCGAGCTCCACCCGGCATGCATCGGCCCGGCCGCCCAGGGCGCGTGCCTGCAGCCCCACGACGGCCGCAGCGGGCAGGTCGGTGACCGCGCGCACGCCGTCGCATCCGCCCGGTCCGGCCAGCGACGGCCCGGAGAAGTCGATGACATACCTGCGCGCGCTCGGATCGGCGGGCAGGCCGTCCGGGTTCAGTGGGCCGATGAATACATTGGTGCAATGCGCGTTGGTGTCGGCACTGGGGTCGGACGTGGTCCAGGTCAGGCGGTAGGCGAAGTCGCGGCGTTGCCCTGCGCGCACCGGTTCGTCGGCGACCCAGAATGCGCCGATGTTGTCCACTGTCTCCGAAATCGACGCCATTTCGTAGAGCATCACCGAACCGGTTCCCCAGTCGCCCACCGGCTCCATCCAAAGCGATGGCCGCAGGTTGTAGAACAGGCTGTCGTCCTCGTAGTGGCTGAAATTCCGGTCGCGCTGCATCAGGCCGAAGGCGCGCGGATGGTCGACGCGGAAAGCGTGCATGCGCGCCTGGTTCGGGTTGTGCAGCGGGCGCCAGATCCGCTCGCCGGCTCCGGTCCAGATCGCCAGACCGTCCGAATCGTGCACCTCGGGGCGCCAGTCGCCGATCGTCGGTGCACCGGGCAGTCCGCCGGCGCGCGTCTGATCGTAAAGAAACATGCTGGTCTGCGGAGCGATTCCCAGGCGCTGGATGTCCCTTCGCGGGAAAAGGGCGCAACGGACCTGCTGCACGTTCGTCCCGTCGGCCTGGCGCACGGTGTCGATGGCATACGCTCCGCTCAGCGACGGCCCGTCGAGCAGGGCGTGCGTCCGCACCCGGTCGGCGCCTCGCTGCTCGATCCAGAACCCGGTGAAGGCGGGGAACTCCTCGGTTCCGGGCAGTCCGGTGTCGACGGCGACGCCGCGGGTCGACAGGCCGTAGCGGTTCGCTGTTCCCGAGCAGCGGAAATACGAGGCGCCGAGGAAGGCCATCCAGTCGGTCATGCCGTTCGGGTCGAGCACGCGCCAGCCTGCAGGGTCGGCCACGCCGCCGCCGCCGAACAGGCCTCGGGTGTCGCGCAGCGCACGCGCCATGCCATCGCGCACCACGTGCATCGCCACGGCGAACGGCGCCACGTCGCGGCGCGCGGGGAACAGGCGCACGGTCCCGGTCATCGCGCGGGCGGCGCCGTAGCTCAGGCGCACGAAGCTGTCCCAATCGGCGACCGCAGACGGCGTCGGCGTCGGCGGCACATAGCGCCGCTGCGCGAGCCGGCGCGCGCGTTCGACGAGGATGTCCCAGGAGAATGGACGGGGCGGCCCCCAGCGGTCGGAGTCGGCGGCAGCTGCCGCGCTGCCCGGCTGCGGCAATCCGGCCGCCAGCGACGCGATCAGGGCGCTGGCTCGGCGACGCGTCAGCTTCGGAAGGTTTCGGGTCATGGTCGCGGGGGTTCGTTCGGCGCGGTGCCGGATCGCCCGGCGCCTGCGCGCTCACCAGGCTTGGCGGGCCGCGCGCAGCCCGGCCGTGGGGGCTCCCTCCAGCCGATGATGACCAGGTCGCCGGGCTTCACGTCGCCTGCGACGACCTGGGTGTGGCGTCCGTCGCCGGGGCCGGTGACGACGCGTACGTTGCGCGCGGTGCCGTCGGCCTTCCACAGCCACACGCCCGGCTGGCCGTGCCGCCCGGAGCATTCGTGTGCGAAGGCCAGCGCGGCATCGGGCACCAGCAGCACATGGTGGCGCAGCGGCAGGTCCATGTCGACGATTGCGTGGGCACCGGGCGGCGCGAACGGGCCCGGGGCCAGCGCGAACACCGCGCGCTGACCGCCCGTGCCGTCGGTGTCCACGCGCAGCAGGGTCGCGGCACGTGCGGCTGCGCCGCCGCGAATGTCGACCTGCGCCTGCGCGCCGGCGGCGAGCGGCCCGACCGCGGCTGCGAACGGGGCGACGATCTGCTGCGCCACGCCTTGCGGCGCGAGCTCGAGCACCGTCTGCCCGGCATGCACCCAGCTCCCCGCAGCGACCGGGAGCATGGCCACCACACCGTCGGCCGGCGCGCGCACGGCAACCGCGCCCTGGCGTGCGCGGTCGGCGCGCAGTCGGTTCCAGTCCGCGTCGAGCAGGACTCTCGCGCGTCGCAAGGCCAGCGCAGCGCGCGCCGCGTCGGCGCGCGCGCGCTCCATCTCGTTCAGCGACGGCACCCTGTGCTGCGATTTGCGCCATACCGAGTCGAAGCGCGCCAGTCGCGCAGCTGCCGATCGCATCGAGACGGCGGCGCGCGCGCGTTCGTCGCGAGCCGCGGCCAGCGCGACCCGGTCGGCGGCGATGGTGCGTGCGATGGACGGATCCTCGACATAGACCAGGGGTTGGCCGCGCGTGACGGCCGCGCCGACCGCTGCCGGCGCCGACGCGATGACGCCGTCCCACTGCGCGCGCACGGCGATCGTGCTGCCAAGGCGAACCGTTGCCTTCAGGCTCAGCCGCGGATGCAGGTCGCCGCGAGCGACCGGCAGCATGTAGTACGGCGTGGTGTTTCCTTCCATGAACCGCAGCAGCAGCGTGGCTGCCGTGGCCAGCGCGACCAGCAGCAAGCCGATGCGCAGCAGGCGCCGCGTGCGGTTGCGCGGCCGCGCACCCAGCAACACGTCGACCTGCGAGAGATCCGACGGCTCAGTCACCCGCATGCTCCTCGCGGCCGGAAGCCTGCCAGAGCGCGGCCAGGCTCGCGTCGGTCTGCAGCCTGATCGCGGTTTCGGCCCGCGCGGCGCGCGCAGCAATCGCGGCCTGGCGCACGTGCAGCACTGCGGACTCGGCGACGTACACGGTCGCGAAATCGCCGGTTCCCAGTCGGTATGCGTCGCGCGCGTCGGTGGCGGTGCGCTCGGCGTCGCGCTCGACGCTGCGCAGCGCAGCAGTCCGCTGCGACTGCGGCGCCGCTGCGCCGGCGCAGATGGGCAGGTCGGGAATCGGCCCCGCATCGCCCAGCAGCCGGTCCAGATCGGCGCCGGCGACTCCGGTGCTGCGCGCCAGCGCCGCGCGCGCTGCGGCCAGGTCTGCTGCGGTGGCGCCCAGCGCGTCGTCGTTGACACCGATCAGCGACGCGGCAAGCCCGCCGTCGACCGCCGAGACCAGGCCGGCCTCGCGGCGCCAGTGCGCGATCCGGGAATCGTCGCCGAACTGTTTCTGGAACGCCCGGCGCAGGTTCAGTTCGGCCTGCAGCCGCCGCACGGTCACGTAGTCCAGCGCGACTGCTGCGGCCTTGCGTTGCCGGGCCCGGGCCAGGCGCAACGCGGCGTCGTCAAGGTTCTCGGGTCGAACGCCGACAAGCGTGCCGAACCATGCATCGACCCGGTAGCGCCAGGTTCGCGCGCGCGTTTCGGCGCGCGCCAGCGCGGCGGCCTTGCGGTGCAAACGCGGATCGGAACCCAGGCCGTCGTCGATCAGGCGTGCCAGCAGCGGATCGCCCGCTGCGCGCCACCAGGGCGCCGGCCGCGTCGCATCGCTGCCGACGTGCTGGATGCGGGGCGCGGCCCGACCGTGCGGGGCGGCGCAGCCGTTCAGCCCGCCGACCAGCAACAGCCCGGCCAGGATGGCCAGGAGTCGCCAAGACAAAATTGCCCGTACGCTGCGCAAAGGCCGCCAAGTCCATGATTAAAAAAAACATTCTAGCTCACCAAAACGGCCCGGGCGCGCTCCCGGCGGCGGTTCACGGTGTACAGCGCAGCAGTGACGAGCATTCCGGCGAGACTGCCATACAGGTCCGGGCGGATCAGCGCCAGCGCCGCAGCGAGCAGCGCGGCACGCTCGAGCCAGCGCAGGCGCGCGCGCATGTGGCCCAGCGTCGCGGCGACGAAGGCGTACATGCCCAGCGCCGCGGTGCCGACGGTCCAGGCCAGGTCGAACACTCCGCTGACACCGATCAGCAGCAGCTTCGGGTTGAAGACGAAGAAGAACGGCAGGATCGCGGTGCGCAGGTCGTACGCGAAGGCCTGCATGCCGATGCGCACCGGGTCGGCGCGGGCGATCGCCGACGCCGCGAACGACGCCAGCCCGACCGGCGGGGTGTCGTCGGCCAGGATGCCGAAAAAGAACACGAACAGGTGCACCGCGACCAGCGGTACGCCGAGGTGCTGCTCGGCGGCGAGCTTGACGATGACCGGCGCGACCAGCGACGCCATGACGATGTAGTTCGCCGTGGTCGGCAGCCCCATGCCCAGCAGCAGCGCGGCACCGGCCGACAGCAGCAGCACCAGGCGGATGTCGTGGCCGGCCAGGCCGGCGATGATCTCGCTCAGGCCGTAGCCCAGATTGGTCATCGTGACCATGCCGACGATGACGCCGGCCGCGGCGGTGGCGACGGCGGTCATGGCCATGTTGCGCCCGCCCTGCTCGAGGCCGCGAGCGACCTCGACGAGGCCGTGGCGCAGCGCCGCGAGCACACCGTCACCGGCGCGCCGCCGGCGCAGCAGCGTCTGCAGCAGCAGCACGCCGATCAGCAGCGCGGTGGCGTGCAGCGCACTGCGCTCGGGGGTCAGCCGCCGCACCATCAGTTCGTGGAGCAGGAAGCCGACCACCGCGAGGTGGTGCAGGCCGCCGAAGAGGGTCGGCCAGAAGCGCGGCAGCTCGGCGCGTGGCGTGCCGGTCAGGCCGAGCTTGACGGCCTCGATGTGCACCACGACCATCAGGCCCAGATAGGTCAGCAGTGCCGGCAGCAGCGCGTGCACGACGATCTGCGCGTACGGCATGGCGATGAAACTGGCCATGATGAACGCGGCCGCTCCCATCACCGGCGGCATCAGCTGGCCGTTGACCGACGCCGCGCATTCGATCGCGCCGGCCTTGACTGCGGGGTAGCCGACGCGCTGCATCAGCGGGATCGTGAAGGTGCCGACGGTGACCACGTTGGCGGTCGACGAGCCGGAGACGACCCCGTCGAGCATGCTGGCGACGACCGCGGCCTTGGCCGGCCCGCCGCGCAGTCCGCCCAGTGCGCTATAGGCCAGGTCGACGAAGTACTGGCCGGCGCCGGCGCGCTCGAGCAGGGCGCCGAACACCACGAACAGGAACACGAAAGTCGCCGAGACCTGCAGCGGGGAGCCCCACACGCCTTCGGTGGTCACGTACAGCTGCTGGATGATCTGCGTCCAGTCATAGCCGTTGTGCAGGTACAGCAGTTCGGGTGGAGTGAGATGGAGCATGCCGGCCGGGCCGATGCCGGCATACAGCACCATCGCGCCGGCGATCGCCGGCAGCGCCCAGCCGACCACGCGCAGCGAGGCCAGCGCGAGCAGCAGCAGCAACGCGCTGCCGAGCCAGACGTCGCGGGCGATCGGCATGCCGCCCTGCACCGCGGTCAGTGCGTCGTAGAGATC
>JAJZEB010000020.1 GCA_021805805.1 Pseudomonadota bacterium | reverse complement strand
TCGCCACGCGATCGGCGGCGAGGTGACGGTCGGTGACGATCAGGATGTTGTGGCCGCCGCGCAGCGCGTCGACCGCTTCGGCGCAGATCGACGCCAGCCGCGCCTCGATGCCTTCATGGCCCCACGCCACCGGGTAGCAGATGTCGATCTCGTACGAGCGGAACTTGCCGCCGGTGTGGCGCGCGATGGTGCGCAGCTTGGCCATATCGGCGTGGTCGAGCACCGGCTGGCTGACCTCCAGGCGCATCGGCGGGTTGACCTGGTTGATGTCGAGCAGGTTAGGTCGCGGGCCGATGAACGACACCAGCGACATGACCATGTTCTCGCGGATCGAGTCGATCGGCGGGTTGGTGACCTGCGCGAACAGCTGCTTGAAGTAGTTGTACAGCGGCTTGGCGCGGTTCGACAGCACCGCCAGCGCGGCGTCGTTGCCCATCGAGCCGATCGCCTCCTCGGCCTTCTCGGCCATCGGCGCGAGCAGGAACTTGACGTCTTCCTGGGTATAGCCGAAAGCCTGCTGGCGGTCGAGCAGCGGCAACGCGGGCGCCGGCGCATCGCCGTCGCGCTCGACGTCGTCGAGGCGGATGCGCAGGTTGTCGATCCACTGCCGGTACGGCCGCGCCGCGGCGAGCTGGTCCTTGATTTCCTGGTCGTCGATGATGCGCCCGGCTTCCATATCGATGAGGAACATCTTGCCCGGCTGCAGACGCCACTTCTTGACGATCTGGCTTTCCGGGATCGGCAGCACCCCGGCCTCCGAGGCCATGATCACCAGGTCGTCGTCGGTCACGATGTAGCGCGCCGGACGCAGCCCGTTGCGGTCCAGCGTGGCGCCGATCTGGCGGCCGTCGGTGAAGGCGATCGCTGCCGGGCCGTCCCACGGCTCCATCATCGCCGCGTGGTATTCGTAGAACGCGCGGCGGCGCTCGTCCATCAGCGCGTGCTGCTCCCACGCCTCCGGGATCATCATCATCATCGCGTGCGACAGCGGGTAGCCGGCGATGACCAGCAGCTCGAGGCAGTTGTCGAAGCTGGCGGTGTCGCTCTGGCCGGCGTAAATCAGCGGCCACAGCTTCTTCAGGTCGTCGCCGAGCACCGGCGAGCTGACCGCGCCTTCGCGCGCGCGCATCCAGTTGTAGTTGCCCTTGACGGTGTTGATCTCGCCGTTGTGCGCGACCATGCGGTACGGGTGCGCCAGCGGCCATTCCGGGAAGGTATTGGTCGAGAAGCGCTGGTGCACCAGCGCCAGCGCCGAGACCACGCGCGGGTCCTGCAGGTCCTTGTAGTACTCGCCGACCTGGTCGGCCAGCAGCAGCCCCTTGTAGACCACGGTGCGCGCCGAGATCGACGGCACGAAGTATTCCTTGCCGTGGCGCAAGTTCAGGCGCTGGATGGCGTGGCTGGCGACGCGGCGGATGACGAACAGCTTGCGCTCGAGCGCGTCGGTGACCATCACGTCGGGGCCGCGGCCGATGAAGATCTGCCGGATCACCGGTTCCTTGGCGCGCACCGTCGGCGACATCGGCATGTCGCGATCGACCGGGACGTCGCGCCAGCCCAGCACCACCTGCGCTTCGGCACGCACCGCGCGCTCGATTTCCTGCTCGCAGGCCAGCCGCGACGCAGACTCGCGCGGCAGGAAGATCATGCCCACGCCGTATTCGCCGAACGGCGGCAGCTCGACGCCCTGCGCGGCCATTTCGGCGCGGTAGAACGCGTCGGGGATCTGCAGCAGGATCCCGGCGCCGTCGCCCATCAGCTTGTCGGCGCCGACCGCGCCGCGATGGTCGAGGTTCTTCAGGATCAGCAGGCCGTTGCGCACGATGTCGTGCGACTTGACGCCCTTGATGTGCGCGACGAAGCCGACGCCGCACGCGTCGTGTTCCTGGCTGGGACAGTACAAGCCATGCCGGGCCAGCGACTGGATCTCGGATTGCTCGGGCGTTTGCATGGTCGGCTCCGCAACGATGGAAATGGAGGGAGCATGCAATTTACTGCGCCGCAACAAACAACGCAAGAAATTCCTTTTAACTGTCCCCATTTAAAAGAATGGGCGGCCGGCCAATCTTTTAAACGGGGACAGATTAGTCAACCAAGGCCTGCAGCGCGTCTCGGGCGGCCTCGCCGACCGGGCTCCGGACGGCGGCCGATCGCCCGCGAGACCGCATCGACAAACCCGCTGTCGCCAAACGCGACCCCGGCCAGTGCCGCGGCGCGCAGCTGCGGCCACGCGCGCGCGCAGTCGCCTGCGGCGAGCACGCCGCGGAACGCGGCTTCGCGTGCGTACGGCGTGTTGCCCAGCGCCCAGTATTCCGGGGCCTCGCGAACGACCGCGTCGGCGCGGCCGCCGCTGTGGTGCGCCAGGCTGCTCCAGCGCCACGACGTCGCGTCGGCCGCATGGCCTTGCAGCTCTGCGGCCTGGTCGACTGCGGCGATCGCGTGCAGCATCCGCGCCCCCGGCTGCAGCAGCGCGGCGCGAAAGCGTCCGTCCCACACCGCGACACCCCGGCTGCGGCTGGTGCAGCGCGCCAGTTGCTGCATCAGCGCCGACAACCCGCTGCAGTCGTCGGGAGTCAGCAGCAGCCACGCCGCATCGGGCAGCAGGCACCAGGCGTGCACCTGCACGCCGCGGCGCTGCGCACCGTCGGCCAGCCGCCGCAGGTAGTCCTGGTAGTCCGATTCGCAGCTGAAAGCTTCGACCCCTGCAGCTGCGCGCTGCAGCACGAGATGCGGGTGACCGGGAAGGCAGAGTCGGGGACGGCGGGCCATTCCGGCATTGTGCGCTGGCTGCGCGGCGCACATCGTCGGCGCGCCGCGTGGACTACGGGCCGCCCACGTCCCGGGCGCACTGCGCAAGGCCGACGCGCAGCGCCTGGCGCGGATCGGGCGAATCGATCACCGCGCCGATCACCGCGACACCGTCGGCACCGGCGCGCAATGCCGCGCCGACCTGGTCGATGCCGATGCCGCCGATCGCCACCAGCGCGTAGCGTGGCTTGCAGCGCGCTGCCCACCATCGCAGCCCGTCCAAGCCCAGCGGCTGGTGCGCCAGTGCCTTGCTGCGCGTGGCGAACACCGGCCCGCAAGCCACGTAACTCGGCTGCAACGCGTGCGCGCGGGCAAGCTCGGCCGCGTTGTGGGTGCTCAGCCCCAGACGCGTTCCGGCCGCACGCAGATCGTCCAACGCTGTGCCGGGCAAAGCCGCGACGTCGTCCTGCCCCAGATGCACGCCGAACGCCGCGGCTTCGAGCGCGTCACGCCAATGGTCGTTGACGAACAATTGCGCATCGCAGGCGCGTGCCGCCGCGGCGACGCGCGCGATCTGCGCGCGCCGCAGCTTCGCGTCGCCGTGCTTGATGCGCAACTGCACGGTGCGTGCGCCCCAGTCGAGCAGGCGCAGCGCCCAGTCGGCATCGGGCGCAAGAACATACAGCCCTGGCGCCTCGCGCAGCGGCGCGAACGGCGCCGGCAGCGGCCACGCCGGTGGCGCATCGATCGCGGCCAGCGCCGGCAGGTCCTCGCTGTCCCCAGACGCGGCAGAGTCGGCGAGGCGCAGGCCTGAGCCGCCGCGCCAGGCCCGCGCGATCGCCGCCCGCGTGCGCGCCTGCGCCTCGACTGCGGCGTCGGCCACGCTGGCGCCGCAGGCCAGTTGCGCGGCGACGGTCGACGCATACAGGCATCCGGTGCCGTGCGTGCTGCCGCCGTCGGGCAGCCGCGCCACCGCGGCGGCCTGCAGCGTGCGCGCGCCCACCAGCCAGTCGATGCTGGCGTCGCCATCGGCGTGCCCACCCTTGAGCAGCACCGCCTGCGCGCGCCCGCCGCGCAACCAGCGCGCGCGCATCGCGTCGACCCACTCGGCCGGTGGCGCGCCGTCGCCGCGCCAGCGCGGCAGCCTCAGCAGCGCAGCAGCTTCGTCGCGGTTGGGGGTGATCACGCTGGACACCCGCGCGAGACGCTGCAGCCACGCATCGTCGGCGCCTCGCAGCAGCGGCCGGCCACCGGCGCCGGCGCCCAGCACCGGGTCCCACACCACCGGCAGCGCCGGTGCCGCGGCGACCCAGGACTCGAGCGCTTCGACCACGGCGCGCAGCACCGCGGCGTCGCCGAGCATTCCCAGCTTGATCGCGGCCACCGGCGCCTGCGCGCGCAGCAGGGCCAGGTTGTCGCGCACCAGCGCGGAGTCGCTGCACTGCACCCGCCGCACCCCGTCGGCACCCTGCACCGTCAGCGCCGTGCACACGCTGGCGCCGCGCCAGCCCTGCGCCGCCCACGCGGCCAGATCCGCGGTGCAGCCGGCGCCTCCGGTCGGATCGTGGCCGGCGATGCTCAGCAGCAGCGACGCGCGCTCAGGCGCCGGCATGGTGCCAGAACGGCATGCCCACGGTCGGCGTCGAAGCCTGCGCCACATCGCGCTCGGGCATCGCGCCGGCCAGGTACGCTTCGCGACCGGCACGTACCGCGGCGGCGAACGCGCCGGCCATGCGCGGAGGGTCGACCGCCTCGGCCACCGCGGTGTTCAGCAGCACCGCATCGAACCCGAGCTCCATGACCTGCGCTGCATGCGACGGGCGACCGAGCCCGGCGTCGACGATCAGCACCGCGTCGGGCAGACGCTCGCGCAGGGTGCGCAGCGCCTGCGGGTTCTGCGGTCCGCGTCCGGAGCCGATCGGCGCCGCCCACGGCATCACCGCGACCACTCCGGCATCGAGCAGGCGGCGCGCCAGCACCAGGTCGTCGGTCGTGTACGCGAACACCTGGAATCCCTCGGCGGCCAGCGTGCGCGCAGCCTGCAGGGTGCCGATCGGATCGGGTTGCAGGGTGTAGTCGTCGCCGATGACTTCGAGCTTGATCCAGTCGGTGGCGAACAGCTCGCGCGCCATTCGCGCCAGGTTCACCGCCTGCCCGGGGTCGTGGCAGCCGGCCGTGTTCGGCAACAACCTTCCGCCCAGCGCCTGGATGCGCTGCCAGAACGCCGTGCCGCCGCCGCTTTGCGGTTGCAGCCGGCGCAGCCCGACGGTGAACACCTCGGCAGCACTGGCCGCGGCCGCCTGCGCCAGCGCCAGCGGCGACGGATACCGCGAAGTGCCGAGCAGCAGCCGCGAGCGCAGCGCGGCGCCGCCGACACGCAGCGTGTCGTCCAGCGGCGCACCCGCCTCACCGGCCGTGCCGGCCGCGTCGATCGCACCGGCTGCGCCATGCGCGCCGGCCGGCAGCGCGTCGCCCGGTGCGGTGATTTCGGTCTCCATCGCAAACCCTCCCCGTGGTGTTCAACCGCCCGTGACCGGAGCGACGATGTCGATGCGGTCGCCGCCGCGCAGGGCATGCGCGGCCCATTGCGCGCGCGGCACGAAGGCGCCGTTGACGGCGCACGCGAAACCGCCTGCGCCGGGGTCGAGGCCGCGCTCGACGAGCAGCGCATGCAGCGTCGGCGCTGCGCTGCGCACAGCCTCGCCGTTGACCGCAAGCCCGACTGCGGCGCCCGCAGCGTCGTCCGGCAGGGGGATTTCCGGATCAGGCAGCATCGCGCAGCTCCAGCGCCTCGGCAATTGCGCCGGCAGCGCGCTGCACCAGCGCCGGAGCGATCAGGTAGCCGTGGCGGAACAGGCCGTTGATGCGCCACACGCCTTCGGCGTCCGGGCCAGCCACCGGCTGGCGATCGGGCAGCGCCGGGCGCAGCGACGCGGCCAGACGCTGCACCCGCGCCTCGCCGAACTCGGCGTGCAGGCTGTACAGCGCACTGCCCAGCTCGAGCGTCGAGCGCAGCGTGGGCGCGCCGGCATCCTCGCTGTCGAGCTCGGTGGCGCCGACGATGAACTGGCCGCCCGGGCGCGGCGCGACGTAGATCGCGTAGCGCGGGTGGATCAGGCGCACCGGCCGGCGCAGCGACACGGCCGGCGCGGACACCGTCATCACTTCGCCGCGCACCCCGTGCAGCCCGGGCAGTTCGGCGCGCGCGCCGACGCCGCGGCAATCCACCGCAAGATCGAAGCGATGGCACCCGCCGTGCGCGTCGCGCAGCGCGCGCGGCTCGACCGAGACGATTGCACAGTTCTCGTGCCACGCGCCACCGACCGCGGCCAACCCGGCGTCAAGCACGGTCTGCAACGCAGCATACAGCTGGTCGTTGGCCAGCTGGCCTTCCTGCGGCAGGTACAGGCCGGACGCGAAGCGCCCGGCGAGCAGCGGCTCCAGCGCACCGATGCGAACCTCGTCGAGCGCCTCCAGCAGCACGCCGTCGCCGGTGTTCGGCAGCCGCGCACGCAACAGCGCCGCGTAATGGTCGAGCGATCCGCGGTCGGCAGCATGTGCGACGACCAGCGTTCCCTCGCGGCGGAAATAGACCTCGCGGCCGCCCTGCGCATGCAGTTGCTGCAACCACTGCGGCCACAGCTCCAGCGAGGCCATTCCCAGCGCATGGATCCCGGAGTCGGCCACCGCCAGTTCGGCAGTGGGCGACAGCATCGCCGCGGCCGTCGGCCCGGCGCTTGAGCGATCGCCGCGCGCATGCGCGTCGAACAACGTGACGCGGCAACCCGCGCGCAGCAGCCGCCAGGCCAGCAACCTGCCCGCAAGCCCGGCGCCCGCGATCCCGATATGCGGCAGCACCGCGGGCATCAATCGACTCCCCTCGCTGCGCTCACCGGTAGATCTCGCTGCCGGCGTCGCGGAACTCGGCCGCCTTGCGCGCCAGCTCGTCGCGCAGCTCGGCACTGCCCACCGCCTGCGCCGCGCTGTTCCGGATGTCCTGGCTGATCTTCATCGAGCAGAACTTCGGGCCGCACATCGAGCAGAAATGCGCGGTCTTCGCGGCCTGCTTCGGCAGCGTGGCGTCGTGGAACGCGCGTGCCGTGTCCGGGTCGAGCGCGAGCCGGAACTGATCCTCCCAGCGGAATTCGAAGCGCGCGCGCGAAATCGCGTTGTCCCACAGCTGCGCGCCCGGATAGCCCTTGGCCAGGTCGGCTGCGTGCGCCGCGACGCGGTACGCGATCAGCCCCTGCTTGACGTCTTCGCGGTCGGGAAGCCCGAGGTGTTCCTTCGGCGTCACGTAGCACAGCATCGCGGTTCCGGCCCAGCCGATGTTGGCGGCTCCGATCGCGCTGGTGATGTGGTCGTAGCCCGGAGCGATGTCGGTGGTCAGCGGCCCCAGGGTGTAGAACGGCGCCTCGTAGCAGTGCTTGAGCTCTTCCTCGACGTTGACCGCGACCATGTGCAGCGGCACGTGGCCCGGGCCCTCGATCATCACCTGCACGTCGTGTTTCCACGCGATGCGCGTGAGTTCGCCCAGTGTGTGCAGCTCGCTGAACTGGGCCTCGTCGTTCGCGTCGGCGATCGATCCCGGACGCAGCCCGTCGCCGAGCGAGAAGGTCACGTCGTACGCCTTCATGATGGCGCAGATCTCGTCGAAATGGGTGTACAGGAAGTTTTCCTGGTGGTGCGCCAGGCACCACTTGGCCATGATCGAGCCGCCGCGCGAGACGATTCCGGTGACGCGCTGAGCGGTCAACGGGATGTAGCGCAGCAGCACGCCGGCGTGGATGGTGAAATAGTCGACCCCCTGTTCGGCCTGCTCGATCAGGGTGTCGCGGAACAGCTCCCAGGTCAGCGCCTCGGCGACGCCGTCGACCTTCTCCAGCGCCTGGTAGATCGGCACCGTGCCGATCGGCACCGGGCTGTTGCGAACGATCCATTCGCGGGTCTCGTGGATGTGCTTGCCGGTCGACAGGTCCATCACGGTGTCGGCGCCCCAGCGGATCGCCCACACCATCTTGTCGACTTCGTCCTCGATGTCGCTGGTCACCGCCGAGTTGCCGATGTTGGCGTTGACCTTGGTCAGGAAATTGCGGCCGATGATCATCGGTTCGCTTTCCGGATGGTTGATGTTGGCCGGGATCACCGCGCGACCGGCAGCGACTTCGGCACGGACGAACTCGGCGCTGACCTCGTGCTGCATGCCGAACCAGCCGCCACGATGCTGGCCGCCGTTCTGGCGCAGCGCTTCGGGCAGTTGCGCGCGGCGCAGGTTCTCGCGCAGCGCGATGTATTCCATCTCCGGGGTGACGATGCCGCGGCGCGCCAGGTGCAGCTGCGTGACGTTGGCGCCGGCTTTGGCGCGGCGCGGCGCCGGCGGCTCGGCAAAGCGCAGCGCGGCGGTGGCCGGATCGGCCTGGCGCGCGCGGCCGAAGGCGCTGCTGGGACCGTCGAGCTGCTCGCTGTCGCCGCGCGCCGCGATCCACGCCGCACGCAGCGCCGGCAGCCCGGCGCGAACGTCGATCGCGGCGTCCGGATCGGTGTACGGACCCGAGCAGTCGTAGACGCGCAGCGGCGCGTTCTTCTCCAGCCGCGTGACTCCGGGGGCATCCTCGACGATGGTGTCCGACAGCGCGATTTCGCGCCACGGCACGCGCACGCCGGCCGGGCCTTCGAGGTAGACCTTGCGCGAGGCCGGAAACGGGGTACGGGTGATGCGGCTGGACAGGCGCGCGGGGTCGACACGGCGGCGGGCTTCGGACATGCTGGTCTCCTGGGTCGGTGAGGCCTGTCGAAACGCCGGTCCGCCAATGGCGCGACTTGGTTCCCTACGCGGGTTCGACCCCGATCAGGTTCAACGGATTCCGCGCAAGCGCGATCTCAGCCCGCCACGCGGCGCGTGGCGACAAGCACTCCGACAAGCGCTTGCGAGTATAGGCGCTATGGACGCGCGGCGCGCCATGTCCATGGCGCGCGCGCAGTCATCGAGGCGCGCCGGATCAAACCGCGGCGCGCCAACGACCGGCGGCTTCAGGCCTTGTCGATTTCGGCGTAGCGCTTCGCGCTGGCGTCGATTTCGGCACGCGCCGCGTCGACTCCGGCCCAGCCTTCGGTCTTCACCCACTTGCCCGGCTCGAGGTCCTTGTAGTGGTTGAAGAAATGCTCGATCTGCCGCAGCAGTTCGGGCGCCAGGTCGTCGGGCGTCTTGATGTGGCGGTACAACGGCAGCAGCTTGTCCACCGGCACCGCGATCAGCTTGGCGTCGGCGCCGGCTTCATCGGTCATTTTCAGCATGCCCACCGGGCGGCAGCGCACGACGCAGCCGTGCACCAGCGGCAGCGGGGTGACGACCAGCACGTCGACCGGGTCTCCATCCTCCGACAAGGTCTGCGGGATATAGCCGTAGTTGCACGGGTAGTGCATCGCCGTGGCCATGAACCGGTCGACGAACAGCGCGCCGCTGTTCTTGTCGACTTCGTACTTCACCGGCGGTGCGCCCGCCGGGATTTCGATCACGACGTTGAAATCATCGGGCAGGCTCTTGCCGGCGGGGACATGCAGCAGACTCATCGGATATCACCTTGAGGTACGTTGGAAATCGAAAGCGTCACGGAGTCGACGACTTCGGCGCCACCGCCGGCGGATTGGCGGGCGGCTGCTGCGGCGTCGACACCTGGCCGCTGTAATTGTTCTCGAGCTGCGCCGGACTGATCGTCTGGTACAGCGTGACCACCTTTTTCACGCCACTGATGCCGCTGGCCACCGCGGCCGCCTCGGCGCCCTCGGCCGGGGTCACCAGCCCCTGCAGATAGACAACGCTGTCGCAGGTGGTGATCATGAATGCCTGCGAATACAACGCCTTGTCATCGATGAACGCTGCGCGCACCCTTGACGTCAGGTAGGTGTCGTTGGCCTGGTCGGTCAGCGCTTCATTCATGCCGACCTCGAGTTCATTGGCCACCGACTTGACGTTCGGCACGTCGGCGGCAACCTGCGCGGCCAGTTGCTTGAGCGCCGCGCTGGGTACCTGACCGGTCAGCAGAACCTGCTGGTTGTAACTGCTGACGCTGACGGAACCTTGACC
Source organism: Pseudomonadota bacterium (assembly GCA_021805805.1). GTDB lineage: Bacteria > Pseudomonadota > Gammaproteobacteria > Burkholderiales > Burkholderiaceae_C > Thiomonas_A. The sequence goes on along the minus strand of JAJZEB010000020.1, from coordinate 27,625 downwards.
GCCGAGCGCCTGATTGATGCGGGACGACGCCTTGACCTGGATCGTCTGGTCCTCGAGCTGGGACCCCGTGGTGCGCCGGTCGGTCGCCACCAGCGCGGTGCCGCCGACCGCGGCCGCGCCAAGCAGGAAACAGCCCTGCAACTGCGTCAGGGTCAGCGCGCCCAGCAGCACCAGGCCGGCACGACGCGCCGTTCGAATACGTCTACTCATGCTCCATCCTCCGGTTCGCCCATCAAAGTCCAGTCTACGCCGTCGCAAATGCAGTGAATCATCAGCAAATGCAACTCCTGGATTCGGGCAGTCCTGTCGTGCGGAACGCACAGATGCACGTCGACGTCGCGCAACAGCGCGGTCAGCTGTCCGCCGCCCTTGCCGCTTAGACCGATGACCGACATGTCGCGTTCCTGTGCCGCGCGCACCGCCTCGACGACATTGGGCGAGTTGCCGCTGGTGCTGATCGCCAGCAGCACGTCGCCGGGCTGGCCCAGCGCGCGCACCTGGCGGGCGAACACCTGGTCGAATCCGTAGTCGTTGCCGATCGCGGTCAGGATCGAGCTGTCGGTGCTGAGCGCGACCGCGGCCAGTTCAGGACGTTCGCGCTCGAAACGGCCGACCAGTTCAGCGGCGAAGTGCTGCGCGTCGGCGGCCGAACCACCGTTGCCGCAGGCCAGCACGCGGCCGCCATTGGCCAGCGCATTGGACAGCGCGGCGATGGCCTGCGCCAGGGGCTCGGCAAGCAGCGCGGCAGACTGCTGCTTGAGTTGCGCGCTTTCGTGGAAATGCATGCGGATTCGTTCTTCGAGCATGTTCGGCAGGGGGGACGGAGAAATACATCGCCATTATCGGGCCGGAGCAAACGCCATCGTGCGATGGTTCGCGCTGTCGATGACAGCATCCGGTCAGTCCGCAGCGCCGAACGCGTCGCGCAGCCAGCGCAACGTGCCGGAATCGATCGCGATCACGTCGAAGCGGCAGCGCAGCTCGGCGTCGCCCAGGCGCATCAGGAAGTGTCGCGCTGCACGCAGCAGTCGCGTGCGCTTGCGCGCGTCGACGCTGGCCGCGGCGCCGCCGTGCCCGCCCGCGCTGCGCAACCGAACTTCGACGAACACCAGGCAGCCGCAGTCTCGCGCGACGATGTCGATTTCACCGCCGCGCACGCGATAATTGCGCTGCACGATCTGCAAGCCCTGCCGGAGCAGGTAGGCGCAGGCGCGATCCTCGGCGCTCGCGCCGAGCTGCCTGCGCCGCGCCCCGTCCATCACCATGACCACCGCCGCACCCGAAGCCCTCGCCGCCGCCCAGGCGGCGGTCCGATTATGCGCGGCCCAGTCGCTGCCGTCGCCATGCCTGCTGCTGGTGCCGACCCCGATCGGCAACCTGGCCGACATCGGGCTGCGCGCGCTGGCACTGCTGGCGCGCTGCGACCGCGTCGCGGCCGAGGACACACGCATGGCACAGCGCCTGTTGCAGGCCTACGGTCTGCACAAGCCGTTGCTGCGCGCCGACCGCCACCGCGAGCAGGCGGCTGCCGAGGCGCTGCTGCAGCACCTGGCCGCAGGCGAGCGCGTGGCCTTCGTCAGCGATGCCGGCACGCCGGGAATCAACGACCCCGGCGCCGCGCTGGTACGCGCGGCGCGCGCCGCCGGCCATGCCGTGGTACCGCTGCCCGGCCCCAGCGCGGTGACCACCGCGTTGAGCGCCAGCGGTTTTGCGCTCGACTCCGGCTACAGCTTCGTCGGCTACGTGCCGAGCAGCGCACAGCAGCGCGACGCGTTCTGGCGCGCGCAGCTCGACGCGGCGCGCGCGGTGGTGTGCTTCGAGACACCGCACCGCATCGAAGCGAGCCTGCGCGCGCTGCACCTGGCATCCGGCGAGGCGCAGCCCCGGGTGCTGCTGGCCAAGGAACTCAGCAAGCAGTTCGAAGCCCTGGTCGACGGCACGCCGCAGCAGCTGCTCGACTGGCTGGCAGCCGATGCGCAGCGGCTGCACGGCGAATTCGTCCTCGTGCTGCAGCCCGGCGCCGCGGCCGCTCCCGAACGGGCACAGGCCCGGCGCTGGCTGCTGCGCCTGACGCGCGAACTGCCCGCGTCGCGCGCTGCGGCGGTGGTCGCCGAGTTGTTCGACACCGACCGCAAGGCACTGTACGCGTGGCTGCTCGAACAGCAGCGCGACGCGCGCTGACCACGCCCGGAACGATCGCCGCAACGCAGCGGCGCATCGTCGACGTGCACGCCGGACGCAGCGGCGTGGACCACGCCGTTGCCCGGCCATAGCGGCGCCGGCCGCACGGCAGCGCACCGCCAACTCACCCGAAGCCGGGCTAAACTCGTATGCTGCTGTGCAACATCCAGGCCCCCGGAAGCCAACAGGAGAAAACATGCAGATCACCCAAACCAGTCTGAAGGGCAAAACGGCGCTGGTCACCGGCGCCGCCAGCGGAATCGGCCGCAACATCGCGCACGTGTTCGCGCAGGCCGGCGCCGCGGTTGCGGTGGCCGACCTGAACCAGTCCGGCGCCGACGCGGTGGCGCAGGAGATCATCGCCGCCGGAGGCCGCGCGCTCGGCGTGGCGATGGACGTGGCCGACGAGGCCCAGGTCGATGCAGGATTTGCGCGCGCGGTGGCCGGACTCGGCGAAATCGACGTGCTGGTGGCGAATGCCGGAATCCAGATCGTCAATCCGATCGAGCAGTTCGCGTTTGCTGACTGGAAGCGGTTGCTGGCGATCCATCTCGACGGAGCGTTCCTGTGCACCAAGGCGGCTTTGCGCAGCATGTACAAGGACAACCGCGGTGGCGTCGTGATGTACATGGGTTCGGTGCACTCGCACGAGGCATCGCCGCTGAAAAGCGCCTATGTGGCGGCCAAGCACGGCCTGCTCGGCCTGGCCCGGGTGCTGGCCAAGGAAGGCGGCTCGAAGGGGGTGCGCAGCCACGTGCTGTGCCCCGGTTTCGTGCGCACGCCGCTGGTCGACAAGCAGATCCCCGAACAGGCCAAGGAGCTGGGGATCAGCGAACAGGACGTGGTGCGCAACGTGATGCTGCGCAACACCGTCGACGGCGAATTCACGACGCTGGACGACGTGGCGCAGACTGCGCTGTTCCTGGCCGCGTTCCCGACCGCTGCGCTGACCGGGCAGTCGATCACCATCAGCCACGGCTGGTCGATGAACTGAACGCAGGCGCACGACACCGGCTCAGCCGGTGCCGTGGGTCAGCAGCGCCAGCGCGTTGACCGTCAGCGGCAGCATGCCGGCGAGAAGCAACGCAAGCATGCCCTTGACCCAGCGCATGTCGCCGTGCAGCAGGTCGACACGCGACACGAGCACCGCACATTCACGCGCCAGCTTTTCGAGCCCGGCCTCGACCGCATCGAGCCGGTGCTCGACCGCATCGAGCCGGTGCTCGACCGCATCGAGCCGGCGCTCGACCGCATCGAGCCGGCGCTCGACCGCATCGAGCCGGTGCTCGACACCATCGAGCCGGTGCTCGACCGCATCGAGCCGGTGCTCGACCGCATCGAGCCGGTGCTCGACCGCATCGAGCCGGTGCTCGACGCCATCGAACCGGGCCTCGACCGCATCGACCCATGGTGGCAGGTCAGCACGGTGCAGCGCCAGCGCGTCGCCGAGCAGCCGCGCCGTCGCCTCGGCCTGCGCCGCAGGTGTTCCGGCAGCTTTCAGGCCGTCGGCGAACTGCAGGGTGTCGAATGGCGCCATGCCGGCGATGATGCCACCGGGAGCGCATGGAGTCGACCAAGCCCCTGTCGCGCTCGCGGTGGAACCGCAGCTGCGATGGCGCATCAAAGCGCGTGTGCTCCCGATGAACCGCATCTTCGCTTCGCTGGCTTCGCTGCTCGCCATCTGCGCCTGGACTCCGGGCGTGGCCGCCGCGGCCCGCTACACCGATGCGCAGGCGTATTGCCGCGCGCTCGGCACCATCGATGCGCCGGATCGACGCTGGGCCGGGCCGAAGCTGCCGCCGTGGATCGCGCGCCGGCTGCTGGTCGACGAAGACGCCTGGGTGGCGTGGCGCTGCGCCGACGGGCAGGTGCTGGCCTGCGTGTACGGCGCGAACCGGCGCTGCGACGCGAAGGCGCGCACTTCGCGCCACGCCGACGCCGCGGTGCGCGCGTACTGCCACGCGCATCCCGACGCTGATTTCGTTCCGGCAGTCGTCAGCGGCCACGACGACGCGGTCTGGTGGCGCTGCCGAGGTCGCCGCGCGCTGGCCGGGCACGTCGACGCGGTCGATGCACGCGGCTACCTGGCGCGCGACTGGCAGGCAGTGACTCCGTAGGGCCGCGTGCACCAGGCCGCGCCGAACCCCGAACCCGATGGCGCGCCCTGCGTCCGCACCGCAACGCGCGGCGCTGGCCGCGCTCAGCGCACGCGCGCCGCGTCCCACAGCAGGTGCAGACCGAACCCTCCGATCGCCATCGCGGTCACGCGAAGCAGGTTCGGACGCACCCGCGCATAAACGGTACGTACCGCCGGTTGCATGAACAAGGTGGCCAGCGCCAGATGCCAGCAGGTCGACAGCGCGCAGATCATCGCAACCGCAGCGAAACGCAACGCTGACGGCATGCCGGGGCCGACCAGCGCGGTGAAAATGGTCGAGAAGAAAACCAGGGCCTTCGGATTGGTCAGATTGGTCAACAGCCCTGCGCGGAAAGCCGCGTGCAGCGCGACCGCCGGCCGCGCGGCCGGCGCGGCGTCGGCCGGCAGCACGCCGTGCGCCTGACGCAAGACGTTGCGCGCGACGTACAGCAGATAGGCGCCCCCGACCAATGCCACGACGCGCTGCGCTGCGGGCGCGTGCGCGAGCAGCAGCCCGACGCTGCTGGCCGCCAGCAGTGCCTGCAGCGTGCTGCCGCTGGCCACGCCGAGCGCGGTGGCCACGCCTTGGCGACGCGAGCCGTCGAGCGCGGCTCGGGTGACGGCGAGGAAGTTCGGCCCCGGGCTCGCCAGCGCCGGCAGGTAGACCGCGGCCAGCGCGACCAGCGGCGTCCAGCGCGCACTCACGATGCCGCAGTCCCGGCAGCGTCGGCCGCTGCGCTGCCCGCCTCGGTGGCATCGGCCGCGCCGAGGCGCCCGCGCAGCGCGGCCAGCCGGGCCAGTGCGCTGGCGCGCCCATCCGTTTTCGGCAACTCGGCGCGCAAGTCGGCAAGGAACCGGCTCGGCGTGCAGGCGCGCGCATTGCGCGCATGCGCGCGCCGCTTGCGGCAATGGCTCAGCGTCAGCGTGCGCCGAGCCCGCGTGACGCCGACATACATCAACCGCCGCTCTTCCTCCAGCCCGCTGTCGGTCAACGGGCGCTCGTCGGTGTAGAACGGCAGCATGCCGTCCTCGCAGCCGGCCAGCCAGACATGCGGCCACTCGAGTCCCTTGGCCGCGTGCAGGGTCGACAGCGTGACCGCGTCGGCCTGCTCGCCGCGCTCGGACAACTGGGTGATCAGCGCGACCATCTGCGCCATGCGCTTGAGGTCGCGTTTGTCCTCCTCTGCCTTGCGGCCGATCCAGTCGCAGAAATCGTTGACGTTGCTCCAGCGCTGCGCGGCCTCGCGTTCGTTGTCCGACGCTTCGCGCAGATGAGCCTCGTAGCCGACCGCGGCGAGCAGCGAACGCAGCAATTCGCCCGCCGGTTCGGTTCGACTGCGCCACTCAATGTCGTGCATCAGCCTTGCGAACTCGCGCAGCGCGTCGGCCTGGCGCTGGCCGACCGCAGCCGGCATCGCGTCGCGGAACAGCGCATCGAACAGCGAGACTTTCCACTGCGAGGCGAACGCACCCAGGCTCTTCAGCGTCGCTGCGCCGATGCCGCGCTTGGGCGTGGTCACCGCGCGCAGGAACGCGGGGTCGTCGTCCGGGTTGGCCAGCAGCCGCAGGTAGGCGCAGACGTCCTTGATTTCGGCTCGATCGAAAAAACTCTGCCCGCCGCTGACCACGTACGCGATGTTGGCGCGGCGCAGCGCCTGTTCGATCGGCCGCGACTGGTGGTTGGCGCGGTAAAGCACCGCGATGTCGGCGAGCTTGGCGCCGCGCCCGCCGCGCAGCGCCTGGACCTTCGCCACGATGCGCTCGGCCTCGTCCTCGTCGCTGTCGGCTTCGCGCACCTCGACCGGATCGCCCTCGCCATGCTCGCTCCACAACCGCTTCGGATAGATCTTCGGATTGGACGAAATGACCGCGTTGGCCGCGCGCAGAATCGAATTCGTCGACCGGTAGTTCTGTTCCAGCTTGATGACTTCGAGCTGCGGGTAGTCGTTCGGCAATTGCCGCAGGTTGTCCAAAGTGGCGCCGCGCCAGCCGTAAATGCTCTGGTCGTCGTCGCCCACCGCGGTGAAGCGCCCGCTGTCGCCTGCGAGCAGCTTCAGCAGCTGGTACTGCGCGTCGCTGGTGTCCTGGTATTCGTCGACCAGCAGGTAGCGCAGCCGCTCGCGCCAGCGCGCGCGCACATCGGGGTGCTGCTGCAGCAAGCGCAGCGGCAGCACCATCAGGTCGTCGAAATCGACCGCCTGGTACGCGGCGAGCTGCTCGGCGTAGCGCGCCCAGACCCGTGCGGCCTGCACGTCGTCGGAGCCTTGCGCAGTGCGCGCGGCCGTTTCGGGATCGAGCAAGGCGCTCTTCCACTGGCTGATGCGCCATTGCCAGGCACGCGCCAGCTTGGCGTCGGTGGTCGCGCCGGCCTCGCGCAGCAGCGATGCGACGTCGTCGCTGTCGAGGATCGAGAACTGCTCCTTCAGGCCCAGCGCGCCGCCGTCCTCGCGCAGCATGCGCACACCCAGCGCGTGGAAGGTCGAAATGACGAGTTCGCGCGCTGCGCGGCGGTCGTCGAGCAATTCGCGGGCGCGCTCGCGCATTTCGGCTGCGGCCTTGTTGGTGAAGGTGATCGCGGCGATCTCGCCGGGCGCGTAGCCGGCCTTGAGCAGCCTGGCGATCTTGTGGGTGATGACCCGGGTCTTGCCGCTGCCGGCTCCGGCGATGACCAGGCAGGGCCCGCTGAGGTGGTTGACGGCGCGTTCCTGCGCGGCATTGAGCATCGGTGGATACGAGAATTCGGAGAAACGATCGAAACGCGCGCTCAGCGCGCGCAACACTTCAGCTTGCGCGCGCGCGGTACGGCTCGCCCTCGGCGACGTAGTCGTGCTCGGCACACGCGCAATCGCACCACTGGACGACGGCCGGCACGGCGAGAACGCGTTCGACGTAGTCCGCGGCGAACTCCGGCAACGCCGGTGCGTAGGTGCGCAGCCGCGCGCACACCGGCGCGTAGAACGCGTCGGCGGCGCCAAAGGCGCCGTACAGGAACGGGCCACCGCTGGCGTCCAGCGCGCCGCGCCACAACGCGCAGATGCGATCGAGATCGCGCTGCACGGCCAGATTCCAGCCAAGCCCCGGCAACCGGGCCTCGATGTTCATCGGCATCGAGCTTCGCAGCGCAGTGAAACCCGAGTGCATGGTCGCGCACAGCACCCGCGCCCGGGCGCGTGCCGCGGAGTCGGCAGGCCAGATCGCGTGCTGCGCGAACGCCTCGGCCAGGTACTCGACGATGGCCAGCGAATCGGGCACGACGAGGTCACCGTCGAGCAGGACCGGAACGGTCTGCGTCGGAGTCAGCCCGGCCAGCGCATCGTGGAACTCCGCGCTGCCGAGCCGAAGCGCCCGCTCGGTGAACGCGATGGCAAAGTGGCGCATCAGCACCCACGGTCTCATCGACCACGACGAGTAGTTCTTGTTGCCGATGATCAGCACGCGCATCGAAACCCCTCCGGTTGCGCCGATCAACGGCCGGCGATCATGCGCCAGGCGTCGAAGCGGGCCTGCGCCCCGCGCCGGCCCAGATCGTCGGCGGCGACGGCTTCGATGCTGTGCGCCTGGCCGACACCGAGCTCGGGCGCGTCGATCCCGGGCAAGGCGCCAGTCGGAACGCTGGGCACGCGCATCGAATCGAGATTGTCCCGGCTCATCAGCGGCCCGCCCGGCGCGTGTTCGAGCAAGGCGGCCAACACCCGCGCCGGCGCATCGGGCAGCGCCAGCACCGGTCGGCCGCGGCCGTGCGCGACACCGGCCCAGGCTCCGGCCAGCCGCACCAGCTCGGCCAGCGCGTAGCTGCGCGGCCCGCCGAGCTCGTAGACGCGCCCCACGGTGGCCTCGGCGCGCGGGCCGACCAGCGCGTGCTGCAGCGCGCAAGCCACATCGTCGACGTACACCGGAGCGAAACGTTGCCGCGCGCCACCGAGCAGAACCACCGGCATCACCCGCTGCAGCGCGGCGAACAGGTGCAGGAAACGGTCTCCCGGCCCGAACACGACCGAAGGCCGCATGATGGTCCAGCGCAATCCGACCTGCGCGCGCAGCGCGGCCTCGCCGTCGCCCTTGGAACGCAGGTACATCGAACATCCGGCGCTGTCGGCGCCCAGCGCGCTGACGTGCACCAGCCTGGGAACGCCGACGCTGGCGCAGGCCTGCGCCAGGTTCTGCGGCAGCCGCTGATGCGCGCGCGCGAATTCGGGCCCGTACGGGCGCGCGCGGCGGCCGTGCAGCACACCGACCAGATTGGCCACCGCGTCGCGCCCGTGCAGCAGACGCTCCAGCGTCGCGCCGTCGAAGGTGTCGACCTCGACCACTTCGACGGTCGGCAGCGGCAGCAGATGCCGGGCCCGCTCGCGACGGCGCGTGGGCACGCACACCCGGTGCCCGGCTGCGCTCAGCCGGGCGACCAGCCGCGTGCCGATGAACCCTGCGCCCCCGAATACGATGATGTTGTCCATAGACCCTCGCTGCGCCGCGTCACGGCATGGCCGGTTGAGCGGCCGGCGTTCCCGCAGCGGCCAGGCGCAGTCTCGATTCTAGGGATTGCGGCGCACCGCTGAGGCGCGCGGCGTAGACGGTCGCGTTGGCCAGCACGCGTTCGACGTAGTCGCGCGTTTCCTGGATCGGGATGCTTTCGGTGAACAGCGCCCCGCCGAGCGACTGCGGGAAGTCGTCGGGATCCTGCGCGCGCCAGCGCGCAGGGCGTCCGGGGCCGGCGTTGTAGCCGGCCGCGGCCATCGCCTGCGAACCGTCGAAACGCTGCAGCAGCATGCCCAGGTACGCGGCGCCCAGCGCGACATTGGTTCGCGCGCGGCCGATGTCCTCGGGCGCGTAGTCGCTCATGCCGATCTTGCGAGCGACCCAGCGCGCGGTCTGCGGCATCAGCTGCATCAGGCCGTGTGCGCCGGCCCACGAGCTGATGTCGTCGGCGAACCGCGATTCCTGGCGGATCAGTCCGAACACCAGCGCCTCGCTGACGCCGGTGCTGCGCGCAGCTGCGGCGATCGCGTCGCGGTACGGCATCACGTAGCGCTGCCCCCAGTCGACCCCGCCTTGCATGCGCTCGCTGGCGTCGATGCACAGCATCCAGGCCTGGCGCGCGCAAGCCAGCTGCGCGGCGGCATGCAGCGCGGAATCGTCGAGGCCGCGCAGCGCATAGCTCCATTGCTGCGCCGCGGGTGCGTAGATCTGCAGCGCGTACAAAGCCAGCGCCCGCCGGATCTCGGGCCGCGCGCGTTGCGCCGCGACTGCCTGCGCGCTCGGCGGCGCGATCGGCGGCGGCAGGCTGATGCGCTGGCCGAGCGCCTCGGTGGCGAGCTGGCCGAAGAACGACCACGGCGAAGCGATCTGCGCGTACAGCGCGCGCGCAGGCGCGTCGCGGCCCAGGCGCTGCTCGGCGACGGCGCGCCAGTAGACCCATTCGGGGCGTGGCCCGTCGCGCGCGATCAATTGCCCGGAGACACGGTCGACCATGTTCCAGTCCTGCGCCCGCAGCGCTGCACGCAGCATCCAGTCGACCGTGGTCGGCTGCGGCTGGTAGCTGGCGTCCAGGCGCGCCGCCTGGCCGAACCAGCGCGCGGCATCGGGCAAGAGCTGCAGTGCCGCGCTGCGCGCGGCGTGGTACGCGATCGCGGCCCGCTCGCGCGACGACAATCCGTCGAAACCGCCGTCGAGCAGCCGCATGGCCTGCTGCGGGTCCTGGTCGCCCAGACGCAGCAGCGCCAGGACCACGAACGCGCGGCGCATCGGGTCGCGCGCAACGCCGTGGTGCAGCGCATGCAGCACCAGCGGCAGCGGATCGTGCGCGGCGCGGTCGATTCCTTTCCAGGCGCCGGTCGGCAGCTCGGGGGCGAAATCCAGCGCCGCCTGGTAACGACCTTCGCGGAAAAAGCCCTGGATTCGCCGCCAAAGCTGCTGCTGGTCGATTCGCCCGGCCTGCGCCAGTGCGTGCGCGGCCGAATTGCAGCCGACTCCACCGCCTGGATGCACGTCCCACAGCGGCAGCAACTCGGCGCTGGTGTCGACGCCGTCGACTTCGAAGCGGCGTTCCAGTTCGTAGCATTCGACCTGGGTGTCGGCCCCGGGACGCTGCTGCGGGTAGACACGGGCGAAATCAGCCCAGTCGCGGCGGCGCCCGAGTTCGAGCAGCCAGGCGTCGCGCAGCCTCGCGAGCACGTAGGTGTGCGGGTAATCGCGCGCGAAACGCTCGAAATCGGCCTCGGTCATCTGGCGCAAATTCGGCTCGAGCGACCAGTACGCGAGCCAGGGTTCGAGCAAGGTCGTATGGGCGCCGGCCAGCGCGCGCTGCGCCGGCAGCGGATCGCCGCGCTGGAATCCGTCCCAGGCCGCACGCACCGCGGGGCCGTCGTCGCGTTGAACCGCAGCGCAAGCCGCCGCACCCAAGAGGAACAGGACCAACCCGGCCTGCGCCAGCCGGCGCAGCGCGCGCCTCGCGGCCCGGGGCACAATACGCGAATATCCGACGGCAGGACTCATGAGGCGAACTGTAGCGTGAACCCGAATTCTCCGACATTGATTGTTCGTGTGCCGGACGACGAGGATCGCGCTGCGCTGCGCCGCGAGCTTCTCGCACGGCGTGCCGCGCTGCCCGGGCGCGCCGAACTCGACGCGGCGCTCGACGCGGCGCTGCGGCGCGCACTGCAGCGGCTGCGCCCGGCATCGATCGGTGCGTACTGCGCCACCCGCGGCGAATACGACCCGTTGCCGCTGCTCGACGCCTTGCAGCGCGAACGCCGCGACCTGCTGCTGGCCTTGCCGCTGGTCGACCCGCCCACGCGCCGCATGCGCTTCGCCGCCTGGCGAGCAGGCGACGCATTGCGCGAAGGTCCGTACGGAATCGCCGAACCGGCGCGCACCGATACGGTGCTGGTCCCCGAGCTGCTGCTGCTGCCGTGCGTGGGTTTCGCCGACATCGGCCTGCGGCTGGGCTACGGCGGCGGCTATTACGACCGCTACCTGGCCGGGCGCAGCGAGGTGTTCACGATCGGCTTGGCGTTCGAGGCCTGCCGCGTCGACCATCTGCGCGCCGAACCGCACGACCAGTTGCTCGATCTGGTGCTGACCGAATGCGCAGCGTACGGCCTTCACGCCGGGACTGCCTGAGGGCGACGCGATGCGCATCGATCACGAGCCGCTGCAGCACGACGCCGACGGACACCCGTACAGCGCCCGCTACGACGACGTGTACTCCAGCCGCGCCGGCGCAGCGGGCCAGGCGCGCGCGGTGTTCCTGGCCGGTTGCGGCCTGCTCGAGGCGCCGCGGGCATGGGACGGGCGACGCCAGTTCGTCGTGCTCGAAACGGGCTTCGGCCTCGGCACCAATTTCCTCGCCACCTGGCAAGCCTGGCGCGACGATCCAGGCCGCCCTGCGATGCTGCACTACGTCGGCATCGAACTGCATCCGCTGCACGCCGATGCATTGCACCAGTCCTGCGTCGACCCGGCGCTGCAACCGCTGGCCGCGCAACTGGCGCGGGCGTGGCCGGCGCCGCGCCGCGGACTGCACCCGCTGCTGTTCGACGGCGGGCGCGTGCGCCTGACCCTGGCGCTGGGCGACGTGGCGCAGATGCTGCCGCAACTCGAACTCGGCGCCGACGCGATCTACCTCGACGGATTCGCCCCGGAGCGCAATCCGGCGATGTGGCAGCCGGCGGTTCTGCGCGCGCTCGGCAGATTGGCCAGGCCCGGCGCGCGGCTGGCCAGCTATACGGTGGCGCGCGCGGTGCGCGACGGCCTGCGCGACGCCGGCTTCGAAGTGCAGCGGCTGCCCGGCTTCGGCGGCAAGGCGCAGCGTCTGCAGGCAAGCTACGCGCCGCGCTGGACGCGGCGCGGCGCCGAGCCGCGCGCCGCGCTGCCGGCGCATGCGCAGCGCCGCGCGCTGGTCATCGGTTCTGGGCTGGCCGGCGCAGCGACTGCGCGCGCGCTGGCCGCGCGCGGCTGGGAGACGGTGGTGCTCGACTCCGGAGCACCGCGCCTGCCGGCAGGTCTGGCGCACCTGCGTCCGTCGCGCGACGACAACCTGCTCGCGCGCCTGAGCCGCTGCGGCCTGGCCTGGCTGCGCACGGCGCTGCCCGCGGCCGTTGGCGACTGCTGGATCGACGGCGGAATCCTGATGGCCGAACCGGGCAGCGCGCCGCTGCCCGATTGCGGGCCGCAGTTGCACTGCGGCGGCGCCATCAGCGAAGGCGGGGTCGCCGCCGCGTCTGGGCTGATCGACGCCTGGCTGGCCGAGGCCGCGGCGACCCCGCGCCAGGCCACGGTGCAGCGCCTGCGCCAGGCGGGCGGAGGCTGGGACGCGCTCGGCGTCGACGGCATGGTGCTTGCGCAGGCGCCGTGCGTGGTGCTGGCCAACGCGCTCGATGCACCGCGACTGCTGCGCGCCAGCGACCTGCACGGCGACGCGCTGCCGCTGCGCGGTCAGCGTGGCCAGGGCTTCGTGCTGCCCGAAGGCGCGCTGCCGGCGCTGCGCGGGCTGCGCCGCGGCGTCATGGCGCAGACCTACGCCATGCCGCTGCCCGCAGCGCCGCAGAGCAGCTTCGTCGGCGCCACCTACGAGGACGCCGAAAGCGCAGCTCTCGACGCCACCGAGGTCTGGGCGCACATCGCCGAAGGCTTGCTGCCGCTCACCGGTCCGCTGGCGCCCGCGCCACCGGCCGGCGCGCAGCTGTTCGCAGGCATGCGCGCGGTCGGCCCGGACCGGCGCGCGGCGATCGGCGCCTGGCCCGACCTGGACGCATTGCACAAGCCACAGGCGCCACCGCGCGCGTGGCCCGCGGTACCCGGCTTGTACCTGCACGCCGCGCTCGGCTCGCGCGGTCTGGTCATGGCCACGCTGGGCGCGCAGCTGCTGGCGGCGCAGATCGAGGGCGAACCCGCGCCGCTGGAACGCGACCTGCTCGATGCGCTGTCGCCGGCGCGCTTCGTGCGCCGCGCCCGCCTGCGCGGCGGCTGAGCCGCCGCTTCGCGCGCGGCCGCACCTGTCGCCGCACCTGTCGCCGCACCTGTCGCCGCACCTGTCGCCGCACCTGTCGCCGCACCTGTCGCCGCACCTGTCGCCGCACCTGTCGCCGCAGTGCGCAGTGCGCCGCGAGGCGCGCGCGTCAAGCCGCGCCGATCCCCGGCACCAGCGCGCCCGGCGCTGCGCCGCCGCGCTGTGCGGCGGTGAAATCGAGCATGCGCTGCACCGGAACGCGCGCGCGCGAAGCCACCGCCGGATCGAGCTCGATGGCGCCGACCCCGTCGCGCAGGCAGCGCAGAACGCCTTCGAGGCCGTTCATCGCCATCCACGGACAGTGCGCGCAGCTCTTGCAGGTCGCGCCATTGCCTGCGGTCGGCGCGGCGACGAAAGTCTTGCCCGGATTCTGCTGCTGCAGCGCGTGGAACATTCCGGAGTCGGTGGCGACGATGAAGCGGGTCGCCGACGATTCGCGCGCCGCCTTCAGGATCTGCGCAGTCGAGCCGACCACGTCGGCCAGCGCGATGACCGCCGGCGGACTTTCCGGGTGCACCAGAACCGGAGCGTCCGGGTACTGCTGCCTGAGCAGTTCGAGCTCCAGCGCCTTGAACTCGTCGTGCACGATGCACGCGCCCTGCCAGGCCAGCAGGTCGGCGCCGGTGCTGCGCTGGACATAGTCGCCGAGATGGCGGTCGGGAGCCCACAGCACCTTCTCGCCGCGCGCGTGCAGGTGGCCGACGATCTCGAGCGCGCAGCTCGACGTCACGACCCAGTCGGCGCGCGCCTTGACCGCCGCGCTGGTGTTCGCATAGACGACCACGGTGCGCTCGGGGTGGGCGTCGCACCAGGCGCCGAACGCGTCGGCCGGACAACCCAGGTCCAGCGAGCAGCTGGCATCGAGATCGGGCATCAGAACCCGCTTGTCCATCGACAGCATCTTGGCCGTCTCGCCCATGAAGCGCACGCCGGCGACGACCAGGGTCGACCCCGGCTGGCGTGCGCCGAAGCGCGCCATCTCGAGCGAATCGGCGACGAGCCCGCCGCTGGCCTGCGCCAGATCCTGCAGGTCCGGGTGCACGTAGTAATGCGCCACCAGGGTGGCGTCGGCGGCGCGCAGCAGCTCGCGACAGGCGTCGAGCAGCTCGGCGCGGCGCTTCGCGTCGGGCTCCTGCGGCACGCGGGCCCACGCTTCGCGGGTGGTGCACGCCGGGCTGTCGAAAGCGACCGGAAAAGTGGCGACGGTCATGATGAATCTCCAGCGAACGATCGGGGACCGGCCGAATCCCCGACGAAAAACTCAGACTCCGGCGAACCGCATCGAATAGTCGATCGCGACGACGTCCTTCGTCAGCTTGCCGATCGATATGCGGTCGACTCCGGTTTGCGCAATGGCCAGCACCGAGGAAAGGTCGACTCCGCCCGAGACCTCGAGCTCGGCGCGGCCGGCGTTGATCGCCACCGCTTCGCGCATGCGCGCCAGATCCATGTTGTCGAGCAGCACCATGGCGGCGCCGGCGTCGAGCGCTTCGCGCAACTGTTGCAGCGTCTCGACCTCGATCTGCACGAACACACCGGGCGGCGCCAGCTGCTGCGCACGCCGCAGCACCGCGGCGACGCTGCCGGCCGCGGCAATGTGGTTCTCCTTGATCAGGATGCCGTCGTACAGCCCGATGCGGTGGTTGTGCCCGCCGCCGACGCGCACCGCGTATTTCTGCGCGATGCGCAGCCCGGGCAGCGTCTTGCGCGTGTCGACGATGCGCGCTGCGGTGCCGCGCACCGCGTCGACGTACTGCGCGGTGCGCGTGGCCACGCCGGACAGCAGCTGAATGAAATTCAGCAAGCTTCTTTCCGCAGTCAGCAGCGCGCGCGCCGGGCCGCTCAGCCGCGCCACGACGTCGTCGGGCTGCAGCCGCGCGCCTTCGTCGCGCATCCACTCGACGCGCAGCCGCGCGTCGACCGCGCGCAGCACGGCGTCGGCCCACGGCCTTCCGCACAGCACTGCGGGCTCGCGCACGACGATGCGCGCGTCGCCGACCGCGTCGGCATCGATCAGGCGGGCGGTCAGGTCGCCACTGCCGACGTCCTCGGCAAGCGCGAGCCTGGCATCGCGCTCGGCAATGGCCGACAGATCGGAAAACGGCATGCGGATGTCCTCGTGGTCAAACCTCCAGTTTAGGACAGCCGGTCCGGATGCACCGCGCGCCGCCGGACGCGCCGGGGAACTAAGCGTAAACCCTCGATTGACATGACTATATCAGCACGGACTAATATTGAGCCTGCGCAAGAAAACTCGCACATGTTCCCCGAGGACACACCATGGATACCGCAGTCGATTTCGCCCGCATTCCCGTCGCCGCGCTGCGCCGCGCAGATACGCCGCCGGGCAAGCGCGTCGCGCACAGCGAAGTGCTCAACGCCTGGCGCGGTGCCGCCGACTGCCGCGCCTGCGGGGTACGCCGCATCGCGCTGTTCGGCGCCCTCGGCACCCAGGACTTCGACGCGATCCACCAGGTCATCGACGACATGCAGTTCAGCAGCGGTCAGATGCTGTTCGCCGAAGGCCGCCGCGGCGACTGGCTCTATACGATCAAGACCGGGTTCGTCAAACTCGAGCGCGTGCTGCCCGACGGCAACCGCCGCATCACCCGCGTGGCCAAGCGCGGCGACCTGATCGGGCTCGAATGCTTCATCCAGCAGCCGTACATGCACCACGCGTCGGCCATCGGCGCGGTGCGGGTGTGCCGAATTCCGGTCGATGTGATCCGCAAGCTCGAGGAGCAGATCCCGAACCTGCGGCTCGAATTCCTCGAACGCTGGCACGCTGCGCTGCGCGATACCGACGAGTGGGCGCTGCTGCTGGGATCGGGCACGATTCCGTCGCGCATGGCCCGGCTGCTGCTGAAGCTGGCCGAGCCCGAACTCAACGACACCATCACGCTGCCCAAGCGCAGCGATCTGGGCGCGATGCTCGGCGTCGCGCTGGAAACGGCCAGCCGGGTGATCGCGCAGTTCGAACGCGACGGCCTGCTCGAACACGTCGGCCCGCGGCTGTTCCGCGTCAACCGTGGCGGCCTGGTCGCATTGCTCGGACCGAAGCTGGCCGCGGCCTGAACCGATCGCGCGACGACGCGGCTCAGTCCGCGTCGACCCACGCCGTGATCGGCTCCCACTGCTCCAGATCCTTGCTCACCTGCGACGGCGGCAGATCCCACAGCGTCAGGCCGTGCGCGGCCATGTGCGCGTACGCGGTGGTCGAGCGCAGCGTCGCCAGCAGTGGGTACGGCTGCTGCGACAGGAACGTGCGCAACTGCTCGGCTGCGCGGGTGCGCGAATCGACGCGCACCCCGACCAGTCCGATGCGCAGATCGCGCAACTTGCGGTCCGCGGCGACACGATCGATGAATTCCTGCGCCGCGTAGATGTCGAACACCGACGGCTGGACCGGAACCAGCATGCGGTCGGCCATGCGCAACACGTCGTCGAAGCGCCAGCCGTGCAACCCGGCCGGCGTGTCGATGACGACATGCGTGGTGCCGTGCGGAGGTCGCGCGATGAAGTCGGGGCCGAGTTTCCAGGTCGCGATCGGCGCGGCCTGCTCGCTGCGCAGCGACAGCCACAGCTTCGACGACTGCTGGCGGTCGGCGTCGCCGAGCATGACCTGATGACCTCGGCTGGCCCAGTATCCGGCCAGCTGGGTGGACAGCGTGGACTTTCCCACCCCGCCCTTCGGGTTGGCGACGACGACGACGGACATGCTCGATTCTCCGCGGCTGGAAGACTCCAGCACTTTACGGCCACGTCCCGGGCGCGGGCAAGAGCCCGCACGCGGTCGACGCGTTGCGGCACCAAGCTTCGCGGCGGCGGCACAATGCAGTCTGGACCCGCAACGCAGGACAGCCGATGTTCAACCCGAGCAAAGACGAGGTGCGCCAATTCTTCATCGAAGCCTGGGCGCGCCGCGATTCGGTGCTCACGCCGCTGCAGACGCTGGCGGTGCGCTGGATCGAGCAGCACCCCGAATACCATGACGACCTGACCGCACCCGACGCGCTGCAGCGCGACTACGGAGTCGAACAGCAGCGCAGCAATCCGTTCCTGCACCTGGCGATGCACCTGTCGATCACCGAGCAGGTGTCGATCGACCAGCCGCCGGGAATCCGCCAGGCGTGCCAGCTGCTGGCGGCGCGCAGCGGCGAACACGAGGCCCAGCACGCCGTGATGGAATGCCTCGGTCAGATGCTTTGGCAATCGCAGCGCAGCGGCAAGCCGCCCGACGGCGACGCCTACATCGATTGCGTCCGCCGGCGCGCCACCGCCGACTGACGCCGACTGACGCCGACTGACGCCGACTGACGCCGACTGACGCTGACTGACGCCGACTGACGCTCCTTGCTGCAGCGGCCGCCGTGGCGGCCCCGCCGCCCGGCGACGCGCGCGCCACGGTGCTGCGCGCGCCCGGGATCAGGGTCGGCGGTGATCGATGGTGATCGCCACGCTGCCGCCCCGCGCGACTTCCCCGGTGCCGAGCAGATCGCCGCTGGCCGGCATCGCGTCACCGCTGACCGACAGCCTGGCCTCGACCTGCATCCGCGACACGCCGGACAGCGGATGCGACGGGTCCATCGAGTCGGCGTTGCTCAGCGACAGCTGCACCGGCAGCTCGACGCCGGTGCGCCTGAGCGCGGCCACCGGCATGCGCTGCCCCGGCACGCGGACGATCACGAACAGCGTGCGCCCGGCCGCAGCGGCGCGCAGTGCAGGCGCCACCGCGACCCGCACGTGCACCAGCGGCATGGCCGCAGCCGGAGACGCCGCCGGGGACGCCAGGCCGTTGGCCGAGTCGGTGGTTGGCGCAGCGGTCGCGTCCGCAGCGGTCGCCAGCCCCATGCGCCGGCGAACCTGCGCCAGAACGTTGGCCAGGAATGCGGCGTCCTCGGATCCCGGCGTGACCTCGCGCTGCGCGTGCTCGAGCAGCGGCAACGCGCCATGGTCGTCTCCGTGTTGCGCAGCGGCGTAGCCGGCCAGCATCAGCGCCAGCAGGTTGTTCGGGTCGATCGCCAGCGCCTGCCGCGCCAGTTGCTCGGGCCTTCCCAGCGGGCTGCCGTTGGCCGTCATCGCCAGCGCATCGGCGTATTCGGCCAGCCAGGCCGCGTTGTGCTGCAGCGGCGCGCCGATGCGGCTGTAGGCCGCGGCGGCCTTGTCGAACTCGCCGAGCACGCCATAGGAGCGCCCGAGCATGGCCCAGCCGGAAGCGTCGTCGGGATGCGCGGCGAGCTTGGCGGCGAGTGCGTCGACCATCTTGCGCACCTGCCGCTGCGTCGTCGGCGCCCCAGCCTGCGCTGCTGCACTGGCCGCGGCCGCGCCGCCGCCGAGCGCGCCCGGGGTGCCCATCAACACGTACAGCAAGGCGCCGCAGATCGGCACCGTCAGCGCCAGCGCGACCAGGGTCGGCGCTGCGCTGCCGCTGCGCATGCGTTGCGTCACCGGCGCGGCGTCGTCGAGCAGCCGCCGCGAGATTTCGTCGCGCGCGCTCTGGTACTCGGCGCCGTCGAGCGCCGGCCGCTCGCGCTCGAGCGCGGCGAGTTCGTCGGCCAGCAGCCTGGCATTGACCGCGGCGCGGTCGATTCCGCGCCCGGCGCGGCCGGCGCGCAGCAGCGGCAGCAGCATGATCGCCAGCACCGCGGCGGTCAGCGCCGACGCGGCGAGGAGGAAGGACGTCATTCGGATTCTCCGGTCTGCGCCAGCAATGCGCGCACGCGCTCGCGCTGCGCCTCGTCCAGCGGGGGGTCGACGCGCGAGCCGCGCCGACGAATGTTGAACACCAGCACCGCGAGGCCCAGCGCGAGCAGCGCGAACGGCCCGAACCAAAGTGCCCAGGTCTCGGCGTCGACCGGAGGGCGGAAGCGCACGTAATTGCCGTAGCGCGCGACCAGGTAGTCGATGATCTGCTGGTCTGTTTCGCCGCGCTCGACCATCTGCAGCACTTGCGCGCGCAGGTCGCGCGCCAGCGAGGCCTGCGACGCGGCCAGCGATTCGTCGGCGCAGACCAGGCAGCGCAGGTTACGGGTCAGCGCCAGCATGTGCTGCTCGGCGGCTTCGTTGGCCGCCAGCGGCGCGGCTTCACCGGCCAGCGCCGGCAGCGCCGCGGCAAGCGCAAGCATCAGGACGAGCAGCAGTTTCATTGCGACAGCCTCCGGATCATCGGCAGCAGCTTGTTCTTCAGAACGTTGACCGTCAGCGGACCGATCTGCTTGTAGACGATGGTGCCGTTGCGGTCGATCAGGAAGGTCTCCGGAACACCGTAGACGCCGTAGTTGATGCCGATGTTGCCGCTTTGGTCGGCTGCCACCATGTCGTACGGATCGCCGGCCTCGGCCAGCCAGTGGCGCGCATCGACCGCGCTGTCCTTGTAGTCGAGGCCGATCAGCGGCACATGCTTGTCGTGCGCGTAGGCCAGCAGCAAGGGGTGCTCCTCGCGGCACGACACGCACCACGAAGCCCACACATTGAGCAGCCACACCCGGCCCTTGAGCTGCGCCGGCGAGAAGCTGCCGCCGATCGGTTCGACCAGCGGCGCGTTGAACATCGGCGCCGGCTTGCCGATCAGCGGCGACGGGATCATGTGCGGATCGTGGTGCAGCCCGGCATCGAGCAGGCCGAGCAACCCGGCGAACACCACGACGATGGCCACCACCCAGGCACGTCTCATGATGCCACGGCCTCCAGCGCGAGCGCCGCACGCCGGCTGAGCACGCGATAGCGCCGGTCAGCCGCCGCGGTCACGCCGCCGATGGCCATCAGCAGCGCACCGGCCCAGATCCAGATCACGAACGGCTTGTAGTACACCCGCACCGCCCACGCCCCCTGGTCCAGCGGGGTACCCAGCGAGATGTAGATGTCGCGCAGCGGGCCGGTATCGATCGCAGTGTCGGTCATCGGCATCGACGAGTTGAAGTAGTTGCGCTTCTCGGGAAGCAGGACCTTGGAGATCGTGCCGCCGCGCGCCAGATCGAACACGCCTTGCTGCGCCGTGAAGTTCGGCCCGGGGACCGTGTGCACGCCCTTGAAGGTCACGGTGTAGCCGGCCACCTTGGTGAAGTCGCCGGGCGCCATGCGCAGGCTGCGCTCGACCTGGTAGTGCGTGACCAGCGCAACGCCGACGATGCTCACCGCGAGGCCGAAGTGCGCCAGCTGCATGCCCCAGTAGCCGGCCGGCGGGTTGCCGCTGCGCAGCCTCCGGCGCGTCTGCGCGACGACCGAGGAGCCGAGCCACAGCGCGCAGAAACTGCCCAGCGCAGCGCCTGCGTTCCATTTGCCCAGCGACAGCGGCAGCGCGATCGCCCCCAGCAGCGCGAGCACCAGCGGCACGCGCATCGGCCGCGCCAGGTCGGCGGCGCGCGACGCACGCCAGCGCGCGATCGGGCCGAGCGCGGCGAGCAGGAACAACGGAACGACGATCGGAACGAACACGTTGTTGAAATACGGCGGGCCGACCGACAGCTGCCCAAGTCCGAGCGCCTCGACGACCAGCGGGTACAGGGTGCCGAGCAGCACGCTGGCCGCGGCGACGACCAGCAGCACATTGTTGCCCAGCAGCAGGCTTTCGCGCGACAGCAGCGAGAAGCCGCCGCCGACTCCGCCGCCCGGCGCGCGCAGCGCGAACAGCACCAGGGAGCTGCCGACGACCAGAGCGAACAGCAGCAGGATCATCAGGCCGCGGCGCGGGTCGGTGGTGAAGGAGTGCACCGACGACAGCACCCCGGAGCGCACCAGGAAGGTGCCGAGCAGCGACAGCGCGAAGGTGCCGATGGCCAGCAGCACGGTCCAGTTGCGGAACGTTCCGCGCTTTTCGGTCACCGACAGCGAGTGGATCAGCGCGGTGCCGAACAGCCACGGCATGAACGACGCGTTCTCCACCGGGTCCCAGAACCACCAGCCGCCCCAGCCGAGCTCGTAGTACGACCAGTACGAGCCCAGCGCGATTCCCAGCGTCAGCGACACCCAGGCGGCGATGGTCCACGGCCGCGACCAGCGTGCCCACGCCGCGTCGAGGCGGCCGGCGAGCAGCGCGGCGATGGCGAATGCGAACGCCACCGCGAAGCCGACATAGCCCATGTACAGCATCGGCGGGTGGCCCATCATCCCGGGGTCCTGCAGCAGCGGGTTCAGGTCGCGGCCGTTGAGCGGAGCCGGCAGCAGCCGGACGAACGGATCGGCCGCGTAGTTGATGTAGACCAGGAAACCGAATTCGATCAGCCCGAGCACTCCGAGCACCCGACCGACCATTTCGTCGGGCAGGCTGCGCGAGAAGATCGACACCGCGAAGGTCCAGCCGCCGAGCATCAGCAGCCAGAGCAGGAACGAGCCCGAGTGGCCGCCCCAGGTGGCGCCGAACTTGTAGACCGCGGGCAGCATCGAGTTGGAGTTCTCGGCCACGTACAGCACCGAGAAATCGCTGCGCATGAACGACGTCACCAGGCAGGCGAACGCGATGGCGATCAGCGCGAAAGTGGCGCGCGAAGCGGGGCGCGCCAGCGCGAGCCAGATGCGGTTGCCGCGCCACGCGCCCAGCAGCGGGAGCACGCCCTGGATCAGCGCCACCGGCAGCGCGAGCAGCAGCGCGTAATGTCCGAGTTCGGGAATCATTGTTGCAGTGTCCTTCCGGCCTCTTTGGCCTCCTGGATGGCGTCGCGCGCTTCGGGCGGCATGTAGTTGGCGCTGTGCTTGGCCAGCACCTGGGTCGCGTGGAAGGTTCCATGCGGCCCCAGCGTGCCCTGCACGACCACGCCGCGGCCCTGGGCGAACAGGTCGGGCAGGATGCCGGTGTAGACGACCGGAACCTGTTTGGCGGTGTCGGTGACGTCGAAGCGCACGGTCATGCCGTCGCGCTCGAGGCTGCCGCGCTTGACCAGCCCGCCGAGCCGGAACATGGCCGCGTGCGGCACCTTGCCGGAGACGATCTGGCTCGGGGTGATGAACAGCGCGATCGAACTGTTCAGCGCGTGCAGCACCAGCGCGGTGGCCACGCTCAGCGCGGCGAGCCCGCCGACGATCAACGCGGCGCGGCGATGACGCGGTTTCATGCCGCCTCCTGCCGCATGGCGACGCGCAGCTCGACTTCGCTCAGCCGCCTGCGCTCCATCTGCTCGAGCTGGCGCACGGCATGCTGCCGGCGCAGCAGCGCCAGCGCCGCGCGCCGGCGCATGCGCAGCGCGGTGATCTCGATCACCAGGCCCAGCGCACAGGCGCCCATGCTGCCCCAGACGTAAGGCGCGTAGCCGCCCATTGCAAAGAATTCCGCCGTCGAATGCCAGATCATGGCGTCACCTCCGTCATTTGCGCGAGCCACTCGGCACCGCTCTCGCGCTCGAGAATGATCACCCGCACCCGTGCCAGCGCGACGGCGATCGTGTACATCCACGCTGCCAGCGACATCAGCAGCAGACCTTCCAGCATGGTCGTTGCCATGGCAGCGTGGGTGAATGAAATCGAAGCTCCCTGGTGCAGGGTGTTCCACCACTTCACCGAGAAATAGATCACCGGAATGTTGACCACGCCGACCAGCGCCAGCACCGCGCACGCGCGGTCGGCGCGCTGCACGTCGTCGATCGCCGCGCGCAGCGCGATCTGCCCCAGATACAGGAACAGCAGGATCAGCTCGGACGTCAGCCGCGCGTCCCAGACCCACCAGGTGCCCCACATCGGCTTGCCCCACAGCGACCCGGTGATCAGCGCCAGCGCGGTGAACAGCGCGCCGCTGGGGGCCAGTGCCGAGGCCATCATTCCCGACAGCCGGGTGTTGAACGCCAGCCCGAGTCCGGCCCAGAACGCCATCACCAGATAGATGAACATCGACATCCACGACGCAGGAACGTGCAGGAAGATGATGCGGTAGCCCTCGCCTTGCGTCGCGTCGGGTGGAGCGACGAAGAATCCGACCCACAGACCTGCTGCGCACAGCAGCACCGCGGCCCACGCGAACCACGGCACCAGGCGCCCGGCCAGCGGGTAGAAGGTGGCCGGGCTGGCGAACTTGAACCAATGGATTCTGGTGTTTTTCATTCGAGTGCGATCCTGACCGCCGCCGCCGTGGCCAGCGGAGCGAGAAACAGCGCCATGACCAGCATCGCGCCGAGCAGCGCGAGATGCCCCGTGTAATCGAGTCCGCTGGCCTGCGCGGTCAACGCGCCGGCGCCGAACACCAGCGCCGGCACGTACAGCGGCAGCACCAGCAGCGCGAGCAGCGCGCCGCCACCACGCGCTCCCAGCGTCAGCGCAGCGCCGATGGCGCCGAGCAGCGACAGCAGCGGAGTTCCCAGCAGCAGCGCCACGGTGAGCAGCGCCAGCGCCGGGCCCGACAGCGCGAACTGCAGCCCCAGCAGCGGCGCCAGCAACACCAGCGGCAGCCCGGCGACCAGCCAGTGGGCGACGATCTTGCCGCCGACCAGCCAGGAGAACGGAGTCGGCGACAGCAGCATCTGCTCCAGCGTGCCGTCGGCGTAGTCGTCGCCGAACATGCGGTGCAGACCGAGCAGGGTCGACAACAGCGCCCCCACCCACAGCACGCCGGGGCCGATCTGGCGCAGGCGCTGCGGTTCGGGTCCGATGGCGAGCGGGAACAGACTGGCGACGATGACGAAGAACGCCAGCGCGGTGGCCACGTCGCTGCGCCGGCGCAGCGCCAGCACCAGCTCGCGCCGCAGCATCGCAAGCAGCGCGGCGATCATGCGCCGAGCTCCAGCTGCTGGCCGCCGCGCAAGGCGAACGGCTGGTGGCTGGTCAGCACCGCGCTGCCGCCGCCGCGCAGATGCTCGGCGACCAGCGCGCCGACCATCTCGACGCCGCCGGCGTCGAGCGCGGCGAACGGCTCGTCGAGGATCCACAACCGCGCTCCGCGCGCCAGCACCCGCGCCAGCAGCGCGCGTCGGCGCTGGCCCTGCGACAGCACGCGCAGCGGCAGGTCCTCGCGCCCGCGCAGGCCCACGCGCCACAGCGCAGCGGCGGCAGCGCGCTCGTCGAGCGCACGGCCGTCGAGCGCAGCGCCCAGGCGAACGTTTTCCAGTGCGCTCAGATCGTCCTTGACGCCGGCGCGATGCCCGAAGAACGCCATCGCGCCGTGCCAGTCGTCTCCGGCGCGCGCCAGCTCGACCCCGTTCCACTGCACGCTGCCGGCATGCGGCCGCGCCAGTCCGGCAAGCAGCCGCAGCAGGCTGGTCTTGCCGGCGCCGTTGGCGCCGCGCACGTGCAGCCAGTCGCCGGCGCCCAGCGCGAAGCGCACGCCGCTGAACAACACGCGGTCGCCGCGCCGGCACGCGACGTCGACCGCGCGCAGCTCGTGGGTGTCGGCACCGACCCGTGCTGCGCGCATGGATTCGTGTTCGTTGAACATCATGGAAGCAGAATATGGGTCGTCATCGACCGTGAGCTTGATGTCCATCAACGAATCCGGTGCGCGTTGCGCAGAGGCATCGCCTTACACGTTGTCGCGCGATGTCATTGACATGCATCAAACTTGATAATTGGGACAACCCCTTAGGATCGGACCGGCACGACGCCTTGGCCGCGGCGCGCATCCATTCGACCAACCGCGACTTCGATGCCCGTTCAAATCCGACCCGCGCGCGCGGTCGCCATCCTCGCGGTACTGACCATCGGCGCCGTGGCGATGTCGGTGCTGCTGCTGCTGTGGAGCCTGCGCGAGCGCGCGGTCGGCCGCGACATGGCGCAGACGGCGACGCTGACCGGTCTGCTCGCGCAGCAGACTGCGCAGACCTTCGACCGCGGCGACGCGATGCTGCGCAGCGTGGCCGAGCGGCTGCAGTCGCCGTTCGTCGCCCAGCTCGCGCTCGACAGCCTGCCGCTGCATCTGCTGCTCGAAAGCCACCTGCACGGTCTGGGCGCGTCGAGCTCGCTGTTCATCGTCAACGCCAACGGCACGGTGGTGAACTCGACCGGGGAATTCCCGGTCGTGCAGCGCTCGGTTGACGACCGCGGCTATTTCCGCGCCTTCGCCGACGCGCACCGGCACGGCCTGTACATCGGCGCGCCGCTGTCGAGCCGAGTCGACGGCCACTGGACCGTGCACCTGGCGCGTGCGCTGCGCAACGCCGACGGCTCGCTGCGCGGGGTCATCGTCGCCTCGCTGCCACGCAGCGCGCTGGCTCCGCTGTATACCTATATGCTGCGCGACTTCGCGCGCCCGGTGTCGATCTACCTCAGCGACGGCAGGCTGCTGGCCAGCCTGCCCAGGCGCGACGCGCTGCTGGGCCAGCCGGCGCCGGAACTCGCCGGCGTTCCGCTGCCGGGGCCGGGCCGGCTGCATCGCATCGCGCTCGCCGGAGGCCGCGGCGACGTGTTGATCCTGCAGCGCGTGGCGGGGCTGCCGCTGCTGGTGGGCGTCAACGACAACCGCGCCGAGACGCTGGCGTCGTGGCGCACGGTGGCGGTGCCGATCGGCAGCGGCGCGCTGGTCGTGTGCGCGTTCATCGGCGTGGCCGCGCTGCTGCTCGGCCACGAACTGCAGCGCGAGGAGCGACTCAACCGCGCGCTGCGCGAAGCCGACGACCGCTGGCGCAGGACCATCGACTCGGTGATGGACGCGATCGTCTCGGTCGACGCCAGGCAGACGATCATCATGTTCAACCCTGCGGCCGAACGCATGTTCGGCGTGTCCGCAGCCGACGCGATCGGCCAGCCGCTGGCGATGCTGATTCCCGAGCGGCTGCACGCCGCGCACGCCGCGCACGTCGCCGGTTTCGTCCGCTCCGGGGTCGACTCCCGCGAAATGGCCGCGCAGATGGAAGTGCTGGGGCGCCGGTCCGACGGCAGCGAGTTTCCGATCGAATCGGCGATTTCGCGCACCTTGATCGACGGCGCGCCGCAGCTCACCGCGATCCTGCGCGACGTCACCGAGCGCCGCCGCCGCGAAGCCGAGTTGCGGCAGATGAACGCCGAGCTGCGCCGGCTTTCGCGCGCGCTGGAATCGGTGCGCGAGGAGGAGCGCGCGCGCATTTCGCGCGAACTGCACGACGACCTCGGCCAGCAGCTCACCGGAATCAAGCTCGACCTGTCGTGGCTGGTGGCGCGGATCAAGGACGGCCGCCAGCCGGCTCCCGAGGCGCTGGATTCGATGCGCCAGCTGCTCGACGGTGCGATCGCCGCGGTGCGGCGCATTTCCACCGAACTGCGCCCGCGCATGCTCGACGACCTCGGCTTCGAGGAAGCGCTGGCCTGGCTCGTCGGCGAGTTCACCCGCCGCAGCAAGATCCCGGTCGAGCTGGCGCTGCCGGCCGTGGCGCACGCGCACGATGCCGAACTGAGCACCGCGCTGTACCGCATCGTGCAGGAATCGCTGACCAACATCGCGCGCCACGCAGGCGCCAGCCAGGTGCGCATCGCGCTCGTCGAACGCGACGATTCGCTGCTGCTGACCATCCACGACGACGGCCGCGGAATCGATGCGGCGCGCATCGGCGCCGGCGTCGGGCTGCTGAGCATGCGCGAGCGTGCGACCGCGCTCGGCGGCCGCTTCGCCATCGCGCCCGACGCGCGCGGCGGCACCGTGATCGAAGTCGCGATTCCGTTGAACGACGATGTGCTGCACGGAGAACCCACGCCATGAACCGCCTCGACGTGCTGGTCGCCGACGACCACGTGATCATCCGCAACGGCCTGCGCAACATCCTCGAGGACACCGACGACCTGCACTTCGCCGGCGAAGCCAGCAACGGCAACGCGCTGCTCGAGATGGTGCGCGCGCGGAACTGGGACCTGCTCGTCCTCGACCTGTCGATGCCCGGGCGCAACGGCCTGGAACTGATCAAGCTGGTCAAGGCCGAGCGCGTCCAGCTGCCGATCCTGGTGTTCACGATGCATCAGGAGGAGCAGTACGCGGTGCGCGCGATCCGCGCCGGAGCCGCCGGCTACCTGACCAAGGAGTCCGACGGCGACATCCTGCTCGGCGCGATCCGCAAGGTCGCGCGCGGCGGCGTCTACGTCAGCCCGAAGGTCGCCGAGCTTCTGGCCACCGATCTGTCGCGTCCGCACCACGCTCCGGCGCATACCCTGCTGTCGAATCGCGAGTTCGAGATCTTCACCCGCATCGTCAGCGGCCGCAGCCTGACCGACATCGCCGGCGAGCTCGGCCTCAGCGTGAAGACCGTCAGCACCCACAAGTCGCACATCCTCGACAAGATGGACCTGACGCACGAAGTCGACCTGGTGCGCTACGCGCTGCAGCACGGCCTGGTCGACGCCACGCCGAGCTGACGCCTGCGACGCGGCCGCGCAGCGGCCCGCGTCGCCCCCCCTGCCCCCCTGCCCCCTGCCGCCCCCTG
>JAJZEB010000019.1 GCA_021805805.1 Pseudomonadota bacterium | reverse complement strand
CGTGAAGGCCG
This sequence comes from Pseudomonadota bacterium, assembly GCA_021805805.1. Lineage (GTDB taxonomy): Bacteria > Pseudomonadota > Gammaproteobacteria > Burkholderiales > Burkholderiaceae_C > Thiomonas_A. The sequence continues at coordinate 37,506 of JAJZEB010000019.1, read as the reverse complement.
TCGATCTGCGCACGGCGGGCACCGCGTTGCAGGCCGGTGCGGCGATGCGGCTGGTGCTCGGCGATGCGCTGGACAACCGTCGCGGCCGCATCGAGGCCGGCGGTGCGCTGCAAGCCGCGCTCGGCGGCTCGCTGGACAACACCGACGGCCGCATCCTCAGCGGCGGCAACCTGACCGTGCAGGCCGGGCAACGCATCGACAACGCCTACGGCGACATGCAGGCCGGCCGCAGCGCCGCGCTGCGCTGCGGCGATACCCTGCGCAACGACGTCGGCCGCGTGCGCGCGATGGCCGGTTCGCTGCAGCTCGACAGCGCTGCGCTGCTCGACAACGCGCACGGCGAGCTGATCGCCAGCCGCGATCTGTCGCTGCGCGCCGCGGCGTTGCACAGCGACGGGCACGCGCGCATCAGCGGTCACACCGTGCGGCTGCGCACCGATTCGCTGCTGCGCAACGGCGGGCGCATCGACGCCTCGGCCACCGCGCTGCTGCAGGCGCAGCATTTCGACAACCTCGGCGGCGTGCTCAGCGCCGCGCGCGACACCACCATCGAGCTCGACGGCTGGCTGCGCAACGGCGTCGGCGTCATCGAATCGCGCCACGGCGACGTGGTGCTGGCCAACGGCGGCGCCGTGCTCGACAACCGTGCCGGTGCGCTGCGCGCGCCCGGCGGCACGCTGATCTCGGACGCGCTGCTGCTGGTCGACGACCGCAGCGCCATGCTCGACCGCGCCGGCGTACTGCAGTGATGTCCCGATACGGGTGGCGCGCATCGCGTCGCCCGCCACTTCCAACACCAAACCTACCATGCACTATTCCCATTTCCATGCGCTGACGGCGCTGTGCGCGCTGCTGGCGTGCACTGCGGCCGGCGCCGACGTCGTCGCCGCGCCCGATGTCCCGGCATCGCAGCAGCCCCGGATCGCCGCGGGCGCCCATGGCGCCGCGCAGATCGACATCGCGCCGGCGAACGCCGCCGGCGTCTCGCTGAACAACTACGCACGCTTCGACGTCGACGCCGCCGGAGCGGTGCTGAACAACGCGCCGGAGGCCAACGCCCGACTGCAGGGGCGCGCCGCGCAGGTCATCGTCAACCAGGTGCTCGGCGACGCGCCGAGCCTGCTGCGCGGCGCAGTCGAAGTCAGCGGCGCGCGCGCCGACGTTGTCGTCGCCAACCCGCACGGCATCCACTGCGACGGCTGCGGCTTCGTCAACGCCGGACGCGCCACGCTGCTCGCCGGCACGGCGCTGCTCGACGACACCGACGGTCCGCTGCAGACGCTGCACTCGGGCGGATCCAGGCTGAGCATCGGCGCCGGAGGCCTGAGCGGAGCGGCCGAGCGCGTCGACCTGATCGGGCGCCGCATCGCGATCGACGGCCGCGTGCGCGCAGCCGATCTGCGGCTGGTGGCCGGCCTGAACCGTGTCGGCTACGCCGCCGGCGACGTGCAGCGGCTGCCGCCGGTGCAGACCGCAGGCCTTGCCATCGACGTCGGCGAGCTGGGCGCGATGAGCGCCGGCCGCATCCAGCTGATCGCCACCGAGGACGGTGCCGGCGTGCGCAGCCGGGGACAGCTCGACGCCGATGTGCAGGACCTGCGACTCGACGTCGCAGGCGATCTGCAGCTGGCGAACGCGGTGGCGCGGCGTGACCTGCGCATCGACGTGCGCCAGGGCAGCCTCGACGGCATCACCGAGCTGCGCGCCGGACGCGACCTGGCGCTGCGCGTGGACGCAGCCGTGGACAACGCCGGTCGCATCGACGCCGGTGGCGACATGCAGCTCGACGCCGGCGCGGTGCACAACGTCGGCGGCATCCTGCACGCGACCCATGACCTGGCGCTGCGCAGCGCCGACGCTGTGCGCAACAGCGTGGACGGCAGGATCGAAGCCGGTGGCGCACTGAGCATCGATGCCGCCGGCGCGCTCGACAATCGCGGCGGTCGCATCGACAGCGGCAGTCTGTGGCTGCATGCCGGCACCAGCGTGCACAACACCGGCGGTCTGCTCGAAAGTGTGCAGGGCCCGCTGCAGGTCTGGGGCACCACCATCGACAACGACGCCGGCAGCATTGCCGCCTCCGGTGCGCTGCAGTTGCGCCAGCGTGGCGACGGCGCGCTGCGCAATGCCGGAGGGACGATCGCCGGGTCGGCCAGCGGCGTGCTGCAAGCCGACGAGCTGCGCAACGGCGGTGGACGGATCGACGTCGACGGCGATCTGGCGCTGCAGGCCGTGCAGGTGTCCAACGCGGGCGGGCGCGTCAGCGCCGGCGGCACGCTGACCGTGCACGCGCGCCAGCGCGTGAACAACACCGATGGCCGCATCGATGCGGGCTCGGTGGCGCTGGTCGCCGGCGATCTCCTGGTCAATGCACACGGTCAGCTGCGTGCCGCGCACACCCTGGCCGTGCACGTCCCGCAGTTCAACAACTACGCCGGCCGCGTCGGCGCGAATGCGGGGATGCAGCTCGACATCGGCGAGCGGCTGTTCAACGAGACCGCGTTGATCGTCACCGGCGGCGAGCTGGTGCTCGAAGTCGGCGAGCTGAGCAACGGCTACGGCATGCTGCAAAGCGGCAGCGACCTGCGGCTCGACGTCCGCGGCGGGCCGTTCGACAACTGCGCCGGACGCATCGAAGCTCCGCACGGCGCCTTGCTGGTGCGCGCACGCAACGTCGATGTGCACAACGCCGGCGGCGATCTGGTTGCAGGCCGCGCGCTGGGGCTGGACGCGGCCGTGCTGACCAACACGCACCGCGCGCGCGCCATGGGCGAATACGTCGACCTGCGGCTGCGTGAGCTGCAGAACCACGATTCGCGCATCGAAGCGCGCGGCGCGCTGCTGGTCCATGCCGATCTGCTCGACAACGGCGACGGGCGCATCAAGGCCGGCAACAACCTCACGTTGCGGCTGGGCCAGGCGCTGCACAACGCCGACGGCCACATCAAGACGCGCGGCGACCTGCTGCGCATCGACGTGCCCGGCGGCGAAATCGACAACGTTGGCGGACGCCTGCAAGCCCCGTTCGGGCATGTGCAGAGCACCGCCCAAATCCTGCGCGACGTCCCCGGCGCCGCGCATGCCTTCTGAACACCGATGAACGATTCCATCATGAAACGCAAACGAACCCTATTGACCTTCCGTCCGCGCCGCGCCGCGCTGTGGCTGGCGCTGGCCGCCTCGATGCCGCTGGCCCACGCCGCGGTCGAGCCCGCAGCGGCCGCGCCCGACGCGGTGCGGCCGGTGCTGCGCGCCGACACCGCGGTGCCGACCGTCGACATCGTCCGGCCCGATGCCAACGGCGTGTCGCTGAACGCCTTCGCCCGCTTCGATGTCGATGCGGCCGGGGTGGTGCTGAACAACTCGGGGCAGCCGACGATCTCGCTGCTCGCCGGCGAGATTGGCGCCAATCCGGCGCTGGCCCAGCGAACCGCCCAGCTGATCGTCGCCGAGGTGCTCGGCGACAGCGCCTCGCAGCTGCGCGGCCAGCTGGAGATCGCCGGCCAGCGCGCCGACCTCATCGTGGCCAACCCGCACGGCATCGTCTGCGACGGCTGCGGCATCGTCAACGCCGGGCGCGCGGTGCTGGCCGCAGGCCACATCGTGCGCAATGCAAACGGCGTGGCCAGCGCAGTGAAGGTCGACGAAGGCACGCTGCGCGTCGGTCCGAACGGCCTGAACGCAGCGGGAATCGATGGTCTCGAATTGCTGGCGCGCAAGGCCACGATCGATGGCGTGGTGGACGCCGAGGATCTGCGTCTGCTCGTCGGGCGTCTGCGCCAGAGCCTGGACGGCTCTGCAGCCTACGCGCTGCAGACCGAGGGGCCGGCGCCGAAGTTCGCGGTCGACCTCGGTGGCGACGGCTCGCTGCACGCCGGGCGCATCGCGCTGTTCGTCACCGAGCACGGCGCCGGCGTGCGCAGCAGCGGGCCTTTGCACGCCCGTGACGGCGCACTGCGCGTGCGTGCCGATGGCCTGGTCGAACTGCACGGCGACCTCGACGGCCATGGCATGGTCGAGGTCCGCGGTGGCCAGCTCAACCTCGATGTGCTGCACGGGCGCTCCGGCGGCGCGCTCAAGCTGCAAAGCCAAGGCACGCTGAGCGCAGCGCAGGCCCGCATGCGCGCCGGTGCCGACATCGAGATCGACGCCGAAGGTGCCGTGACGGCCCCCGGTGCCCATTGGGCAGGCGCAAAGAACGTGCGGCTCGACGCCACCGCGCTGGACAGCGTCGGCGGCAGCTGGACCGCAGCCGAGCGGCTGGACATGACGCTGCGCGACGGCTTCGACAACGCTTCCGGCGGGCGCCTGCAGGGCCATCAGGTCGCGCTGCGCGCCAAGCTGTTCGACAACAGCGGTGGATCGCTGCACGCCGAGCGCGACCTGCAGCTGCGCTCCGGCGAAGTATCGAACCGGCGTGGCGAGATCAGCGCGGCGAACCATCTGGCGCTGGACGCGAGCAGTCTCGACAACCTGTTCGGTCGTATCGACACCCCAGGCGATTTGCAGATGACCGTCTCCGGCGCGCTGGACAACGTCGAGGGCAAAGTCAGTGGCGGTCGCAGCGCCGACGTCACGGTCGGAACGACGCTCGACAATGTGCGCGGCGAACTCGTCTCGCCACAGCGCCTGCGGGTCGCCGCCGGCCACATGCTGCGCAACAGCCCCGGCAAGCTCGCCGGAGGCAGCGGCGGACTGCACATCGACGTCCCCGCTGCGACCATCGACAACGTCGGCGGCAGCATCGATGCCGGAGGCGGCGACCTGCGGTTGCTGGCGGCAACGCTGCGCAATGGCGCCGGAGCGCTCGCCGGCAAGCGCGTGATGCTGCGCGCCGGGCAGGTCGACAACCAGCGCGGCGCCATCCGGGCCGCCGGGAATGTCGAGGCGCAGGTCGGAGTGTTGCGCAACGACCTCGGCAGCGTGCTCGCCACCGAGCGCATGGAACTGCACGCGCAGGAGATCACCAACCGCGACCGCGGCGCGCTCGCCGCGTCCCAGCTCAGCGTGCACACGGACGCACTGGACAACGTCGGCGGCGAAATCGCCGCGCGCCAGCAGCTCACGCTGCATGGCCGCCAGCTGGACAACCGTGGCGGCCAGATCCGGAGCGACACGCTGCGGCTGCGCGGCGAGCGGCTCGACAACGCCGGAGGCAGTCTGAAGGCGGACCACGATGCCGAACTCGACCTCAGCGGCAGCCTGAGCAACCGTGCCGGCACCCTGTCCGCAGGCGCGATGCAACTGCGACTGGGTGAGCAATTCGACAACGTCGGCGGGGTGACGACGGTGCAGAGCGGGAAAATGCGCATCGACGCCGCGAAGGGCATCGACAACGCCGGCGGCATCGTGCGCGGTCATCAGCGTGCAAGCCTGAAGCTGCTCACCCCGCAAGGAACCCTGAGCAATATCTCGGGCGGGCGGATCGCCTCCTACGGCAAGCTGCGCTGGGAAGGCGTCGAACTCGACAACCGCTCGGGGAACATGTTCGCGCCCAAGGACATGCGCTTGCACGGCGTCACCGTGCGCAACAGCGACGGCGGCACGATGCAGACCGATCGCGAGTTCGAGCTGCGCGCCGACTGGGTCGACAATCGCAACGGCACGATGTCCAGCAGCGCCCGCAGCGTGGGCGTCGAAGGGCGCCAGCAGATCGACAACCGCAGCGGCGTGATCGATGCCGCGGAATGGTTCGAAGTGCAATCGCCGATGCTGCTCAACGACGCCGGACTGATCCACGGCCGCAAGTCGTGAAGTGCGGCCCGGCCGGCGCGCGAGACAGCGCACGGCCGGGCCGATAAGATGCGCTCCTATGCGCATCCTCCTCGCCAACGACGACGGTTACCTGGCCCCCGGACTGCAGGCGTTGCACGCCGGCTTGAGCCGTATCGCCGAGGTCACCGTCGTGGCCCCCGAACAAAATGCCAGCGCGGCGTCGAACGCGCTGACGCTGAACCGCCCGTTGTCGGTGTTCACCGCCGCCAACGGTTTTCGCTTTGTCAACGGCACGCCGTCGGATTGCGTGCACATCGCTTTGACCGGGCTGCTCGACTTCCGTCCCGACCTCGTCGTCAGTGGCGTGAACAACGGCGCGAACCTCGGCGATGACACCATTTATTCGGGCACCGTCGCTGCGGCCACCGAAGGCTTCCTGTTCGGCTTGCCGTCACTGGCGGTGTCGCTGGTGAACAAGGGCTGGGAGCACCTCGATTGCGCGGTCGACGTCGCCGTGGCGGTGGCGCGCGATCTGCTGCGCGCGCCGGCCCCTGCGCTGCTGTACAACCTGAATGTACCCAACGTGCCGCGCGCCGAACTGCGTGGCGTGCAGGTCGTGCGCCTGGGCAAGCGCCACCCAAGCCAACCGGTGATCGTGCAACGCGACCCGCGCGGCGAGCCGATCTACTGGATCGGCGGCGCCGGCAACGCGCTCGACGACCAGCCTGGAACCGATTTCCATGCCATCGCGCAGGGCTATGCTGCGCTGACTCCGCTGCAGCTCGACCTCACGCACCACCAGATGCTCGACGCCTGCCGGACCCGGTTCGCCGATCTGGGCGCGGCAGGGTCGGCGCAGTCATGAGCGCAGCGCCTGGGGGCACATCAGCGAGCGCGGCGCACGGCCGCTCCGAAGGCGCGCTCGGCCCCCTCGGGGGGCGGCGCGCAGCGCCTGGGGGCACATCAGCGAGCGCGGCGCACGGCCGCTCCGAAGGCGCGCTCGGCCCCCTCGGGGGGCGGCGCGCAGCGCCTGGGGGCACATCATCATGACGTCGCCGCGCCGCGCGCATTTCCCGGCGCGCCTGCCGGGCAGCGTGCCGGATCCGCGCCCTGCGGCGGCCCCGGAGCGGGCGCAGGCGCCAGCGGCGCGCGGTCACGGACTCGATTCGGACGCGGTGCGCACGCGCATGGTCGAGCGGCTGCGCGCGCTCGGCGGCATGGAACCCGCCGCACTGGCCGCGATGCAGGCGGTTCCGCGCCATCTGTTCCTCGAGCCTGCGCTGGCGCCTCAGGCCTACCTGGACAACGCGCTGCCGATCGGACACGGGCAGACGATCTCGAAGCCGTCGGTCGTCGCGCGCTGCGCCTCGGTGCTGCTGCAGGCGCTCGGAGGCAGGCCGGCGCGGGTGCTCGAAATCGGCACCGGCTGCGGCTACCAGGCGGCGGTGCTGAGCCATGTCGCCGGCGAGGTCTACAGCATCGAGCGCATTCGCGCGTTGCACGAACTGGCGCGGCGCAATCTGCGCGCGCTGCGGCTGCCGAACCTGCGGCTGCTGCTGGGCGACGGCAACGACGGGCTGGCGGCCGGTGCGCCGTACGACGCGGTTCTCAGCGCCGCGGCGGCCGAAACGCCACCGCCGGCATGGTTGGCGCAGCTGCGCCCGGGCGGCGTGCTGCTGGCGCCGATCGGCCAGCCGCAGCGGTTGATGGCGTATCGCCGAATCGCCGGCGGACGCATCGAATCGTGGTGCGTGGAGGACGCACACTTCGTCCCCCTAAAATCAGGCCTCGTCTGAATTCCGTGCCCCGCGCCCCGACCATGCGACTGTTTGCTCTGCTGCTGCTGAGTTCCCTGGCCCTGGCGGCCTGTTCCAGCGTCAAGCTGGGGCCTGCTCCGGTGGTCCGCAGCAATTTCACTCCGGCCGAGCAGATTCCATCGCCGGGCACCGCTGGCGGCCCGAACTCGGCTTTCGCCGGACAACCGGGCTATTACACGGTCCAGCCCGGGGATACCCTGCTGCGCATTGCGTTGCACGTCGGGCAGAGCTGGCGCGATCTGCAGCGCTGGAACGGGTTGACGAATCCGAACGTCATCGAGGTCGGCCAGGTGCTGCGCGTGGCGCCGCCGGCCGGCGCGCCGGGGGCGCAGCCGGCGTCCTCGCCGGCGGCAGGAACCGCGGTGGCGCAGGCTGTGCCGCTGGCGTCGCGAGGCGGTGAGGCGTCGGCGCCGCGCGCACCGGCACCGGCACCCGCACCCGTACCCGCACCGGCGGTTCCGGCTGCAGCCTCGGCAGCCGCCGGGCACGAAAGCCGCGCTGTCGCGGCGCTGTCCGGCCATGGTCCGATACGCTGGCAATGGCCGGCGGCGGGCAGGGTGCTGCAAGGCTTCAACGGCGGCAGCAGCAAGGGACTGGACATCGCCGGCAAGCTCGATGCGCCGGTTCTGGCGGCCGCTGCAGGCAAGGTCGTCTACGCCGGCAATCAGCTGCGCGGGTTCGGCAACCTGATCATCGTCAAGCACGACGCCGACTACATTTCGGTCTACGCCCACAACGCCAAGCTGCTGGTCAAGGAGGGCGCGATGGTGCGACGTGGCCAAACGATCGCGCTGATGGGATCCACCGATGCGCAGCGCGTTGAATTGCATTTCGAAATTCGACTGCACGGCAAACCGGTCGATCCGACGCATCTGCTGCCGGCGCGTTGACCGGGCAGCGAGCCAGAAGAGAAGCCAGCGATGTCGCGACCGCCGCAGCCCACGCCCGACGATCCGGGCGGAGAATCCGATTCCGGGGACACGGGCGAGGGCCTGGTGGGCGGCGCCGCAGACGACTTCGGCAGCCAGAACGTGCTGCAGGCGTACCTGAACCAGATTCGCGCCAAGCCGCTGTTGACGCCGCAGCAGGAGTTCGATACCGCCACGCGCGCGCGACAGGGCGACTTCGAGGCCCGCCAAGCCATGGTCGAACACAATCTGCGGCTGGTCGTCAGTGTCGCCAAAGGCTACGCCGGGCGCGGCCTGGCGCTGGCCGATCTGATCGAGGAAGGCAATCTGGGGCTGATGCACGCGATCGAGAAATTCGAACCCGAGCGAGGCTTCCGTTTCTCGACCTACGCCAGCTGGTGGATCCGGCAGAACATCGAGCGGGCGATCATGCAGCAGGCCAGGACGATCCGCCTGCCCGTGCACGTCATCCGGGAACTCAACCATGTATTGCGTGCGCGCCGTCACCTCGAGGAGTCGAGCGCAAGTGGCAATGCCTCGGTCGAGGACATCGCGAGCCTGACCGGGCGCAGCGTCGATGACGTCACCGATCTGCTCACGCTGGGCGAACTTCCCGCGTCGCTGGATCTGGTGCACGAGGCCGGAGGCGACAGCTACGGCGATCAATTCGCCGACCAGCAGACGCCCGGGCCCGAGGACACCGCGCAGGCGCACGAAGTCACCGCGCTGCTCGACGGCTGGCTGATGACGCTGGCCGAGCGCGAACGCGACATCATCGAGGCCCGTTTCGGCCTGTACGGCCGGGACCTCGAGACGCTGGAGGCGTTGGCGCGCCGACTGGCCCTGACGCGCGAGCGCGTGCGCCAGATCCAGCAGGAGGCGCTGCTCAAGCTCAAGCGCCGGCTCGGCAACGGCGGCGTCGACAAGTCGTCGGTGTTGTGACGCGCCGCGCGCCTCGATTGCACGAACGAACCCCGATGGCCGCACCGATCGTCGTCTTCGATATCGAAACCGTCCCCGACGCCGTCGCGCTGCGCGCGGCCGGGCTGGCCGACCCCGGGCTGGACGAAGCCGCGACCGTGGCGCAGGCGCAGCAGCGCAGGCGCGAGGCCACCGGAAGCGACTTCCTGCCGGTGGCGTGCCAGCGCGTGGTCGTCGTCTCGTGCATCTTCCGCGATGCGCACAAGGGGCTGAAAGTCCATTCGTACGTCGACACCGGAGGTGCCGAGGGCGCCGTGGTGCAGGGTTTCTTCAAGCTGATCGACCGTTTCGAGCCGCAGCTGGTGTCATGGAACGGCGGCGGCTTCGACCTGCCGGTGCTGCACTACAGGGCGCTGGTGCACGGGGTGCAGGCGTCGAAGTACTGGGATATGGGCGAAGACGACCGCGAGTACAAGTGGAACAACTACATTTCGCGCTACCACAACCGGCACCTTGACTTGATGGATCTGCTGGCGCTTTACCAGCCGCGGGCCAACGCCGGAATGGACCTGCTGGCGCAGCTTTGCGGACTGCCGGGCAAGCTGGGCATGGACGGCAGCCAGGTCTGGAACGCGTGGAACGGCGGTGAGCGCGACGCGGTGCGGCGCTACTGCGAGACCGACGTTCTCAACACGTATCTGCTGTATTGCCGCTTCCAGCTGATGCGCGGCGGACTCGGCGTCGAACAGCATGCCGAAGAAATCGCGCTGGTGCGGCGCACCGTTGCCGAGTGGGCCGAGCAGGAGCCGCACTGGGCCCAATACCTGCAGGCGTGGCCTGAAGCCTGTTGAATTTCGTGGCCGGGTCGCGGCCGCTCGTGCAATGAAACCGACGATTTCGGACGAATGGCTGCGCATCGAGGCGCTCGACCTCGAAGCGCGGGGCGTGGCCCACCGCGGCGACGGCAAGGTGGTTTTCGTCGCCGGCGCACTGCCCGGCGAGCGGGTGCGCGCGCGCATCACCCGCAGCAAGGCCAAATGGGAGAGCGGCGAGGCGGTCGAGATCGGTGACGGCGCGTACACCCGGGTGGCTCCGCGCTGCGCTCACTTCGGCGTCTGCGGAGGCTGCAGCATGCAGCACGTCGACGCCGCCGCGCAACTGGCGTTCAAGCAGCGAACCCTCGAGGACGACCTGCTTCATCTGGCGCAGCTTCGGCCGCAGATCATGCTGCGACCGCTCGCTGGGCCGACCTGGGGCTATCGCCACCGGGCCCGGCTGACGGTGCGCGTGGTGCCGAAGAAAGGCGGCGTGCTGGTCGGTTTCCACGAACGCGGCTCGAGCTATGTCGCCGACATGCGCAGCTGCGCGGTGTTGCCGCCTCGGGTCTCGGCGCTGCTGCTGCCGCTGCGTGCGCTGATCGCCACGCTGTCGTGCCCGCAGCGGCTGCCGCAGATCGAACTGGCTGTCGGTGGCGACACCGTGGTGCTGGTGTTGCGCCACTTGCAGCCGCTGCTCGAAGCCGACCGCGCGTTGCTGCGCGCGTTCGGCGCCGCGCACGGCGTGCGCTGGTGGTTGCAGCCGGGTGGTCCGCAGACCGCCGCGCCGCTCGACGGCGAAGGCGACGACGATGGGCTGGCCTATGCGCTGCCCGAGTTCGGCGTGCGCATGCCGTTCAAGCCGACCGACTTCACCCAGGTCAACCACAGCGTCAACCAGGCCCTCGTCGGCCGTGCGCTGCGCCTGCTGGCGCCTGCCGCGCACGATCGCGTCGCCGACTGGTTCTGCGGCCTGGGCAATTTCACCCTGCCACTGGCAACGCGCGCTGCAGCAGTGTTCGGCGTCGAAGGCAGCGAGGCGCTGGTGCAGCGCGCGCGCGCGAACGCGGCGGCCAACGCGCTGGCCGCCAAGGCGAGCTTCGAGGCGCGCAATCTGTTCGATCTCGACGCGGCGGCGCTGCGTGCGCTGGGTGCGTTCGACAAATGGCTGGTCGACCCGCCGCGCGAGGGCGCGCTGGCACTGTGCAAGGCGCTGGTCGATGCGCGTGTGGGCGGATTCGAGGGACCGGCGCGGATCGTCTACGTCTCGTGCAATCCGGCCACGCTGGCGCGCGACGCCGGCTTGCTGGTGCACCAGGCCGGCTACGCGCTGCGCGCTGCCGGGGTGGTCAACATGTTCCCGCATACCTCGCACGTCGAGTCGATCGCGGTGTTCGAGCGCGCAATCGCGCCGACGCCGCAGGCTTGAGCGCACAGCCGGCTTTCTTTCCATGCTCGAGACCACCATGCGCGCAACAATCCTCGCTCTTGCGGGCGCCATGCTCGCGACCCCGGTCCACGCGGCCGCGCAAGCGCCCGCGGCCGCTGTGGTCCATCTCGCAGCCTCAGCCACACGAGCCGTGCAACCGGACACGTTCACGGCGGACTTGAGCGCGCAAGCCACGGGCAGCGACGTGGGAACGCTCAACAACCAGGTGTCTTCGCGGATTGCGGTTGCCTTGCACCAGGCCGAATCCGTTGCCGGAGTCGTGGCATCCACCACGAGCTTTTCCACCCAGCCGCGCTACACCCATGACGGCTCCGGCGTGGCATGGACCGGCTGGACCGTCCAGGCCGGGCTGCACCTCAGGGCCTCCAGCGCCAAGGCACTATCCCTGGCCTTGCGCGCCCTTGGGTCGAGCCTGCACATCGACGCGGTGCAAGCGCAGGTTTCCGCAGCGCGGCAGGATCAAGTGGATGGGTCTTTGCGCGATGCCGCCATCGCCCGATTCCGGGCCAAGGCAGCCCAGGTGGCGAAGGACTTTGGTGCAAGCGGCTATGTCGTGCGCGACGTGACGATTTCCGACGCCGACACGCACCCTTTGCCCAGGCCGATATTCCTGCGCGCGATGGCTGCCGCGCCCGCCATGCAGGCAGCTCCAGTGCAGCCTGCGGCACAGGACCTGCGCGTGGACGTTTCGGGAAGCGTCGCGTTGTTGCGGTAACGCAGCGCGTCCATTCCCGTCCATGAAAGGGTGGACGTCGACGAGTCCGAACGACGCCAGGCTGGCCCGCACCAGCGCCGGCATCGCCGCGCCGTCCCCGTTGGCGATCGAGAGCACGCCTGCCATCCTCAGACCAGACGGCGAGGCATGACGGCGCTGCGGGCACGTATCGCGCTCGGATCGGATACATCATGGCGCCGGGCAAAACGCCATTATGTGTCTGACGCACAAAGCCTCTTTGGAATGTGTTTACGGCGTTGACAGGGGCGGTAGCCTCGGAGACCCCAGCCCAGTGCCGTGCTGGGCCTGGCCGACACCGGCTTTCCAGGCCGTTGAGCCGGAGGCGAACGCCGCATCGCTGCTCGGCAACCCTGCGCGAAAGCAGTACGATAGCAAAGTAAATTTCAGAAAGATAGCAAAGCAAATTCATGAACTCCGCATCAGGCCGCGCGAAGGGGAATCCCGCACTCGCAGATGCGTTGAGGACCCTCAAGCGGCTCCAGGGAAAACACAACGGCGTTGTCGAGTCTGCGGACATCAAGAGCGAGGAGCAGCGCACCTTGTTGGTCGACACGGGGTTCTTGAGGCCCGTCATGAAGGGTTGGTACATCTGCGGACGCCCGAGCGACCAACAGGGGGATACCACGGCTTGGTACGCGTCCTTTTGGGCCTTCATGTCAGGCTATCTCGGCAAGCGCTTCGGCAAGCGTTACTGCCTGAACCCTGAAGCGTCGCTGATGCTCCACACCGGAAACACCACCGTACCAAGGCAGGTGACGTGCGTCACGATGGAGAGCGGCACCTCAAAGGTCGACTTGCCCTTCGACACCTCGCTGCTCGTGTACCCGGACAAAAAACGAGTTCCCCGTGCACGCGTGGAAGTCCGAGGTCTGCAAGTCTGGCCGGTTGCCGAGGCCCTGTGCTTTGTTGGCCCGTCGTTCTTCATCAACAATCCGCGCGAGGCCGAGATCGCACTGGCCACCATTCGCAACGCGTCAGAATTGCTCCCCACGCTGCTTGCTGGCGACAAGTTGGTTACGGCAGCCGGTCGGTTGGTCGCCGCATTCGAGTTTGTCAAACGCCCCGACGAGGCCGAGCGCATTCAGAAGGCCTTCGCGCAGTTCAAGGTCAGCCTCAAGGCGGTGAATCCCTTCAAGCTGGCCGAGCCGACAATTTTGCCCAGCAAGGAGCGCTCGCCCCATGTTTTGCGGCTGCGCTCCATGTGGGCAGGATGGCGCCAGGACATCCTCGATGTCTTCCCGCCTGCGCCTGGTCTTGAGAACCAAACGAGCGGCTATCTGGCCCAGGTGGATGAGCGCTACGGCGCTGACGCCTACAACTCGTTGTCGATCGAAGGCTATCGTGTTACAGACGAACTCATTGCGCGTGTCGCGCATGGGGATTGGAACCCGGACGGTGATCCGGAGCATGACAAAACCAGGGATGCACTGGCAGCTCGGGGGTACTACCAAGCCTTTCGCGCGGTCAGGCAAAGCATCAGCAAGGTGCTGGCGAAGGAGAACGCCGGCCTCGTTGTCAAGCGTGACCACCACGACTGGTTTGCCGAGTTGTTCGGCCCATCCGTAACGGCAGGCATCGTCGAAGCCAGTCAGCTCGCTGGGTATCGGCGCGGCCCGATATTCATCCGCAACTCGATGCACACGCCCCTACCCGGTGACGCCATTCTCGACGCACTCGAGGCGCTGTGGGAGATGCTCGAAGCGGAACCCGAGGCTTGCGTGCGCGCGGTCCTCGGCCACCACCTTTTTGTATTCATCCATCCGTACTACGACGGCAATGGCCGCATCGGTCGCTTTCTGATGAATGCGTTGCTGGCATCTGGCGGCTACCCGTGGACGGTGATTCGGATGAGTCGGCGCAATGCCTACATGGACGCTCTGGAGGTCGCGAGCGTCAAGGGTCAGATCAAGCCATTGGCCGAATTCATTGCGCAGGAGATGCGGGAATGGTCTCCGGAGCGCGAGCGACCACACGGCAAGGCATGACGGCGCGGGGCAAAAAAAGGCCCGGCAGAGCCGGGCCCGTTGCGCGGTGTCGCGTCAGCGGCGGCTGCCGCCACCGCCGAAAATGCTCAGCAGCGACAGCAGGTTGACGAACACGTTGTAGAGGTCGAGGTAGATCGCCAGCGTGGCCGAGATGTAGTTGGTCTCGCCACCGTCGAGGACCCGGCGCACGTCGATCATCATGAACGCCGAGAAAATGCCGATCGCGACCACCGAGAACATGATCACCAGCGCCGGCAGCTGCAGCCAGATGTTCGCGACCCCGACGATCATCAGCATCACGGCTCCGATGAACAGGAACTTGGTCAGTCCGCTGAGGTCGCGCTTGACCACCGTGGCCAGCGACGCCATCGCGCCGAAGATCACCGCAGTGCCGCCGAACGCAAGCGCGATCAGCTGTACGCCGTTGGCCTGGCCCAGCACGATGCTGAGCAGCTGCGACATCATCAGGCCCATGAAGAAGGTGAAGCCCAGCAGCAGCGCGACACCGATTCCCGAGTTGCTGTTGCGCTGCACCGCGTACATCAGGCCGAACGCGCCGCCGAAGAACAGCAGCATGCCCATACCCTGGTTCACCATCATCCACTGCGCAAGACCGGTCTGCAGACCGGCCCACGCGCCGAGCACGGTCGGCACCAGCGAAATGGCCAGCAGCATGTACGTGTTGCGCAGCACGGTGTTGCGCGCCACGGCACTGCCGGCATAGCGCCGGCCATACACCGTCGGCTGCGGGTTGAAGCGGTCGTCCATCAGTCTCTCCTGCACACATTGAATGAAAGCATTCCGGCCGCACGCATGCGCGCGCCTGACGCCTTTGCCCTCAAGTGTAGGCGCTTTGCCGCATTTCAAGCTGAAACGAGGCTGAACGGCGCCCGCGCTTGCACGCCGCGGGTGCTGCGGTCAACGCCCGAGCCGGAAATCGACCGGCACCGTGACCCACGCGGCGACCGCGCGTCCGGATTCGCGCGCGGCGACGAACGTCCAGCCGCGAACCGCCCGCAACGCGGCGTCGTCGAGATCGGAGTAGCCGCTCGAGGTCTGCAGCCGGACGTCGCGCACGCGGCCGTCGGTGCCGACTTCGACGCGCAGCAGCACCCGTCCCTGTTCGCCGAAGCGCCGCGCTGCGCGCGGGTAGCGAGGCCTCGGCGTGTCCAGGTACGCCGCTGCGTGCCGCGGCCCCGGCGCGCGCGCCGCAGTGGCTGCGCTCGAGGGCGGCGCAGGCGGGGCCGCCGCGCTTGCAGGCGGCGTCATCGACGGAGCGCCGCGGCCGGCAGTGGCGGCCGGACGCGAATCGACCCGCGTCGCCGGCCGCGTTCGTGCCGGTGCCTGCGGCAGGTTCGTCTGCGCGTCGCGTGCCGGGTGCGCGGGTCGCCGGAGGTGTCGGCGCTGCAGCGACTGGCGCTTCGATGCAAGGTGCCGAGGCGCCGGTGCGGCGCGCGCCGCGCGCGGCCCGGGTGCGGGCGCCAGCACGGCAACGCGCAGCACGGGCGGGGCGCGGCGCTGCGACACTGCAACCGGGTGGGCTTGCCGCCATGCCCACCAGGCCAGCGCGTGCAGCGCCAGCGCGACGACGAACGCGACCCACAACGCGGCCGGCGGCTGGTCCCTCGAAGCGTTGCGGTGAATGGTCGCCATGGTCTTGCCCTGCAGGCGGCGGCGCGCCAGGGCTATAATCCGAAAGATTTGCGTGCCGGCTCGTCGTCGAGCGCGCCGCGCGCATCGGGCCGATCTCGCGATCAAGCAAAATCACGCAAAAGATACGCAATAGATCACGCAATAGATCACGCAATAGATCACGCAATAGATCGGATCCCGCGATCAGATCAACCCCCAGCCAAGGCGGTCCCGAGGGCACTGACGAGGCGCTGCGCAGCGAACGAACGCCGCGTGAGACGCACGCCCGACGGACACCGAAGCACGCGTTTGGAGAATATAGCAATGCAGCCGCTGCAACCCAAAGCGATTTTGGCCCTTGCCGACGGCACCGTCTTTCATGGGGTTTCGATCGGTGCGCCGGGCGAGACCAGCGGTGAGGTGGTGTTCAACACCGCGATCACCGGCTACCAGGAAATCCTCACCGATCCGAGCTACAGCCGGCAGATCGTCACCCTGACCTACCCGCACATCGGCAATGTCGGAATCAATCCCGAGGATGTCGAGTCGGCGCGCGTGCACGCCGCCGGCCTGGTCGTGAAGGACGTGCCCGCGGTCGATTCGAACTTCCGCAAGGCCGAAACGCTGTCCGGATACCTGCATCGCACCGGCACGGTGGCGATCGCCGGAATCGATACCCGGCGCCTGACGCGCCTGCTGCGCACCCACGGTGCGCAGTCGGGCTGCCTGCTGGCACTGCCGGTCGGCAGCGCGGTGACTCCGGATGTGGTCGAGCGCGCGCTGGCCGGCGCGCGCGCGTTCCCCGGCCTGGCCGGAATGGACCTGGCGCGCGTGGTCAGCACGGCCGAGGCGTACGACTGGACCGAAACCGCGTGGCGCCTGGGCTGCGGCTTCGGAGTGCAGGGCGCGCCGCGACTGCACGTCGTCGCGTACGACTTCGGCGTGAAATACAACATCCTGCGACTGCTTGCCGACCGCGGCTGCCGCGTCACCGTGGTTCCGGCGCAGACCCCGGCCGACGCGGTGCTTGCGCTGCGTCCCGACGGCGTGTTCCTGTCCAACGGCCCTGGCGATCCCGAGCCCTGCGACTACGCGATCGACGCCGCGCGGCGGCTGATCGAAAGCGGCGTGCCGACTTTCGGCATCTGCCTCGGGCATCAGATCATGGCGCTGGCCGGCGGCGCGCGCACGTTCAAGATGAAGTTCGGCCACCACGGCGCGAACCACCCGGTCAAGGATCTGGCCAGCGGACGCGTCAGCATCACCAGCCAGAACCACGGTTTCGCGGTCGACCCCGACAGCCTGCCCGCCCGGCTGCGCGCCACGCACGTCTCGCTGTTCGACGGCACGCTGCAGGGGCTGGAGTTCGCCGACCGCCCGGCGTTCTGCTTCCAGGGGCACCCGGAAGCCAGTCCGGGGCCGCACGACATCGGCACGTTGTTCGACCGTTTCGTCGGCCTGATGCAGCAGCGCGCGGCAGCGTGAACGTCCGCCTGGCCGCCATGCACCCATTCTTCGGCGTCACCGACCTCGGGCTGTACGTGCTCGGCGTGGTGTTCATCGTGCTGCTGCCCGGGCCCAACTCGCTGTACGTGCTCAGCGTGGCGGCGCAACGCGGGGTGCGCGCCGGCTACGTCGGCGCCTGCGGCGTGTTCCTCGGCGATTCGGTGCTGATGCTGCTGACCGCGGTCGGTCTGGCCGGATTGCTGCGCTCGGTGGTCGGGCTGTTCGTGGTGGTCAAGATCGTCGGCGCAGCGTACCTGGCGTGGATCGGGCTGGCGATGCTGCGCGCCGCGCTCAGGCGCTGGCGCAGCGCCGAGGCGCCGGCGCCCGAGCCGGCGCGCGTCGATGCCGCACATCCGTTCGGCAAGGCGCTGCTGATCAGTCTGCTGAATCCGAAAGCGATTCTGTTCTACCTGTCATTCTTCGCCCAGTTCGTCGACCCGGCTTACCCGCACCCGGCACTGACTTTCGTCATCCTCGGCGCGATCGTGCAGTTCTTCAGCGCGCTGTACCTGTCGACGCTGATCTTCGCCGGCTCCGGCCTGGCGGCCGCGTTCCGTCGCCATCGTCGCATCGCCGCGACCCTCGGCGGCACGGTCGGCGTCCTGTTCATGGCCTTCAGCGTGCGCCTGGCCACCGCCAGCGTGTAAGCCGCGCCCAGCCACCCACGATTTCCACTCGCCCATGCCCAAGCGCACAGACCTCCAGAGCATCCTGATCATCGGCGCCGGCCCCATCGTCATCGGCCAGGCCTGCGAATTCGACTACTCCGGCGCGCAGGCGTGCAAGGCGCTGCGCGAGGAGGGTTACCGCGTCGTGCTGGTCAACAGCAATCCGGCGACGATCATGACCGACCCGGAAACCGCCGACGTGACGTACATCGAACCGATCACCTGGCAGGTCGTCGAGTCGATCATCGCGCGCGAGCGGCCGGACGCGATCCTGCCGACGATGGGCGGGCAGACGGCGCTGAACTGCGCGCTGGACCTGCATCGCAACGGTGTGCTCGACAAGTACGGCTGCGAGCTGATCGGCGCGCGGCCGGCTGCCATCGACATGGCCGAGGACCGCAGCAAGTTCAAGGACGCGATGACCCGCATCGGCCTGGGCTCGGCGCGCTCGGGCATTGCCCACAGCATGGACGAGGCCTGGGCCGTGCAGAAAACCATCGGCTTCCCGGCGATCATCCGGCCGAGCTTCACGCTGGGCGGCACCGGCGGCGGCATCGCCTACAACCCCGAGGAGTTCGAAGTCATCTGCAAGCGCGGCCTGGAAGCGTCGCCGACCTCGGAGCTGCTGATCGAGGAGTCGCTGATCGGCTGGAAGGAATTCGAGATGGAGGTCGTGCGCGACAGCCGCGACAACTGCATCATCGTCTGCTCGATCGAGAACCTCGACCCGATGGGCGTGCACACCGGGGACTCGATCACCGTGGCGCCGGCGCAGACGCTGACCGACAAGGAATACCAGATCATGCGCGACGCCAGCATCGCGGTGCTGCGCGAGATCGGCGTCGACACCGGAGGTTCGAACGTGCAGTTCGCGATCAATCCGGCCGACGGGCGCATGATCGTCATCGAGATGAACCCGCGGGTGTCGCGCTCGTCGGCGCTGGCGTCGAAGGCCACCGGCTTCCCGATCGCCAAGGTCGCGGCCAAGCTGGCGGTCGGCTACACCCTGGACGAACTGCGCAACGACATCACCGGCGGCGCCACCCCGGCGTCGTTCGAGCCGACCATCGACTACGTGGTGACCAAGGTGCCGCGTTTCGCGTTCGAGAAGTTCCCGCAGGCCGACGCGCACCTGACCACGCAGATGAAGTCGGTCGGCGAGGTCATGGCCATCGGCCGCACCTTCCAGGAAAGCTTCCAGAAGGCGCTGCGCGGCCTGGAGGTCGGAGTCGACGGGCTGAACCAGAAGACGACCGATCGCGAGCTGATCGAGCGCGAGCTCGGCGAGCCCGGCCCCGAGCGCATCTGGTATCTCGGCGACGCGCTGGCGCAGGGTTTCAGCGTCGACGAGGTGCACCAGCTGACCCGAATCGATCCGTGGTTCCTGGCGCAGATCAAGGACATTGTCGATACCGAGCTTGCGCTCGAGCGCACCCGGCTCGAAGCGCTCGAGGCCGACGACCTGCGCTGGCTCAAGCGCAAGGGGTTTTCCGACCGCCGGCTCGCGCACCTGCTCAAGAGCAGCGAGGCGCAGGTGCGCCGGCGCCGCCACGAACTCGGTGTGCGCCCGGTGTACAAGCGCGTCGACACCTGCGCGGCCGAGTTCGCCACGCAGACCGCGTACCTGTATTCGACCTACGAGGACGAGTGCGAGGCCGAGCCGAGCACGCGTGACAAGATCATCGTCCTCGGCGGCGGACCGAACCGCATCGGCCAGGGCATCGAGTTCGACTACTGCTGCGTGCACGCCGCGCTGGCGCTGCGCGAGGACGGCTACGAGACCATCATGGTCAACTGCAACCCCGAGACCGTGTCGACCGACTACGACACCTCGGATCGGCTGTATTTCGAACCGCTGACCCTTGAGGACGTGCTCGAGATCGTCGACAAGGAGCAGCCCAAGGGAGTGATCGTGCAGTACGGCGGCCAGACTCCGCTGAAGCTGGCGCTGGCGCTTGAAGCCGCCGGGGTTCCGATCATCGGCACCAGCCCGGACATGATCGACGCCGCCGAAGACCGCGAGCGCTTCCAGCAGCTGATCAACCGGCTGCAACTGCTGCAGCCGCCGAACCGCACCGCGCGCTCGGAGGACGAGGCGATCGCGCGCGCCGAAGACATCGGCTATCCGCTGGTCGTGCGCCCGAGCTACGTGCTCGGCGGACGGGCGATGGAAATCGTCCACGAGCAACGCGACCTGGAGCGCTACATGCGCGAGGCGGTCAAGGTGTCGAACGACTCGCCGGTGCTGCTCGACCGTTTCCTGAACGACGCCATCGAATGCGACGTCGACGCGATCTGCGACGGCGAACGGGTATTCGTCGCCGGGGTCATGGAGCACATCGAACAGGCCGGCGTGCATTCGGGCGATTCGGCGTGTTCGCTGCCGCCGTACTCGCTGAGCGCAGCGACCGTTGCCGAGCTCAAGCGGCAGACGGTCGAGATGGCTCGCGGCCTCAACGTCGTCGGGCTGATGAACGTGCAGTTCGCGATCCAGCACGACGCAGACGAGGAGCGCATTTTCGTGCTCGAGGTCAACCCGCGCGCGTCGCGCACCGTGCCGTTCGTGTCGAAGGCCACCGGCTTGCAACTGGCGAAAATCGCCGCGCGCTGCATGGTCGGGCGCAGCCTGGCGCAGCAGGGGGTTCGAGGGGAAGTCGTCCCCGGCTATTACAGCGTCAAGGAGGCGGTTTTCCCGTTCGTCAAGTTCCCCGGGGTCGACCCGATCCTGGGCCCGGAAATGAAATCCACCGGCGAAGTCATGGGGGTCGGCAGCAGCTTCGGCGAAGCGTTCGTGAAGTCGCAGATCGGTGCCGGGACCCGTTTGCCGGTGCCCGGAAACGGCCGTCCGTCGAAGGTCTTCCTGTCGGTGAAGAACGCCGACAAGCCGAGGATGGTCGAGGTCGCGCGCGACCTCGCCACCCTCGGTTTCGCCCTGGTGGCCACCCGCGGCAGCGCGGTCGCGCTGCAGCAGGCCGGCATCGAAGTGGAAACCGTCAACAAGGTCACCGAGGGCCGCCCGAACGTCGTCGACATGATGAAGAACGGCGACATCGCGCTGGTCGTCAACACCGTCGAGGAGCGGCGCAACGCGATTGTGGATTCGCGCGCGATCCGCATCACCGCGCTGGCCAACCGGATCGCGACGTTCACCACCATCGCCGGTGCCGAGGCCGCGGTCGAGGGCATGAAGTGCCTCGATCAGCTGGCGGTGCACCCGTTGCAGTCTTTACATCGTTCGTTGCGTTTGGCAAACTGAGCGCAGTCGTCAATCGGGCGCCGTAGCAGTGCACTGCTGCGGCGTTTCGTCTTTTTTGAACGGAATGTTCCCATGCCCACTCCCATGACCCGCCGCGGCGCCGACAAGCTTCGGGCCGAGCTGCAGCGTCTGAAGACCGTCGACCGTCATGCCGTCATCCAGGCCATTGCCGAGGCGCGCGCGCAGGGCGATCTGTCGGAGAACGCCGAATACGACGCGGCCAAGGATCGCCAGGGCTTCATCGAAGGCCGGATCAAGGAAATCGAAGGCAAACTGTCGTCGGCGCAGATCATCGATCCGGCCGAAATCGACGCCGATGGCCGTGTGGTGTTCGGCGCCACCGTTGAACTGGCCGACGAGAACAGCGGCGAGGAAGCCGTCTACCAGATCGTCGGCGACGACGAGGCCGATCTGAAGCTCGGCATGATCTCGGTCAGTTCGCCGATCGCACGCGCGCTGATCGGCAAGGAGGCAGGCGACGTCGCGCAAGTCGTCGCCCCCGGCGGCGTGCGCAGCTACGAAATCGTCAAGGTGCGCTACGCGTGAGCGCGCACGACGCGACGCGGTTGCGGTATCTGGTCGCCGCGCTTTGGCTGGGCGGCCTGGTCGCCGTTGGCGCGATCGGTGCGCCGACCGCGTTCATGGTGGTGCCGCAGAAGATGCTGGCGGCCGAAGTGGCCAGCAGGATGTTCCATGCGATGGCGCTCGCCGGAGTGGCGTGCGCCGGGATCCTGCTCGCATTCGAGCGCGCGCGCGAGCCGACGCTGGCCCGCTCGCGGCCCTTGCTGCTCGTCGCTGCGGCGCTGGCACTCGACATTCTCGGCGAGTTCGGCGTGGTGCCGCGGCTGCTCGCGGCGGCGGCGTCGGGCGCAGCCGACGCCGGCTTGTGGCACGTCGCGGCCAGCGCCGTGTATCTGGCGCAGACAGCCTGCGTGCTGGTCTATGTCTGGACCTTGCCGCAGCACTGAGCGGCGCGCTCAGGGCGCCTTCTTCTTGGCGCTGGTCTGCCGCGGCTTGGCACGCTTGACCTGGCCGCTGGGGGTCAGCCGCTCGTTGCCCAGCAGCGTCACGCGTTTGATTTTCGCGCGGTGCGTCGGGCTGGAGCTGGGTACGACGACCTTGACCTGGCGCGGTGCGCGCCTGCCGGAGGCGGCAGGCGCGGCGGCCGGGGCAGCTTTGTCGGGCAGTGGCCGATACAGCACCAGCATGCGGCCGATGCTTTGCACCGCAGCGGCGCCGAGTTGTGCGCAGATGGCTTCGAGCATGGCGGCGCGCGCGTCGCGGTCGTCGCCGGCGACGCGAACCTTGATCAATCCGTGCGCGGCCAGCGCGCGGTCGATTTCGGCCAGCACGGCGGCGCTCAGGCCCTGGTCGCCGATCAGCACGGTGGGCTTGAGGCCGTGGGCTTGGGCGCGCTTTTCGCTGCGCTGCGCGGGGGTCAGGAGCAAGGTTGTCATGTCCGAATTATCCATCGCGCCGCGGGCGGCGTGTCCGAGATGAAGAAAAATCGCTTCAACAAAGCCTGGCTGAACGAGCACCTGACCGATCCGTACGTCAAGCTTGCGCAGAAGGACAATTTCCGCTCGCGCGCGGTTTACAAGCTGCGTGAGATCGACGAGGCCCACCGGCTGCTGCGCCCGGGGCAGGTCGTCGTCGATCTGGGCAGCGCGCCGGGGGCCTGGTCGCAGTACCTCGCGCGCAAGCTCGGGGCTGCCGGCGCCGGCGCGATCGTCGCCCTCGACCTGCTGCCGATGGATCCGGTCGACGGCGTGCAGTTCATTCAGGGCGATTTCCGCGAACCCGAAGCGCTGCAGCAACTCGAGGCCGCGCTGCACGGTCGGCGCGTCGATGTCGTGCTCTCGGACATGGCGCCCAATCTGTCGGGAATCGCGTCGGCCGACGCGGCGCGCATCGAACACCTGGCAGAGCTTGCGCTGGACTTTGCCGCGAACTGGCTTCAGCCCGACGGCGCGTTGCTGATCAAAAGCTTCCACACCGGCTACTTCAGCCAGATCGTGGCGCGTTTCAAACATCAGTTCAGCGTGGTCAAGACGCTCAAGCCGAAGGCTTCGCGCGACCGTTCGGCCGAGGTGTTCGTGCTCGGCACCGGCGTGCGCGAGCAACGTTCGACGCTATCGACTATCATGAACCGATAGAGAAAAGCAAAAGATCCGAGCGGTGACGGCCATTGAGCAACAAATCAAGGCCGTACACCTTGATTCGCCTAGAATCGGACGCAGATTGAAGTCTGATTCGATCGCATGGCCCACGGCGCGCAGAGGGCCTCCAGGAGTCTGTCTTGAACAATCAATGGTTTTCGAAAGTCGCAATCTGGCTGGTGATCGGGCTGGTGCTCTTTACCGTGTTCAAGCAGTTCGACCATACGGCGCCGACGGCGACCGTCACCTACACGCAGTTCATGCAGCAGGCCAAGCAGGGCCACGTCAAGAAGGTGGTCGTGCACCAGAGCGGCCTGCTCGACGTGACGACGACCGACGGCAACCGCTATACGCTGACTTCGCCGGGTGACCTGTGGATGACCGGCGACTTGATGAAGGACGGCGTGCAGGTCGTCGGTGCGCCGCGTGAGGAACAGTCGTTCCTGATGCAGATCCTGATTTCGTGGTTCCCGATGCTGCTTCTGATCGGCGTCTGGGTCTACTTCATGCGCCAGATGCAAGGCGGCGGCCGCGGCGGCGCTTTCAGTTTCGGCAAATCCAAGGCCAGGCTGCTCGACGAGTCGAGCAACACGGTGACGTTCGCCGACGTCGCCGGCTGCGACGAGGCGAAGGAAGAGGTCAAGGAACTGGTCGACTTCCTGCGCGATCCGCAGAAATTCCAGAAACTCGGAGGCCGCATTCCGCGCGGCGTGCTGCTCGTCGGCCCGCCCGGAACCGGCAAGACCTTGCTGGCCAAGTCGGTCGCCGGCGAAGCCAAGGTGCCGTTCTTCTCGATTTCGGGTTCGGATTTCGTCGAGATGTTCGTCGGTGTCGGCGCGTCGCGGGTTCGCGACATGTTCGAGACCGCGAAGAAGCACGCGCCGTGCATCATCTTCATCGATGAAATCGACGCGGTCGGCCGCCACCGCGGCGCCGGCCTGGGCGGAGGCAACGACGAGCGCGAGCAGACGTTGAACCAGATGCTGGTCGAGATGGACGGCTTCGACACCAACCTGGGCGTGATCGTCATTTCGGCAACCAACCGGCCCGACATCCTCGACCCGGCGCTGTTGCGCCCGGGACGTTTCGACCGCCAGGTCTACGTGCAGCTGCCCGACATCCGCGGCCGCGAGCAGATCCTGGTCGTGCACATGCGCAAGGCGCCGTGCGGACCCGACGTGCGTGCCGACATCATCGCGCGCGGCACGCCCGGTTTCTCCGGCGCCGATCTGGCCAATCTGGTCAACGAGGCGGCGCTGTTCGCCGCCCGGCGCAACGGCCGCCTGGTCGAGATGGAGGACTTCGAGCGCGCGAAGGACAAGATCATGATGGGCGCCGAGCGCCGCTCGATGGTCATGCCCGAGGACGAGCGGCGCAACACCGCGTACCACGAGGCCGGCCATGCGCTGGTGGCTCGGCTGATGCCGCAGACCGACCCGGTGCACAAGGTCACGATCATTCCGCGCGGTCGCGCGCTCGGGCTGACGATGCAGCTGCCCGAAATCGACCGCTACAGCATGGGGCGCGATCGCATCCTGAGCATGATCTCGGTGCTGTTCGGCGGCCGCATCGCCGAGGAGGTGTTCATGAACCAGATGACCACCGGAGCGTCGAACGACTTCGAGCGCGCGACCCAGCTGGCGCGCGACATGGTCACGCGTTATGGCATGTCCGATTCGCTGGGGCCGATGGTCTACGCGGAGAACGAGGGCGAGGTGTTCGTCGGCCGCTCGATCACCAAGACCACCCACGTCTCCGAGCAGACGATGCAGAAGGTCGACGCTGAGATCCGCCGCATCATCGACGAGCAGTACGCGCTGGCCCGCCAGCTGATCGAGGCGAACAAGGACAAGATCGAAGCCATGGCGCACGCGCTGCTCGAATGGGAGACGATCGATTCCGAGCAGATCGACGACATCATGGCCGGGCGCCCGCCACGTGCGCCGCGCCCGCCGGGTGCCGCGCCGAGCGGCCAGCCGCCGAGCAGTGGCCGCGCCACTGGCGTGACCGGGGACGCACCGGCCGCGGCCTGAGCGCCGCGGCATGAACCGACGGCCCGGACGGGTGTCCGGGCTTTTTTTTGCGAGCCCGATGTCCGCCACGCCACCGCTTGTCTGGAGCGCAGGGCGTTTCCGCCTGCCGCTGCACCGTCCGCTGGTCATGGGAATCGTCAACGTGACCCCGGACTCGTTCTCCGACGGCGGCCAGCACGCCGGATTCGACTCCGCGCTGGCCCATGCCCGCCGCCTGCTCGACGAAGGAGCCGACCTGCTCGACGTCGGCGGCGAATCGACCCGTCCAGGTGCGCAGCCGGTCGACAGCGGCGAGGAGTGGCGGCGCGTCGGCGCGTTGCTGCGCGAACTGCATGCCTGGCGCGTGCCGCTTTCGCTCGATACCTACCAGACTGCGACGATGGCGCGCGCGCTCGAGCTGGGCGTCGACATCATCAACGACATCCGCGCGCTGCGCGAGCCCGGAGCCGAGGAGCTGGTCGCCGGCTCCGGCGCCGGCGTGTGCCTGATGCACATGCAGGGAGCGCCGTGCGACATGCAGCATGCGCCGCACTACACCGACGTGGTGGCCGAAGTCGGCGACTTCCTGCGCGCGCGCATCGACGCGCTGCGCGCGCGCGGCGTCGACGCGACGCGGATCTGCGTCGATCCGGGCTTCGGCTTCGGCAAGACCCTGCAGCACAATGTGACGCTGGCGCGCGGCCTGCCGCAGATCGCCGCGCTCGGTCAGCCGCTGCTGGTCGGGGTGTCGCGCAAGTCGATGATCGGCGGCATGGCCGGGCGGCCGCCGGCGCAGCGGCTGCCGGGCAGCCTGGCCGCGGCGCTGGCCTGCGTGGCCGCCGGCGCGCACGTCGTGCGCGTGCACGACGTCGCCGCCACCGTCGACGCGCTCGCGGTGTGGCACGCGATGGATCCTCAATCCAGCATGGAGATCGCATGAGTCGTACCTATTTCGGCACCGACGGGGTGCGTGGGCGCGTCGGGCGCAGCCCGATCGTTCCCGAGTTCGGCCTGCGCCTTGGGCACGCCGCCGGGCGGGTGCTGCGCGGCGCAGGCATCGCGCGCCCGACGGTGCTGATCGGCAAGGACACCCGGGTCTCGGGCTACATGCTCGAGGCCGCGCTCGAATGCGGCTTCGCCGCCGCCGGGTGCGACGTGGTGCTGGTCGGACCGCTGCCCACGCCGGGCGTGGCCTACCTGACGCGCGCGCTGCGCCTGGACCTCGGCGTGGTGATCAGCGCGTCGCACAATCCGTACGACGACAACGGCATCAAGTTCTTTTCCGCCACCGGCAGCAAACTGCCCGACAGCTGGGAGCGCGAGGTCGAGGCCGCGCTGCCGTCGGCCGAGGGGTGCGTGGCATCGGAGCAGCTCGGCAAGGCGCGTCGGCTCGACGACGCCGCCGGACGCTACATCGAGTTCTGCAAGAGCACCTTCCCGAACCACCTGACGCTCAAAGGGCTGCGCCTGGTGGTCGATTGCGCGCACGGCGCGGCCTATCACATCGCGCCCGCGGTGTTCCACGAACTGGGCGCCGACGTGATCCCGATCGGCGCCGCGCCGGACGGGTTCAACATCAACCGCGAGGTCGGCGCCACCGCGCCCGACGCGCTGATCCGTGCCGTGCGCGCCAACCGCGCCGACTACGGAATCGCGCTCGACGGCGACGCCGACCGGCTGCAGATGGTCGACCGCGATGGGCGGCTGTTCAACGGCGACGAGCTGCTTTACCTGCTGGCGATGGACCGCAGGCCGCCGGGCGTGGTCGGCACCTTGATGACCAACCTGGCGGTCGAGCGCGCGCTCGATGGCGCCGGAATCGAGTTCGTGCGCGCCGCGGTCGGTGACCGCTACGTGCTCGAGGCGTTGCTGGCGCGCGGCTGGCAGCTCGGCGGCGAGGGTTCGGGCCATTTGCTGCTGCTCGACCGCCATACCACCGGAGACGGCATCGTCGCCGCGTTGCAGCTGCTCGAGCTGGTGGTGCGCCGCCAATCGCCGCTCGATGCGCAGCTCGCAGCGCTGCAGCTGTACCCGCAGACCCTGGTCAACGTGCGGCTGGCGCCGGGAGTCGACTGGCAGCAGCACGCGGCGTTCGCGCATGCGCGCGCCGAGGTCGAGCGTGCCCTCGACGGCAGCGGCAGGCTGCTGGTCCGGCCCAGCGGGACCGAGCCGGTCCTGCGCATCATGGTCGAGCACCCGGACCCGGCGTTCGGCCGCAGCCGCGCACAGCGCCTCGCCGATGCGTTGCGACAGGAGTGAGGACGACGGCGTTCGCGCGCCCGATGGCATTTCGGATGTTTTCACGAAAGTGTCATAATCGGGGCGTCCAATGCGGTTCCTGTCACCGGCCACTGACCGGTGCATGACCTCAGGAGAACTACGCATGTCGATCACCACTTCCCGCCGCCAGCAGATCAAGCTGGCGCTTGTCGGCGCCGGGCTGGCCGTCGCCACCACCTTCGTACCGATGGCCGCCCAAGCCGCCTCGGGCGTGACGCTGCTGGAGACCGGATCCACGCTGCTGTACCCGCTGTTCAACCTGTGGGTTCCCGACTACACCAAGGCGCACGCTGGACTGCGCATCACCACGCAAGGCACCGGCAGCGGCACCGGAATCGCGCAAGCCATTTCCGGCGTGGCTCAGATCGGAGCTTCCGACGCGTACATGAGCGACGGTCAGATCAAGCAGAACCCGAGCATCCTGAATATTCCGCTTGCCATTTCTGCCCAGACGGTCAACTTCAACGTCCCCGGCCTGAACGCCAAGCACCTCAAGCTCGACGGTCCGGTGCTCGCCGGCATCTACGACGGCAAGATCAAGAACTGGGACGACGCGCAGATCAAGGCGCTGAACCCCGGAGTCAAGCTGCCCAACCACGCCATCGTGCCGATCCATCGCACCGACGGCAGTGGCGACACGTTCATCTTCAGCCAGTACCTGTCGTTCTCGACCCCGTCGTGGAACAACAGCGTCGGTTTTGGCACGACCATCAGCTGGCCTGCGGTGCAGGGCGGAATCGGCGCCAACGGCAATCCTGGCATGGTCCAGGCTTGCCAGCAGACCCCGTACTCGGTGGCATACATCGGCGTGAGCTTCCACGCGCAGGTCGCCAAGGCCGGCCTGGGCACCGCGATGCTGAAGAACCGCGCCGGCAAGTTCCTGCTGCCTGACGCGCACACCGTCAGCGCGGCCGCTGCCGAGCTGATCGGCAAGACCCCGACCGACGAGCGCATCAGTCTGGTGTTCGCTCCGGGCGCCAGCTCGTATCCGATCATCAACTACGAATACGCGATCGTCAACGCCAAGCAGGCGAACCCCGAGAACGCCAAGGCGATCAAGGCGTTCCTTTCCTGGGCTGTCGAGTCCGACGGCGGCAACGCGGCCAAGTACCTCGACGCGGTGCGCTTCATCGCGCTGCCGGCGCGTGTGCAAGGCCTGAGCAAGGCGCAGATCGCGAAGATCCAGTAAGCGCGGGCAGGGTGCGCGCGCCGGCAGCGGCGCGCGCCGGTGGCGCCGGGATCCCGTCAACGGGGCCCGGCGCTTTCATACGATGGGTGGGTTGGGATGCGGGCACCAGGCAAGCGGTTGTTTCGATACGGGCTGCAGGCGGTTTCGGCGCTGATTCCGTTGGCACTGATCGCCGTGGTCGTCTTCCTCACCGCGTACTCGTGGCCGGCAATCCGATTCAACGGTTTCGGTTTCCTCTTCTCCGACACCTGGAGCCTGGGTAACCTGTACGCCAACACGGTCCAGGTGCGCGGTGTGCAGGTCCCGCCTGGCGCGCACTATGGCATCTGGGTGTTCATCGTCGGCACGCTGGCCAGCTCGGCGCTGGCGCTGCTGATCGCGGTTCCCGTGGGCATCGGCGTGGCTCTGTACCTGGTCGAGTACGCACCGCACAAGCTCAGCGGCGCGTTCGCGCAGGTTGCCGAGCTGCTGGCCATGGTGCCCAGCGTGGTCTACGGGCTCTGGGGGCTGGAAGTCCTGGCTCCGCTGACGCTGAAATACCTGGCGCCGGCGCTCGGTGCAGCGCTGCCGTTCGTCAAATTCGTCTCGACTCCGGCGACCAGCGGCTTCGGCCTGCTCACCGCCAGCCTGGTGCTGGCGCTGATGGTCCTGCCGGTGATTTCGAGCACGCTGGTCGAGGCCCTGCGCCGCGTTCCGCGTGAGTTGCGCGAGTCGTGCTTCGCGCTGGGCGCCACGCGTGCCGAGGTGCTGCGGCGTGCGATGCTTCCGGCGGTGCGCACGCCGCTGATCGGCGCCGTGATCCTGGCGCTGGGGCGCGCGCTCGGCGAAACCATGGCCGTGCTGATGGTCAGCGGCGGTGCGCTGAACTACCTGCCGGGCAATCTCTACAGTCCGATCACCAGCATGGCGGCGTTCATCGCCTCGCAGCTCGACAGCGCGTTGCAGGACACCAGCGGCATGGCGGTGCGATCGCTGGCGGAAATCGCCCTTGTTCTTCTCATCATCGCAGTCATCGTCAATGTCATCGCTCGTCTCCTCACGCGACGCGTCGCAGTCGGCGCCTGAGCCCGTGCTGCGCGTGTCCGCCCGGCGGCGCTCGGGCGCGATCGTCTTCGGCCTGCTCTGCGCGGTGTCGTTCCTGCTCGTCGTCGTTCCGCTGGCCGACATCCTGTGGACCGTGTTGTCGCGCGGCGCGCAGGCGCTGAACCTGGAGGTGTTCACCCAGGTCACCAATGGCATCAGCGGCGGCCTGCTCAATGCCATCGAGGGGACTCTGGTCATGAGCGCCGGGGCCTTGCTGTTTGCCGCGCCGGTCGGAGTCATCACCGGCGTGTACCTGGCCGAATTCGGCAAGGGAGCCTGGGGCAGCGTGGTGCGTTTCCTCGCCGACGTGCTCACCGGAGTCCCGTCGATCGTTCTCGGGTACTTCAGCTACGTCACCCTGGTCGAGGGCCTGGGCTGGCAGTTCTCGGCGCTGGCCGGAGCGATCACCCTGGCGATCCTGATCGTGCCGTACATCGCGCGCTTCACCGAACTGGCGATGCGACAGAACCCGTCCAGCTTGCGCGAGGCCGGCTACGCGCTGGGCGGCAGGGAGCATCAGGTGGTTTTCAGAGTCCTGCTGCCGGCAGCCCGCTCGGGAGTGATCACCGGGGTGCTGCTGTCGCTGGCGATCTCGGTCGGCGAGACCGCGCCGCTGATCTACACCGCGGGTTGGTCCAACTACATGTGGAACGGCAAGCTCACGCACGAGCCGGTCGGTTACCTGACTTACGTCATCTGGAGTTTCATCAACCAGCCGTTCGCTTCGGCGCACGCACTGGCGTACGCCGCAGCATTCCTCGTCATCGCCGTCGTGCTGGCGATCAATATCGCAACCCGAATTTTCCTGCGCAGGAAGTTTTGACGCCGTCTGCGAAGCATCCGGGGCGCGTCGAGTCCAAGTCCGAGATCCGAGATCCGATCATGAATCAAGCTGCAGCCGAACCGAATGCGGCGCTGCCCGTGCGCTTGTCGGTACGCAAGCTCAACTTCTACTACCGCAAGTTCCGTGCGGTCAAGGACGTCTCGCTGGATGTCTACGACCGCCAGGTGACGGCGTTCATCGGCCCGTCGGGCTGCGGCAAATCGACGCTGCTGCGGGTTTTCAACCGCATGTACGAGCTGTACCCCGAGCAGCGCACCGAGGGCGAAGTTCTGCTCGACGGACGCGACATCCTGGCCAAGGACGTCGATGTGTCGCTGCTGCGCGCGCGCGTGGGCATGGTGTTCCAGAAGCCGACGCCGTTCCCGATGTCGATCTACGAGAACATCGCCTTCGGCGTGCGCTTGTATGAACGATTGAGTCGCGCCGAAATGGACGAGCGTGTCGAGGCCAGCTTGACGCGTGCCGGGCTGTGGGACGAGATCAAGGACAAGCTCGGCCAGAGCGGAATGAGCCTGTCGGGCGGCCAGCAACAGCGCCTGTGCATCGCGCGCGCGATCGCGATCAAGCCCGAAGTCCTGCTGCTCGACGAGCCGACCTCGGCGCTCGATCCGATCTCGACGGCCAAGGTCGAGGAGCTCGTCACCGAGCTGAAGAACGATTACACGGTGGTCATCGTCACCCACAACATGCAGCAGGCCGCGCGCGTGTCCGACTACACCGCGTATATGTATCTCGGCGAAGTTGTCGAGTTCGGTTCGACCAACCAGCTGTTTCTCAAGCCGAAGAGGCAGGAAACCGAGGACTACATCACCGGCCGCTTCGGCTGAGCCTGGAGAATCAAGCATGGACAAGCATCTTTCAACCCAATTCGACGCCGAGATCAGCGCCATTTCGACCCGCGTGCTCGAAATGGGCGGGCTCGTCGAGTCGCAGATCGCGCAGGCGATCTACGCGTTGCGGCATTTCGATCTCGACTCGGCGCGCGGCGTCCTGCTGAACGAAAAGCGGGTCAACCAGCTCGAGGTCGAAATCGACGCCGACGTGGCGCAGATCATCGCCAAGCGCCAGCCGACCGCACGCGATCTGCGGCTGATGATGGCGATCTCGAAAACGGTGACCAATCTCGAGCGCGTCGGCGACGAGGCCGATCGCGTCGCGCGGATGGCGCGCGATCTGATCGAGGAAGGATCGAACCTGAGCATTTCGTTCAACGAAATCGGCCGCTCCGCCGACCTGGCGGTCGATCAGGTGCGCCGCGCGCTCGATGCCTTCGCACGGCTCGACGAAAAGGCAGCAGTCGACATCGTCACCGCCGACAGCGCGATCGACGCCGAGTTCGATACGTTCATGCGCAAGCTCATCACCTATGTGATGGAAGACCCTCGCAACATCTCGGCCAGCCTCGATCTGGTGTTCATCGCCAAGGCGATCGAACGCATCGGAGACCACGCCAAGAACATCGCCGAGTTCGTGATCTATGTTGTGCGCGGCACCGACGTGCGCCACAACAAGGAAGCGTTCAACGAAGTTGCCGGAACCCTGTGACTCTGCAATGTCGAGCAATATCCTGATCGTCGAAGACGAGCCAGCGATCGCCGAATTGCTGGCGGTCAACCTGCGGCATGCCGGGCATTGCCCGATCCTGGCCGCGAGCGCCGAGGATGCGCTGCGGCTGATCCGCGACGTGCTGCCTGACGTGATGCTGATCGACTGGATGCTGCCGGGCATGTCCGGCGTGGCGCTGGCGCGCGAGCTTCGCTCCGGCGCGCGCACGCGCGATATTCCGCTGATCCTGCTGACCGCGCGCAGCGAGGAGGCGGATACCATCACCGGGCTGGACGCCGGTGCCGACGACTACATCACCAAGCCGTTTTCGCCCAAGGAGCTGCTGGCGCGCATCCGCGCCGTGCTGCGTCGACGCGCGCCGCAGCTCAACGACGAGCCGGTGCGGGCCGGTGGTCTGGCCGTCGATCCCGGCACCCGGCGCGTGACCTATACCGCCGACGGGGTCGAGCGCGAACTGCGTCTGGGGCCGACCGAGTTCAAGTTGCTGCACTTCATGATGACCCATCCCGAGCGCGTGCACAGCCGTGCCGCGCTGCTCGACAAGGTCTGGGGCGACCACGTGTTCATCGAGGAGCGCACCGTCGACGTGCACATCAAGCGGCTGCGCGAAGCGCTGGCCCCGGCACATTGCGCCGAACTCGTCGAGACCGTGCGCGGCGCGGGCTATCGTTTCACGCAGCGCGCGCCCGCGCACTGAAGCCGCAGCACCGGTGGCGATCGAAGTCGGCACATCCGGCAGCGTGCCGCGCATCGTCGCGGTGAGGCTCGGCGCGCTGCTGCTGCTCGCGGGGTTCCCGGCCGCGCTCGGAGCGTGGTACGGCGGCGTCTCCGGCGCTGCGCTGGCCGTGCTGGGCGTGGCGCTGGCCGTGCTGCTGCGCGACACGGTGCAGCTGGCCAGGCTGTTGCGCTGGCTGCGCTGGCCGTCGCGCGAGCGGCTTCCGGTGCTGCATGGCGTGTGGGCCGAGGCGATGTACCGCAGCGCGCGGCAGCTGCGCATCTGGGAGGGGCGGCTGCAGCGCGAGGAGGACAAGCTGCAGCGCTTCATCGAAGCCCTGCAGGCGTCGCCCAACGGCGTCATGCTGATCGACTCCAGCGGCCAGATCGACTGGTGCAACGCGACCGCGGCGGAGCATTTCGGCCTGGACGCGCAGCGCGATTTGCGCCAGCACGCGGTGCATCTGATCCGCAATCCGGAATTCTTCGCCTACATGGCGGCGAAGCGATTCGTCGAGCCGCTGCTGATGCGGCGCAGCGGGTCGTTCGGGACGCTGCTGCTCAATATCCAGGTCATCCCTTACGGCGACGGGCACAAGCTGCTGCTGTCGCGCGACGTGACCCAGGCTGAGCGCACCGAGGCGATGCGCCGCGATTTCGTCGCCAACGTGTCGCACGAGATCAAGACGCCGCTGACCGTGATCGCCGGGTTCATCGAATCGATGCGCACCCTCGAGTTGAGCGAGGCCGAGCGCGAGCGCATGCTGGTGCTGATGCAGGAGCAGTCCGACCGCATGCGCAGCCTGGTCGCGGACCTGCTGACCCTGGCGCACCTGGAGGGCGATCCGCACCAGCCGGTCGAGGAGGTCGTGCGCATGGGCCCGATGGTCGAGCGGCTCGCGGCCGAGGCGCGTGCGCTGTCGCAAGGGCGGCACGTCGTGGAAGCCAGCGCCGATGCAGGCGACCTGCGCGGCGCAAGCGCCGAATTGACCAGCGCGTTCAGCAACCTGGTGAGCAACGCGGTGCGCTACACGCCGCCCGGCGGGCGGGTGGTGATCGGCTGGCGCGTGGTGCGGCGCGACGAAGGCGAAAGCTACGCCGAGTTCAGCGTGCAGGATTCAGGCATCGGAGTCGCCGCCGAGCACATCCCGCGGCTGACCGAACGCTTCTACCGTGTCGACCGCGGACGCTCGCGCGAGTCGGGCGGCACCGGGCTTGGGTTGGCGATCGTCAAGCACGTGCTGATGCGCCACCAGGCCGAACTGCGCGTCAGCAGCCGCGTCGGCCAGGGCAGCACCTTCTGCGCGCGGTTCCCGGCGGCGAGGCTGGTCGGCGGCGACGTGGCGAACTGAGTTCAGGTCGGCGCACGGGCCTCGACCAGCGCGAGCTGGCTCGAACGCCCCTTGCGCCATCCGCGTGCCCGGCGCCAGTTGCCGTCGCCGTCCATGTCCCAGGCGTTGGCCGGGTAGCGCCAGTGCACTTTCAGTCCTTCCTCGATGACCTTGGCGCGTGCGGCGCGGTCGAGCACCGGGGTGGCGATCTCGACGCGGCGGAACAGATTGCGTTCCATCCAGTCGGCCGACGACAACCAGACGTCCTCGCGCCCTTCGGCGTGGAAATAGAACACCCGCGAATGCTCGAGAAAGCGGCCGATGATCGAGCGCACGCGAATGTTGTCGGACAGCCCGGCGACTCCGGGGCGCAGCATGCACGGGCCGCGAACGAGCAGCCTGATCTCGACTCCGGCCTTCGACGCCTTGTACAGCTCGTCGATCACGGTCGGCTCGACCAGCGCGTTGACCCGCGCCCAGATGCGCGCGCGTCCGCCCGTGCGCGCGACTCGCGCCTCGTGGCGTATGGCCTGGATCAGCCGTTCGAGCAGCGAAAACGGCGATTGCCACATTCTGCGCAGCGGTGCGAACTGAGACGAGCCTGTGATTTCGACGAACACCTGGTTGACGTCGGCGCAGATCGCCTCGTCGGCGGTCATGAGTCCGAAATCGGTATAGAGGGCCGCGGTGCGCATGTGGTAGTTGCCGGTGCCGACGTGCACGTACCTGCGCAGCTGCGCCGGGCGCCGTCCCTGTCGTTCACGACGCACGACGAGCAGCATCTTGGCGTGGCATTTGAAGCCGACGACGCCATAGACGACATGCGCGCCCTCGGCTTCGAGCCGCGCGGCCCAGTTGATGTTCGTTTCCTCGTCGAGGCGCGCCATCAGCTCGAGCACCACGGTGACTTCCTTGCCGGCGCGCGAAGCGTCGATCAGCGCATCCATCAGCGCCGAGTTGCTGCCGGCGCGGTAGATGGTCTGCTTGATCGCCAGCACATCGGGATCGCGGGCTGCGGCGCGCACCAGGTCGACCACCGGGCCGAACGCGTCGTACGGATGATGCAGCAGCAGGTCGCCGGCGCGGATGCGGTCGAACAGTTCGGGCGCGGGCCCCGGCCACTGCGGCGGGAGCAGCGGCTGGTGCGGCGGGAACTGCAGTTCGCCGTCGTCGACGAGGTCGATGATCGCCTGCAACCGAGCCACGTTGACCGGGCCGTCGACCTGGTAGCAGTCCTCGGCGCGCAGGCCGTTTTCGCGCATCAGCCGCTCGAGCAGCGCCGGCGGGCAGCCGGCAGCGACTTCCAGCCGTACCGCGTCGCCGTAATGGCGCGCGCGCAGCTCGCCTTGCAGCGCGGTGCGCAGATTGGTGATCTCGTCGTCATCGACGAACAGCTCGCTGTTGCGCGTGACCCGGAACTGGTGCACGCCAAGCACCTTCAACCCCGGGAACAGGTCGCCGGCGAACGCCTGCATCAGCGACGAAAGCAGCACGAACCCGTAGCGCTGCGCGCACAGCTCGCGCGGCAGCGCGAGCACACGCGGCAGCGCGCGCGGTGCCTGGATGATGCCGAGGTCGACATTGCGCCCGAAGGCGTCGGTGCCTTCGAGCACGACGGCGAAGTTCAGGCTCTTGTTCAGCACCTTCGGAAACGGATGCGCCGGGTCCAGTCCGATCGGAGTGAGCACCGGGAGCACTTCGCGCGCGAAATACGACCTTGCCCAGCGCTGCTGCGCCGGGGTCCATTGGCCGCTGGTGACGAAGCGCACGCCGATCGATTCGAGCAGCGGGTAGATCTGCTGCTGCAGCACGCGGTACTTCTCGGTCACCAGCGCATGCGCATCGTCGGCGATCTGCCGCAGCGCGTCGCCGATGCGCAAGCCGTCGGGAGTCACCGCGGCGGGGTCGTGTTCGTCGAGATCCTGCAGCTGCGCGACTCGGGTCTCGAAGAATTCATCGAGGTTCGAAGCGACGATGCACAGATAGCGCAATCGCTCGAGAGGTGGGATCGCCGGATCCTGCGCTTGCGCCAGAACCCGCCGGTTGAACGCCAGGGTGCCGAGTTCGCGATTGAGCAGGCGATGTGACGCGTTCGAGTTCATCGGGAAAGCTGCGGGCAAGGTCAACGCTTTAGGATGGCAGAATCGCGTGAAGCCTTGATGACGATTTCAAATCATTGTCATCGGAATGCAGTCCAATTCTCCCATGACTCTGAGCATCCAACACTTGGCCGCGGTGGACCTTGGATCCAACAGTTTTCGCATGTTGGTCGGAAAAGCCGCAGAGACTGCGCATGGCGCTCAAGTCTATCCGCTGGATTCGCTGCGCGAACCTGTCCGTCTCGGTGCCGGGCTCGACGCGAGCAAGAATCTGAGCGAAGAGTCGCAATTGCGCGCGCTCGCCACCTTGAGCCGGTTTGGCGAGCGCCTGCGCCAGTTCCACCCCGAGCGGGTGCGCGCGGTGGCGACCAATGCCGTGCGCGTGGCGAAGAACGCTCCCGGCTTCCTCGACCGCGCGCAGCAGGCGCTGGGATTTCCGATCGAGGTCATCGCCGGGCGCGAGGAGGCTCGGCTGGTCTACATCGGCGCGGCCCATTCGGTGGCGCCGGCGCACGGCAACCGGCTGGTCGTCGACATCGGAGGTGGATCGACCGAGTTCATCATCGGCAGCGGGCTCGAGCCGAGGACGATGGAGTCGCTGTACATCGGCTGCGTGTCGATGAGTCGCGATTTCTTTCCTGCCGGCCTGGTCGACGAGCAGCGCATGAAATCGGCCGAGCTGGCGGCCAGGCGCGAAGTGCAGATCATCGCCCGCGCCTTCCGCAAGGAGGGGTGGAACTCGGCGGTCGGGTCCAGCGGAACGGCGCGTGCGCTGGCCGACATCCTGGTCGGCAACCGGCTCGATGCCTCCGGTTCGTCG
>JAJZEB010000147.1 GCA_021805805.1 Pseudomonadota bacterium | reverse complement strand
ATCACGATCAGATCTTCATCGCCGTTCTGCGCGCCGACGAAGGGACTGGCTACCGGGTCGTCTACCCCAATTGGGGCGACCAGGGAGACGGACCCGGCATTGCGTTCGGCGCACTGGACGATCAGGGCGACCCGGAGATCACGATCCCCGAGGCCGGGCCGGAATTGCCGCACCTCAAACGGCAAGCGTTGGCCGGCAAGGTTGCGTACGTGCTCTATCAGCCTCTGGAAGGCGCGGAGTAAGCCGGCGGTTCCCGGTCGCGCGGCATCCGCGCCACCTCGGTCGGCGCGGTGCCGCCGTAGACGCGGCGCTGTCGATCGCTTGCGAAGAATTTAGCGACTACGAAACAAAGCTCCGGAACTTTTAGATTCTGGTGAACCTAAAGCTACAGATGCTGCACTTCGCTGCATCACGTACGAAATCGAGGTCCACCATGACAGTCCCAACCACCCCCCGCAAGCGCACCCGCCCGATCGCCGCAGCCATTGCGCTGGCCCTGCTGGCCGGCGCCTTCGGCGACGCCTTCGCTGCCGACCCGCGCAACAAGTCGCGAAACGAGGCCGCTCAAGAAAAACACATCGAGCGTATGAAAAAGGCCCGTCAACAGAAAGAGGCGCAGGCTCGGCCGCGCGCGCTGCCGAAACTGCAGCAGGCGCGCGCCGACGCGGCGAAGCAGCCCGCGCAAGCCGCCGCGCCCCAAAAGGGCCCGTCGCGTGCGGTCGACAGGGAACGCATCAACGCGCTGGCCAAGCCGCGCGGGGTCGCGCCGCGCGCGAACGCCCAGGTGCCCATTCCCGCCGGGCAGCTTGTGAGGATCAGGCAGGATCGGGCCGATTGGGAACGCAGGCAACAGCAGCAGCAAAAATTGCTGAACCCGGTTCTCGGCGCCCGTCTCGGACATGACGGCGTTGCGCCCGCGCGCAGCGAAGCCTCGACACACTCGGTCGAAATTCCCGCGCGGCACATCGGTGGCGCCAACGGCGCGGGACTGGGCGCTCGCTTTGGCGACGGCGGGTTCGATGGACGTCAACGCATGGCTGCAAGACCGGCCGACGCACCGTCGATGTTTGACCAGTTGCCAGGCTTTGACTCGGACGACGAAATGCCGATGCCCCGCGGTCTGTCCCCCGACCCGCGACCGATGCTCAATCCTTCAGCAATGACCTTCGGCGAGTCGCAGTCCGCGGAGCGCGCCGACAGCCGGGCGTCGGGTCTGCAGGCGGTGGACCAGGCGCGCTTGCCCGCGCCCATATCCGGGCGAGACGCGGCCGTGGTGCTGGCACTCGGTGCGATTACCTACGATGCCATCGCGCAGGCAGAGCACGACGCGACCGAGAGGAATGTCGAAACGTTCGTGCGCGGTGGACGCGCTGATGCCCCGCTGGGCTACACCTGGGAATTCGGCCTGTACCTCGCGTTCAAAGACGTCGAAGTTTTCCACGAAAGGGACGGCCGCCTCGATGTCGATCTGCTCAAGCGTGCCATCGATCAAGCGCGCCAGAAATTGCCGAACGGGAAGTCGACGAATGTCCTGCATCTCAAGAGGGACGTCGCTTACGGCGATTTGCCGGACCCCGATCAGATCGCCATCGTCGTGCTTTCCATCGACGGTGAGCCTGATTACAGGGTCGTCTTCCCCAATGTGCGCAGAGGCGAAGAGACGATCGTGGTGTTCGGTTCGCTGGACGAAAACGGTGGCCTGGATCTCATAAACGCCGACGACGAAGACGTGGGGTTGCCAGACCTCGATCCGCAAACGTTGCCCGGCAAGGTCGCGTACGTCGTCTATCAGCGCCAGGGAGGCGCGGACGAAGGCGAGGCGGAGTAAGCCGCCGGGTCCCGGTAACGCGACAGCGCCGGATGCTGCGCGGCTCGACCGCGCGGCATCCGCCCCCCCCCCCCGCAGGGCGGCCCTCCGCAGCGGGTGCGCTGCCCCGCGCCGGCTTCAGTTCTCTGCATCACATACGAAATCGAGGTCCGCCATGACTTTCCCGACCACCCTGCGCAAGCGCACCCGTCCGATCACCGCAGCCGTTGCGCTGGCCCTGCTGGCCGGCGCCTTCGGCGACGCCTTCGCTGCCGACCCGCGCGACAAGTCGCGAAACGAGATCGCTCAAGAAAAGCACTTCGAGCGGATGAAAATGGCCCGTCAACACAAAGAGGCGCAGGCCCGGCCGCGCGCGCTGCCGAAACTGCAGCAGGTGCGCGCCGACGCTGCGAAGCAGCCCGCGCAAGCCGCCGCGCCCCAAAAGGGCCCGTCGCGTGCGGTCGACATGGAGCGCATCAACGCGCCGGCCAAGCCGCGCGGGGTCGCGCCACGCGCGAACGCCCAGGTGCCCATTCCCGCCGGGCAGTCCGTGACGGCCAGCCACGGATGGTCCGAGTACCAGCGCATGCTGAAGCGGCAGCAAAAATTGCTGACCCCGGTTCTCGACGCCCGTCGCGGGCATGACGGCGTTGCGCCCGCGCGCAGCGAAGCCTCGACACGCTCGTTCGAAATTCCCGCGCAGCACATCGGTGGCGCCAACGGCGCGGGACAGGACGCTCGCTTTGGCGACGACGGCTTCGCTGGACGTCAACGCATGGCTGCAGGACCGGCCGGCGCACCGCCGCGTCTCCAGGCGGTGGCCCAGGCGCTCTTGCCCGAGCCCATACCCGCGCGAGACGCGGCCATGACGCTGGCATTCGGTGCGTTTGACTACGGTGCCATCGCGCAGACTGAGCGAGACGCGATCGTTGAGAACGCCGAGGCGATCGTGCGCGATCGACGCGCTGAGCGTTCGCTGGACGACTACTGGAACGAGGACCTTGGATTCGATTCCCATGTCATCACACTTTTCCACGACGACGACGGCCGCCCCGAAGTCGCTCTGCTCACGGGGACCATCAATATGGCGCGCCGGTATGTGCCGAACGGGAATTTGACGAATGTCCTGCGTTTCAAGAGGGGCATCGCTTACAGCTATTTGCCGGATCGCGATCAGATCGCCTTCGTCGTGCTGTCCATCGACGGAAAGCCTGGCTACTACAGGGTCGTCTACCCCAGTTTCCCCCGCGTTGTGGGCGGAGTCGCAGAGATGTGTTTCGTTTCGCTGAACGAAAACGGTGAGGAGAAATTCACATCCGCAGCCGAAGCCGGGTTGCCGGACGACCTCGATCCGCAAGCGTTGCCCGGCAAGGTCGCGTACGTGGTCTATCGGCCCCTGATCGACGCGGAGCCCGCCGACAGCCGGGCTTCGAGTCTGCAGGCGGCGGACCCGGAGCGCTTGCCCGAGCCCATATCCGGGCGAGACGCGGCCGTGGTGCTGGCACTCGGTGCGATTGACTACGATGCCATCGCGCGGACAGAGCGAAACGCGACCAATAGGAATGTCAAAGCGATCGTGCGCGATGAAAGCGCCGAGGGTTCGCTGGACGACATCTGGAACTTGGACCTGGCATTCGATTCCACTGACATCATACTTGTCGTCGACGACGACGGCCGCCCCAATATCGAAAGGCTTTCGGAGTTCATCAATATCGCGCGCGGGTATGTGCCGAACGGGAAGTCGACGAATGTCCTGCATTTCAATGGGGAAATCGCTTACGGCGATTTGCCGGATCGCGATCAGATCGCCTTCGTCGTGCTGTCCATCGACGGAAAGCCTGGCTACACGGTCGTCTACCCCGATTTCCACCGCGATGTGGGCGGCGGCGTAGAGGCGGTCATGGGTTTCGCTTCGCTGAACGAAAACGGTGAGCGGCAATTCACATCCGCAGCCGAAGCGGGGTTGCCAGACCTCGACCCGCAAGCGTTGCCCGGCAAGGTCGCGTACGTGGTCTATCGGCCCCGGGCAGGCGCGGAGCAGGCCGCCGGTTCCCGGTGACGCGACAGCGCCGGCTTCAGCCGCGCAGCATCCGCGCCACCTCGGACGGCGCGGTGCCGCCGTAGACGCGGCGCGAATCGACCGAGCCGCGCAGCGTGAGCACGTCGAACACGTCGGCTTCGACCGCCGGATGGAACTGCCTGAGCTCGTCCAGGCTCAGCGCGGCCAGGTCGCGCCCGCTGCTGCTGCAGGCGCGCACCGCGTGCGCGACGACTTCGTGCGCATCGCGGAACGGCAGCCCCTTCTTGACCAGATAGTCGGCCAGGTCGGTCGCCGTCGCATACCCTTTCAGCGCCGCGGCTTCCATCGCCGCCGCATGCACGCGGATTCCGCGCACCATGTCGGCGAACAGCGTCAGGGTGTCGAGCACGGTGTCGGCGGTGTCGAACAGCGGCTCCTTGTCTTCCTGGTTGTCCTTGTTGTACGCCAGCGGCTGGCCCTTCATCAGCACCAGCAGCGCGTTCAGGTGGCCGATCACGCGCCCGCTCTTGCCGCGCGCCAGTTCGGGAACGTCGGGGTTCTTCTTCTGCGGCATGATGCTCGAGCCGGTGCAGTAGCGATCCGGCAGCGCGATGAAGCCGAAGGCCTGCGACATCCACAGCACCAGCTCTTCGCTCAAGCGCGAAACATGCACCATGATCAAACTGGCCGCAGCGCAGAATTCGATCGCGAAGTCGCGGTCGCTGACCGCGTCCAGCGAGTTGCGCGACACCGCGTCGAAGCCGAGTTCGCGCGCGACCCGTTCGCGGTCGAGCGGATAGCTGGTTCCGGCCAGCGCGGCGGCGCCCAGCGGCAGGCGGTTGACCCGCCTCCGGCAATCGGCCATCCGCTCGGAGTCGCGGCCGAACATTTCCACGTAGGCGAGCAGATGGTGGCCGAAGGTCACCGGCTGCGCGACCTGCAGATGGGTGAAACCGGGCATGATGGTGTCGACGTGCGCGGCGGCGACCTCGCGCAGCGCATCGCGCAGCGCACCGAGCTTGTCCTGGATGCCGTCGATGGCCGCGCGCAGCCACAGCCTGATGTCGGTGGCGACCTGGTCGTTGCGGCTGCGTCCGGTGTGCAGCCGCTTGCCGGCGTCGCCGATCAGCTGCGTCAGCCGCGCTTCGATGTTCAGGTGCACGTCCTCGAGCTCGAGCTTCCATTCGAACGCTCCGGCGGCGATCTCCTGCCCGATCTGCGCCATGCCGCGCTCGATGTCGGCCAGATCCTGCGCGCTGATGATGCGCTGCGCGGCCAGCATCCGCGCGTGCGCCAGAGAACCCTCGATGTCGAACGCGGCCATGCGCTTGTCAAACCCGACCGAGGCCGTGTAGCGTTGCACCAGGGCGTCGACCGGCTCGGAGAAAAGAGCCGACCAGGCCTGTTGCTTGCGGTCGAGGGATGAGCTCATCGTGGATGCCATCGTGTGGATGCGAACGCGCACATTGTAGGCAGCGCGGAAGGCACCGGCGCGCCGTCGGCGGCGCGCCACGCATGCATCGGGGGCCGCCGCGGTGAACGTGCTGATCGTCGACGCGCAGGCGCCTGCGCGCGCGGGCCTGCGCCGGCTGCTGGAGAGCCTGCCCGAGGCTGCGGCGTGCCGCATCGACGAAGCCGCCGATGCCGCGCAGGCGCAGCAGCTGCTGGCCGCCGGAAGCTGCCAGCTGCTGCTGCTCGACACCGAGCTGCCGGGCGTCGACGGCCTTCAGCTGGCCGCCGAGCTGCAGCGCCGGCGCGCACCGGCGGCACTGCTGCCGGCACTGGTCTT
>JAJZEB010000146.1 GCA_021805805.1 Pseudomonadota bacterium | reverse complement strand
ATCTTCCCGAGCCGGGCTATGCCGAACGCGCCTCGCAGCTGCGCGAGTCCCCGATCCGCGCCTTGCTCGCGCTCAGCGGCCGCAGCGACGTCGTGTCGCTGGCCGGTGGGTTGCCCGACGCCGACAGCTTTCCGGCGCAGGCCGTGCGCGAAGCGGCGTCGCGGGTGCTGAGCGAGCGTGCGCACGACGCACTGCAGTACG
Source organism: Pseudomonadota bacterium (assembly GCA_021805805.1). GTDB lineage: Bacteria > Pseudomonadota > Gammaproteobacteria > Burkholderiales > Burkholderiaceae_C > Thiomonas_A. The sequence continues at coordinate 5,442 of JAJZEB010000146.1, read as the reverse complement.
GGCCCAGCGAGGGCATCGCTCCGCTGCGCGCATGGGTCGCCGAGCATCTGCGCGGGCAGGGCATCGCGGTCGCTCCCGAGCAGGTGCTGATCACCAGCGGGTCGCAGCAGGGGCTGGACCTGCTCGGCAAGGTGCTGCTCGACGCCGGCAGCCGGGTGCTGGTCGAGCGCCCGACGTACCTGGGCGCGCTGCAGGCATTCGCGCTGTACCAGCCGCAGTTCGTCGGACTCGACGGCGACGCCGACGGCCCGCTTCCCGAGGCCCTGGCGGCCGCGTTGCCGGCGCGCCTGGCGTACCTGCAGCCGCGCTTTTCCAACCCCGGCGGCACGAGCATCGCGCCGCAGCGCGCGCAGCAGCTGGCCGGGCAGCTGGTGGCGTCCGCTTGCTGGCTGGTCGAGGACGACCCGTATGGCGAGCTGTGGTTCGACGCGCCTCCGGCGTGCGGGCTGCTTGCGCGCGGAGTCGCGCATGGCGTGCATCTGGGGACTTTTTCCAAGGTGCTGGCGCCGGGTCTGCGGCTGGGCTGGGTGGCGGCGCCGCCCGAGCTCGCAACGCGCCTGGCGCTGGCAAGGCAGGCCGGCGACCTGCAAAGCCCGAGCCTGAACCAGTGGGTGCTGCTCGAATTGCTGCGCGACGGCACCGTCGCGCGGGCGCTTCCGGGCCTGCGCGCGCTGTATCGTGCGCGTCGCGACGCGATGCTCGCCGCGCTGCGCGCGCAGATGCCGCCGGGTGTTGTCTGGAGCGAACCGGCCGGCGGCTTCTTCGTCTGGGTCACGCTGCCGCGGCAGCTCGATGCGGCAGCGCTGCTGCCGCGCGCGCTGGAACGTGGCGTGGCGTATGTCCCGGGGGCCGGGTTCGACGTCGCGGGGTCGCGCTGCGATACGCTGCGACTGTCGTTTTCGAGTGCCGACGCCGCGGCCATCGGCGAGGCGATCGCGCGCCTGGGCGCGCTGTTCACGGAGGCTCTTTCCGATGCGTCTGCCGTTCATCCAGCTTGATGTTTTCGCGCCCCGGCGCTTCAGCGGCAACCCTCTTGCCGTGGTCTTCGACGCCGACGCGCTCGACGCCGAGGCGATGCAGCGCGCAGCCGCCTGGCTGGGCCTGTCGGAGACGACCTTCGTGCTGCGCCCTTCGCAGGCCGCGGCCGACTACCGGGTGCGGATTTTCACTCCGGGGGCGGAATTGCCGTTCGCCGGTCATCCGACCCTGGGCAGCTGCGCGGCATGGCAACTGCGCGGCGGACGCGAGCGCCACGCCGGGCGCATCGTGCAGGAGTCGGCACTCGGCCTGGTCGAGTTGCGGCACGACGGTGCGCGTCTGGAGTTCGCTGCGCCCGCGCTGCGGCGCAGCGACGTCGAGCCGCAGTTGCTGGCGCAGGTCGGCGCCGCGCTCGGCCTGCGTGACGCGCCGCGCGCCGCGAGTTGGCTCGACAACGGCCCGCGCTGGCTGGCGCTGTGGCTCGACGACGCGGCTTCGGTGCTGGCGCTGCGACCCGACCACGCGGCGCTGCGCGCGCTCGGCGTCAAGGTCGGCGTGGCGGCGCCGCAGCCCGACACCGCCGACACGGCGATCGAGGTGCGCGCGTTCGCCGCCGCGGTGGGCGTCGACGAGGATCCGGTCACCGGCAGCCTGCAGGCGTCGCTGGCGCAATGGCTGTTCGCGCGCGGTGCGTTCGGCGACGCGTCGCGCTATGTCGCCGCGCAGGGCGCGTGCCGTGGACGCGCAGGACGCGTGCATGCGCGGCGCGACGCCTCAGCGCAGGTCTGGATCGGCGGCGATGTGCGCGCCGTGGTGCACGGCGAGATCGAAATCTGACCCGTTCGTTCGAGTCGTATCCATCAGAAACACGTTACTCTTTAGCCGCGGCCGAGGGCGATGCGCTTGCTCGCTAGGCGCGGCGCTATAAGATGCGAACCCGGAGCAGCCCCGGCGCGGCCGACGACGCTGCACCCCTATCGTTCAGCAATCAACGGAGTGATGACATGGCAACTGCAAAACCGGCCGCGACCAAGGCCAGCGCCAAACCTGCGCGTACGCCGAATGCGGCGTTCATGAAGCCGCTGACGCCGAGTCCCGAACTGGCCAAGGTGGTCGGATCGGCACCGCTGCCGCGCACCGAGGTGGTGAAGAAGGTGTGGGAACACATCAAGTCGGCGAAACTGCAGGACGCAGCGAACAAGCGCATGATCAACGCCGACGACAAGCTCAAGGCCGTGTTCGGCAAGGCGCAGGTCACGATGTTCGAAATGACCAAGCTGATCAACGCGCACCTGAAATAAGCGATCGCAGGCACGCGCGGCACCGGCGGCGCCGTGCCGCTTGTCTGCCGGCCTGCACGGCGCCATTTCCATGGCGCCGTGGACGGGTCGACTGCGTCGGTGACATCGCCGTGGATTAGAATCGGGCTTTCCCGCGATTCTCGATTCGGTGAAAGCCATGCAGGCGAAGTTGAAGTTGCCGGTGACCTTCGGCGCGCTGGGCGTGCTGCTGCTGGCAGGCTGGCTGGCGTGGAACGCGCTGGCACGTGCTCCGCTTGCGCCGCGCATCGACTACAAACTGCTGGATGGGGTGACGCTGAGCCAGCAGCAATTGCGCGGCAAGGTCGTGCTGGTCAATTTCTGGGCGACCAGCTGTACGACGTGTGTCGGCGAGATGCCGAAGATGATCAAGACCTACGACCGTTTCGCGCCCAAGGGCTTCGAACTGGTCGCTGTGTCGATGAGCTACGACCAGCCGACATTCGTGCGCCATTTCGTCGCCGACGGCCCTGACGGTGCGCTGCCGTTTCCGGTCGCGTTCGACTCCGGCGGGCAGATCGCGAAAGCGTTCGGCGACGTGCGGCTGACCCCCACCAGTTTCCTGATCGACAAATCGGGCCATATCGTCAAGCGCTACGTCGGCCCGCCCGATTTCAGCGAACTGCACGGTTTGATCGGACGCCTGCTCGCGCAGCGGGCCTGAGCTGTCGATGTCCCCTGAGGCCCGGAGGGCTATCGACCCGATTTCAGGGAATACCCGGGGGCGGCGTTACGATGCACCGATGGACTCATCGGATCGAGGCGCCTCTCGCGTACCGTCGCGTGCCGCGACGGCCGCGTTGCAGGCGTTGCGCGGAGCGCCGCCGCGTCCGGAGCAGGAACTCGCGCCGGGGCTTCTGGTGCGACGCCTCGGCCGGCAGCCCTACGTGCCGACATGGGATGCGATGCGCGCCTTCACCGCGGCGCGCGACGCGACGACCGAAGACGAAATCTGGCTGCTCGAGCACCCGCCGGTCTACACCCTGGGGCAGGCGGCGCGATCCGAGCATCTGCTCGACACCGCCGGAATCCAGGTCGTGCAGACCGATCGAGGCGGCCAGGTGACTTATCACGGTCCGGGCCAGATCGTTGCGTATGTGCTGTTCGACATCAGGCGGCGGCGCTGGATGGTGCGCGAAACGGTCACCCGACTCGAGGAAGCCGTGATCCGCACCCTGGCGCGTCTTGGCGTGGTCGGCGTGCGCCGGCCCGGCGCGCCGGGAATCTACCTGGGTGCGCCGCATCCGCGTGCCGGAGCGAAGATTTCGGCGCTGGGACTCAAGGTGCGCAACGGCTGCACCTACCACGGCGTCGCGATCAACGTCGACATGGACCTGGCAGCGTTCGCCGGAATCAACCCCTGCGGCTATCCGGGGCTCGACACCATTGACCTCGCCCGCCTGGGCGTGCATACCCTGGTCGACACGGTCGGCATGTGCTTCGCCACGGAGCTGGCGATGCTCGCCGAAGTTCCGGCCGCTTCCGTTCCCGCCACCACGCCATGACCCACGACCCGACGCTGAAGCAAAAAGGCCAATCGAAGACTGCGCGGATCCCGATCAAGGTCGTCGCCGAGGGCCCGGCACTGAAAAAACCCGAATGGATCCGGGTCAAGGCCGCGGCGCCGAATTCGCGCTTCTACGAAATCAAGTCGCTTCTGCGCGACAGCAAGCTGGTGACGGTGTGCGAGGAGGCATCGTGCCCGAACATCGGCGAATGCTTCGGCCACGGCACCGCGACCTTCATGATCATGGGCGACAAGTGCACCCGTCGCTGCCCGTTCTGCGACGTCGGCCACGGTCGCCCCGATCCGCTCGATGCCGACGAGCCGGCCAAGCTGGCGCAGGCCGTCGCCGCGATGAAGCTGCGCTACGTGGTCGTCACCAGCGTCGATCGCGACGACTTGCGCGACGGCGGCGCGCAGCACTTCGTCGACTGCATCGGCGCCATTCGTGCCCAGTCGCCGGCCACCCGCATCGAGGTCCTGGTGCCTGATTTCCGCGGCCGCCTCGAGCGTGCGCTGGACGTCTTTGCCGCCGGCCTTCCCGACGTGATGAACCACAATCTGGAGACCGTGCCGCGTCTGTACCGCCAGGCGCGTCCCGGCGCCGACTACCGGCATTCGCTGCAATTGCTCGCGGACTTCAAGGCGCGGCATCCGGACATCGCGACCAAGAGCGGGCTGATGGTCGGGCTCGGCGAGACCGACGACGAGATCGTCGAGGTCATGCGCGACCTGCGCGCGCACGGCGTCGACCTGCTGACCGTCGGCCAGTACCTGGCACCCAGCGGCCACCACCTGCCGGTGGCGCGTTACGTCACGCCGGACACGTTCGCGCGCTTCGAGCGCGAGGCCTCGGCGCTGGGCTTCAGCCACGCCGCGATCGGCCCGCTGGTGCGCTCCAGCTACCACGCCGACCAGCAGGCGCGCGCCGGTGGTTTCGGTGTCACCGACGCGAAGTGAATGAGACCATAGCGAAGACGGTGAGACTATAGCGATCCTTGCAGCTCGTGGACACCTTGCAGATCGCTGCATTTCCCAGGGGTAATGGCCTCTGGCGCGTAGATTGGTTCGGCGGCATTGCCTTCCCTGATCGCTTGCTCCGCCGCACTCAACCGTCAACCTTCGTCCACCTCTCGAAGGTCACCGATCCGGCAGTGCTGGCGGATCCCATGGTTCCGGTGAGCGCATCGTCGACGCTTCCTTGGCAGCAGCAATTCAAGTGTTGGGTTTCGGTGGGTTCCACCATGTTGCTGCGAATCGGCGACCTGTGGTCCGAGCAGCGTTTTGTCGCCTCCCCGGAGCACGAGGTTGCGACCTTCAACAACCTCCGCATTGATCGCACGACCACTCAACTGCTCAAGGTCGGGCACAGCGATGAGCAAGGCAATTTCTTGCTTCCGGCCATCGAGCATCCGTGGCATATGGCTAACACCCATTCATACTGCGTCCGGGTCGATCTCGGCGACTGCCGCAGTCTGGTCGTGCCAAGCATGGAGTTGGCGCGCTTCTACTTCGGATCTTCTAGGAGGCTGTCGGACTTTGGCGCCTTTCCCTGGAGGCGGATCGCCGGGACAATGGAGGGGTGGCAACCCAACGTACCGCATGATGAGCCGCTTCGTCGCTGTTGACCGAGACACTGCA
>JAJZEB010000145.1 GCA_021805805.1 Pseudomonadota bacterium | reverse complement strand
GGCGGCATCCCGGAATCATTCGGGTATCCCGCCAAGGGTCGTGAAATGATGAGCCAGACGATTTTTGGAGGCGATGTTGACGCCAAACTTACTACGACCAAAAATCAGGGTAAACGCCTATTCCGGGTTCAGTTAACGCCGTCGCTTGCCATATAAGCGGAGACCCATGCATACGAACATGAATCGGACCGATTCCTATATTCAGGCGCCGTGTGCGCGGTCCCGGTCTTCACAGACCTGTGAGGCGGTGTGTCAGCGCGAAATGCACGCGAGCCGGAAGGCAGCGCAGCAGGCGCAGCCACAGCGTGAAGCGGCGCGGGAAATGGATGTCGAAGCGGCCGCTTTCCCAGCCGGCGACGATTGCCTGCGCGGCCTGCTCGGCGCTCAGCAGTGCGGGCATGCGGAAGGCGTTGCGCGCGGTCAGCGGGGTGGCGACGAAGCCGGGGTTGACGACGCTGACGCCGATGCCGCGGGGGCGCAGATCGAGATGCAGGATTTCGGCCAGGTTGATCAGCGCCGCCTTGGTCGGGCCGTACGCCAGTGCCTGCGGCAGTCCGCGCCAGCCGGCCACGCTGGACACCAGGCTGAGGTGTCCGGCACCGGACGCGAGCGTGCCGGGCAGCACGGCCGCCAGCCAGTGCAAGGCACCGCGGTAGTTGACGTCGTCGTGCGCGAGCGCCGCGTCGAGGTCGAACGCCGTCGCGCGCATCGGCGCGTAAGTGCCGGCGCAGTACACCGCCAGGTCGATGCGCCCGAGCGCGGCCGTGACCTGGCCGGCGGCCGCTGCCATCGCACCCGCGTCGCGCACGTCCAGCGGCACGGCCAGCGCGGCGCCGAGCGCGGCAAGCGCGTCGGCGCTGCGCGCCGACACCGCGACGCGCGCGCCGCGCGCGATCAGCGCCTGCGCCAGCGCGGCGCCGATTCCGCTGGACGCGCCGACGATCCAGACCCGGCATCCGCGCCAGTCGCGCAGCGGTGGATTCAGCGGCATGGCGTGCAGCGCCGGGTCAGGGCTTGTGGAACGCGATCACGATGCTGGCGAAACGAAGGCCGAACTTGCGCATGTCGGTCTTGTTCAGCAGCACGTGGTCGTTCAGCAGGTACATCCAATCGTCCATCTGCATGTCGTAGGTCGAACCACCGACCGGCAGCGCCAGGGTGTAGTGCCAGTTGAACGCGTTGCCCGCGGCGTAGCCGCGGGCGGTGCCGACGACATCGCCCGCAGTGCCTTCGTAGCGTCGCTCGTCGCCGCCTCCGGGCAGACGCCGCAAGTGCCAGACGCGCTCGGAGTGGCTGCCGTCGCTGTAGGTGAAATGCTCGGTCAGGGTGCCGTCGTCGCCGTGCCAGCTTCCGACCATGTCGACATGGAAGCGCTTGACCACCTTGCCCGAGCGGTTGAACACCATGCCGTCGGCGGTCAGCGGGCCATTGAAATAGTGCTCCAGCGCCAGCGTCGGCGTGTCGTGGCGGTAGTCGGCCGGTGTCACGCCGGCACAGCCGGCGAGCAGCCCGGCGGCCGCGGCGAGTAGGCTGGTGCCGGCTGCGAGCTGGATTCCTCGGTTCATTGCGCTTGTCTCCGGTGGGTGGTGTCGAAAGCGTGCGGGTCGCTGTCTGGCCGCATCCAGCCCAGCCACAGCATCGCGGCCGCGATCAGCTTGAGCGCCGACGGCAGCACGCAATACGCCAGCACCAGCGCCGGCAACGGGCCCCGGCTGGGCGTGCCGGGGGTGTAGCCGAGCCAGGCCAGCGCCGGCAATGCGATGCCGGCGGCCAGCGCCAGGGTCAGCTTGGCGGCCAAGTTCCACAGCCCGAAATACGCGCCTTCGAGCTGGCGGGCGTGACCCAGGCGTCCGATCAGGCCGGCGAGCAGGGTCGGCGGCAGCACCAGGTCGGCGCCGAGCATTGCGCCGGAGGCCGCGCAGACCAGGGCGTAGCGGCCGCTGTCGCCGGCATGCAGCGCAGCCGCGGCGACGAACACCGCGGCCGTCGCCAGCATGCCGCCGAGCCACGCCGGTGCCGCGCCCACGCGTCGTACCGCGCGTGCCCACAGTGGAGCAGCCAGCGCGGCGCAGCTGAAATAGAGGAACAGGAACAGCCCGGCGGCTCCCGGCGCGCCGATCCGATCGCGAATGAAGAACAGCACCAGCGTCGCCGGCAGCGACGCGGCCACGCCGTTGACCACGCCAATTGCCAGCAGTCGGCGAAACGCAGGCTGGCGCAGCGGCGCGAGGGCCGCGCGCAGCGCCCCCGGCCGCACCGGCTGCGCCAGCGCAGCGCTGCCCCGCGGCACCCGGCGCAGCAGCCACAGCGCCGCAGCCAGGCAGGCGGCGAACACCAGCACGTCGCCGCGCGGGCCGCCGAGCTGGGTGACCACGGCGGCCAGCAGCACGCCGAGCAGCCCGAGCGCCTCGCGCCGGGCGAACAGCCGCGCGCGTGCGCTGTCGTGCGCGGCGAGCATCGTGCCCCACGCCTGATGGGTGATCGACGCCGCGCTGAAGCCGGCGTAGGTCAGCGCCAGCGCGGCACCGAGCAGGGCGTCGAACGCGAGCGGATGCCGTGGCTCGTGCAGCAGCTGCGGCAGCCCCATCAGCAGCACGAACCCGCCGAGCATCGGCACGCTGGCGGCGACGATCAGTCCGAAGCCACGCCCGGCGCGCAGCGCGCGGTCGGCGAGCCGGCCCAGCGCCGGGTCGGTCAGCGCATCGAGCACCCGCGAGGCGAACAGCAGGGCGCCGATCGACGCCAGCGGCATCGATGCCGCGCGCGTCATGTAGGCCGGCAGGAACACGTAAAGCGGCAGCGCGAGGAAACTCAGCGCGCCCTGCAGCGCTCCGTAACGCGTCGGCAGCATCGCAGGCAGCTCGCCGACGCGCTGGCGCCGCGGCTCGCGCGGCAACGACTGCGGGGGCACCGACATCGCGGCCACGGCCTCAAGCGCGCGCGGGCTTGTGCAAGGTGTACTGCACGACATCGATCGTGCCGGCGGCGAAGCCGGCTTCGCAATACGCCAGGTAGAACTCCCACAGCAGTTCGAAGCGGCGGTCGAAGCCCAGCGCGCGCACCTGGTCGATGGCGCCGAGGAAGCGTGCGCGCCACAGCGCCAGGGTGCGCGCGTAGTCGGAGCCGAACGCATGCGTGGTGCCGATTTCGAGGCCTGCACGGCGCGCCTGCACAGCGAACGCGGCCCTGCTCGGCAGCATGCCGCCGGGAAAAATGTAGCGCTGGATGAAATCGGTGCCGCGACGGTAGCGGGCGAACAGTGCGTCGTCGATGGTGATGGTCTGGATGCACGCGCGCCCGCCCGGCTTGAGCAGCGCGGCGACGGTGCTGAAGAAGCCGGGCCAGTACGCCTCGCCGACGGCCTCGAACATCTCGATCGATGCGATGGCGTCGAAGCCGCCGGGCGGGGCGATGCTGGCCGCATCGCGGTAGTCGAGCAGGTGCAGCCGCACGCGGTCGCCGAGGCCGGCATTGCGCAGGCGCGCGCGCGCGAAATCGAGCTGTTCGCGCGACAGCGTGATGCCGTCGACGCGCGCGGCGCGGCGCGCGGCGGCCTCGGCCAGGCTGCCCCAGCCGCAGCCGATTTCGAGCACGCGCGCGCCGCTGCGCAGCTGCAGCTGCTGCAGCACGCGGTCGAGCTTGGCGGCCTGGGCCTGCTCCAGGGTCGCGTCGGGATGCTCGAACGACGCCGCCGAGTAGGTCATTCCGGCATCGAGCCAGAGACGGTAGAAGTCGTTGCCGAGGTCGTAGTGGGCGTGGATGTTGTCGCGGCTTCCGGCTCGCGTGTTGCGACGCAGCAGCATGTGGCGCAGGCGTTCGATCAGGGTGCCGAGCGCGCTGCCGTGCAGTCCGCGCTCGATCGCTGCCCGGTTGGCCAGCATCAGGCGCAGCAGGGCGGCAAGGTCCGGCGTCGACCACTGGCCGCCGAAATAGCCCTCGGCCAGGCCGATGTCGCCGCGCCGCAGCACGCGGCCGAACAGCGTCCAGTCGTGCACCGAGGCCGACGCGGTCGGCTGCGCCAGTGCATGGCCGCCGAAGTGCAGCAGGCTGCCGTCGGGCATGCGCAGTTCCAGACGCCCGGATTCGATCCGGGCCAGCATCGCGATCACGCCGCGCGCCGCCAGCGGAACGCGCCTCGGAGCGCGCGCCGCGGACAGCGCATCGGATCGATTCATGGCGGTGTCATGGGATGCATTCATCGCGTGACCTGAGCGTCGGTTGAAAGAGGCCTGGAGACGAACGGCACGCGCTTGAGCCACAGCTTGAGCGCCTGCCAGTGGATGCGCACGATCACCCCGACGCTGTGCATCGGGTAGCGCGCGAAAGCGCGCCGGGCGCGCGCTGCGGTCAGCGGCGCCAGCGTGCCGGCGATGCTGGTGCGCAGCAGCGGGCCGTCGACGTCGTCGTGGTCGACGCGCGCCACGACCCGTGCGCCATCGGCGGTCTCGGTGCGCAGGAAGCGGAAGCGGTAGCCGCCGTCGATGCGGCAGAACGGCGAAACATGGAAAGCCTTCGTGGCGCGCAGTTCCTGGCCCCAGCGGATCGCCTGCTGGCGCGGTCGCGGGCGCAGCACGTAGCAGTGGCGCTCGCCGAAGGTGTTGTTGACTTCGGCGATGACCGCGGCCAGTTCGCCATTGGCGCGGTGGCAGTACCAGAAGCTGACCGGGTTGAAGACGTAGCCGAGCACCCGCGGGAAGGTCTGCAGCCAGATCTCGCCGTCGACACCGTCGATGCCTTCGTCGGCGAGCCGCTCCTCGGCCCAGCGCAGGGCGTCGCCGCGGCCGTCGCCGTGGTCGGCGTCGAAGAAGCTGACGAGGCCACGGCGGTTGCGCGGCAGCGCCAGCGCGGCCGGGTCGCGCGCCAGCGTGCGCATCGGCAGCATGACGAAGAACACGCGGTAGGCGAACGCGTTCGACGCCGGCCGCAGCCGGGTGTGGCGTACCACGCCGTGGCCGATGCGCGGCAGGTTCCCGGCCGGATTCATGCGGCGACTCCAGTGCGCTGCGCGGCGTGGCTGCCCCGGCGGGCGCGTCGATGCTCGATCCAGGCATGCGCGGCGGCCTGTCCCGAGCGCAGGCCGTCTTCGTGGAAGCCGTGGCCGCACCAGGCGCCGCAGAAATAGGTGCGGCGCGTACCCTGCAGCGCGGCGACTCCGGACTGCGCGGCGATCGCGGCTGCGTCGAACACCGGATGGGCATAGTCGATTTCGCGCAGCACCGTGGCCGGATCGGGCGCGCGCAGCGGGTTCAGCGACACCAGCAGCGGGCGCTCGAACGGGACCGGCTGCAGCTTGTTGATCAGGTAGTGCAGGCACACCGCGGGCCTGGACGCGTGCGCCGCGAGGTCGTCGGCGGCGACCGCGCTTTCGAAGTTCCATGCCGCCCACGCCTTGCGCCGCTGCGGCAGCAGCGTCGCGTCGGTATGCAGCAGCGCGCGGTTGGGCTGATAGCGGATGGCACCGAGCACCGCACGTTCGCGTGCATCGGCGTCGGCGAGCATGGTCAGGGCCTGGTCGCTGTGGCAGGCGAGCACGGCGTGGTCGAACCACTCGGTGCCGGACGCGGTCGCGACTTCCACGCCGACGTCGTGCCGCTTGACCCGCAGCACCGGGGTATGCAGTCGCGCATCGGGCAGCCGCGCGACGATGCGCTCGACGTAGCGGCGCG
>JAJZEB010000144.1 GCA_021805805.1 Pseudomonadota bacterium | reverse complement strand
TGCGCCAAGTCGTGCAGCAAAGCGAGCACGGAAGCACCATGACCGTGGCTGACGATCGAAACCGCGACTTGCGGCACATGCGGTGGCGCGCTGGTGACGACATGAAGCATCGGCTTTTTGACCCGCCGCACGGCCATGAGTTCCATCGGCAGCGCGGGCGCGCGCTGCGAAACCGCGTCGGCCGGCTCGGCCAGTCCGCTGCGCGCCGAACCGGGCAACGGCTCCGGCAGCAATGCGGCCGGCAGCCGGGAATCGAGCGAGGACGAGTTGAGCACGGAACTGAGCAGGCAGGGCGGCGCCGAAGGCCGCAGCGGATGAGCGAAGCGCACTTCAGTATATGGGAATGGTTTCCACCGTTTCAGCCCCCCGGCGTCGATCGCCTGTTGCTTCGACAAATGATAGGCATTCATGTCGCGGCGCAACAACCGCCCGAATGGGGCTGACCACCGCGCCAGGTCAACTCACCATCCGCCGTGCATCGCCGACAGCACGGCAATGACCAGCAGCACGACCAGCAGGCCGAGCGCAAAGCCGAGCAGCGCCTGCAGCATCTGGTTGGTGCGGCGCTGCTCGTCGAGCAGCTGACGCTGCAGGTCGCGCGCGGGGCGCTGCACGGCCTGCTCGAGCGCCTGGTGCACCAGCCGCGGCAGCGCCGGCAGGTATTGTGCGAAACGCGGCGCCTCGCGTTGCAGGTGATCGCGAAAAGCGCCCCAGCCGATCTGACTGCGCATCCAGCGACGCAAGAAAGGCTGCGCGGTGCTCCACAGGTCGAGTTCGGGGTCGAGCTGGCGGCCCAGCCCCTCGACGTTGAGCAGGGTCTTCTGCAGCAGCACCAGCTGCGGCTGGATCTCGACCTTGAAGCGGCGCGAGACCTGGAACAGCCGCATCAGGATCTGGCCCAGCGAAATGTCCTTCAGCGGTCGCTCGAACTGCGGCTCGCACACCGTGCGCACGGCGGCCTCGAGCTCCTCGACGCGCACCTCGTGCGGCACCCAGCCCGATTCCAGATGCAGCTCGGCCACGCGCCGGTAGTCGCGCTGGAAGAATGCGATGAAGTTCTGCGCCAGGTAGTCCTTGTCGAACGCCGACAGCGTGCCGATGATGCCGAAGTCCAGCGCGATGTACCAGCCGAAGGTCGCTGCGTCGACGCTGACCATGATGTTGCCCGGGTGCATGTCGGCGTGGAAAAAGCCGTCGCGGAAAACCTGGGTGAAAAAGATCTCCACTCCGGAGTGCGCCAGCCGGCGGATGTCGACTCCGGCTTCGCGCAGCTGGTCGACGCGGCTGATCGGCAGGCCGCGCATGCGCTCCATGACGATCACGCTCTGCGTGCACAGGTCCCAGTACATCTGCGGGATCAGCACCAGGTCGAGGCCGTCCATGTTGCGCCGCAGCTGCGCCGCATTGGCCGCCTCGCGCACCAGGTCGAGCTCGTCGTGCAGGTATTTGTCGAACTCGGCGACGACCTCGCGCGGCTTCAGTCGCTTGCCGTCGGCCCACGCGCGCTCGACCCAGCCGGCCAGGATGCGCATCAGGTCCAGGTCCTGCTCGATGATCCGGCGCATTCCCGGGCGCAGCACCTTGACCGCGACCTCCTGCCCGCCCTGCGCTTGCGGCAGGATGGCGAAATGCACCTGGGCGATCGACGCGCTGGCCACCGGAGTGCGCTCGAAGGTCGCGAACAACGTCTCCAGCGGATGGCCGAGCGCCTTCTCGATCAGCGCCACCGCGACGTCGGAGTCGAACGGCGGAACCCTGTCCTGCAGCCGCGCCAGCTCGTCGGCAATGTCCAGCGGCAGCAGATCGCGCCGCGTCGAAAGCATCTGGCCGAACTTGACGAAGATCGGCCCGAGGCTTTCCAGCGCCAGCCGCAGCCGCTCGCCGCGCGGCGCGTCGAGCCCCGGCCCCCAGGCCAGCACCCGGGTCATCGCCACCAGCCAGCGATGGCGAAAGCCGCTGAGCACCAGGTGATCGAGCCCATAGCGGCGCACGGTGTACGCAATGCGCAGCAGGCGAAGGAAGCGACGCATCGTTCAGTCCGGCAGACGTCGCTGCAGCAGCGCGATGCGCTTGTCCAGCCGCGCCGCGGCGTCGCGCAGCCGCGCCACCGCAGCTGCCGCCGAGTCGAACTCGGCGCGCGACACCACCAGGCGCGGCGCCTCGCCCAGCCAGGCACGCACGTCGTCGGCTGCGCGCCGGCGCAGGCCCTGAAGCTGCGTGCGCGCATCGTGCGCGGCACGGCCGACGCGGTGCGCGACGATGTCGCCGAGCCACGGCGCCAGCTCGTCCTCGACGTCGAGCTGCAGGTGCTCGAGGCTCCACGACACGGCCTGCGCGAACTCGGCGTCGCCGGCGATGCGCACGCCGCCGACCGGCTGGCCGCGCAGCCGCGCGGCGAGCAAGGCGGCCAGGTCCGCATCGATGCGCAGCTCGGGCGCAGTCGCTGCCGCGGCGTCGGGCCGCAACGCGAACACCCCGGGGTCTTCGACGACGACGGCGATCTCGACGCCCCCGGCAAGCAGCGTCGCGGACTTGCCGCGGTGCGGCGCCAGGCGCGCGCGGGCATCGTCGCCGAGCAGGCGGTTGAGCAGCGCGACGCCGCGATCCAGCGCGGCGCGCTTGAGCGTTTCGGGGAGTTGCACGGAAGGCAGGACGGCCATGCTGTGGACAGTGAACCGCCATTCTAGGGACCTGGATGCCCACGCCGTCCAGGAGCGGGCCGTCACGGCCTTGCGTGCACGCGATCGAAGTCGTCCCGCGGGCGTGCGCCGAAGCGCAGCGCGGCGTCAGCCCAGCGCTTCGATGCCGAGCAGCGTCCAGTCGCCGCTGCCGGCGCCGCGCGCCAGCTGCCAGACTTCGCGCACCGCCTGCGCGCCACCCCAGTCGGTGCGCACCAGCCCGGAGAACTCGACGCTGGCATGTTGCGCATCGCCGTGCGCGCCGCGCTCGAGCAGCAGCGCCTGCAGGGTGACGACCTCGGTGCGCCCGGCCGCAGCATTGCGCGCATCGACTCCGGCCTGCAGCCGCGCATACAGTTCCGGCGTGATCGCGTCGCGCAGCGACTGCAGGTCGCCCGCGTCCAGCGCACGCTGCAGTTCCAGGTACCGCGCGCGCGCCTGCGCAAGGAAGGCAGCTTCATCGAAGCCGTCGGCGGGCGCGCTGCGCGCCGCGCCCAGGCCCTCGAAGCGCTGCAGCGACTGGTACGACTCCTGGCCCAGCAGCGTCAGGTCATAGCCCGAAGTGCGCGCATCATGCGCCGGCGCAGCGCGCCGCGCACGCCGCAGCAGCAGCCACCACGCCAGCGGCGCCAGCGCGACGAGCAACGCGATCAGGACAAGGCTCGGGTGGGTCATCGCTCGGCGCGCATGGGGTCGGATACTGCCCACCATGCTCGCAAAGCTTGCGCGCCTTGTCCATCGTCCGGACAGGGGTCATGCTGCGAAAAAGCCGCAAACGCAACGTCCGCGCGATCAGATCTTGACGCCGATGTGCAATGCGACGATTCCGGCGCTCAGGTTGTGCCAGTGCACCTGGCTGAATCCGGCGTGTTCCATCATCGCCTTCAGCGTGGCCTGGTCCGGGTGCTTGCGGATCGACTCGGCCAGGTAGCGGTAGCTGTCGGAGTCGCCGGCGACCAGTCGGCCCAGCCGCGGCAGCACCTGGAACGAATACCAGTCGTAGGCCCCGCGCAGCGGCTCCCACGGCCGCGAGAACTCGAGCACCAGCAGGCGCCCGAAGGGCTTGAGCACGCGGTGGAATTCGGCCAGCGCGCGTTCCTTGTGCGTCATATTGCGCAAGCCGAATGCGACCGTGACGCGATCGAAGCTGGCGTCGGCGAACGGCAGCTGCTCGGCGTCGCATTGCGCCACCGGCAGGCACAGTCCGGCGTCCTCGAGCCGCGCGCGGCCCTCGGCCAGCATCGCGCCGTTGATGTCGGTGGCCACGACCATGCCGTCGTCGCCGACCTGGGGCGCGAACGCGCGCGCCAGGTCGCCGGTGCCCGACGCGATGTCGAGCACCCGCATTCCCGGGCGCACGCCGGCCAGCGCGACCGTGAACGACTTCCACAGCCGGTGCATGCCTGCGCTCATCAGGTCGTTCATCAGGTCGTAGCGAGGCGCGACCGAATCGAACACCTGCGCCACCCGGCGCGCCTTGTCGCGCACCGCGACGTCCTCGAAACCGAAATGCGTCGTTTGCGGTTCATCCATGATGGGCTCCATGGCCCGCGCGCTGCGGCGCGGGCATCGGGTCGTCGCGCCCCCGGCCGGCTTCGGCCAGGCGACGCTCGTAGTCGCGCCACAGCCGCTGCTGGTCGGCGCCGAGTTCGTACAGGTATGCCCACGTGTAGATACCGGTGTCGTGGCCGTCGGAAAAGCGCGGCTGCACCGCGTAGTTGCCGACCGGATCGAGCGCGTCGATCTGCACCGCGCGCTTGCCGGTCTGCAGCGTCTCCTGCCCGGGGCCGTGGCCGCGCACCTCGGCCGACGGCGAATACACACGCAGCAGCTCGAACGCGATGCGGAAGCTGGCGCCGTCGTCGAAACGGACCTCCAGCTCGCGCGCGCCGCGATCCACGGTCAGCTGGGTCGGGGTCGGATCGGAAACAGCCATGGCGTCAATATCATGCGAAGCACATTCGGGCATTATGCGACCGGCGGCGCCGCGCCAGCTGCGCGCGCGGCCAAAGCGCACCCGCAGCGGTGCCGTTAACATCGCAACACAAGCTGGCGGCGTGGTGCCGACCGGGACGAGGAGGGTTCGATGCCGCATGCGCTCGCAAGCCTGCCGCGCGCCGCCGTCGGCGCCGCCTTGCTGTGCGCAGCGCTCGCCGCGCATGCCGCGCTGGGGCTGCCCGAGTCGTCGATCGCCGCAGACGGCAGCGCACCGACGCTGCAGCTGCAGCAGCTGCAGGCGCAGCAATCCGGCGCGGCGAGCCCGGTCAGCGCGCAGCGCGTGGTCAGTCCCACCGGAGTGCAGCTGACCGAATACGTCAGCCAGGGCGTCGTGTTCGCCGTCAGCTGGAGCGGCGCGGTGATGCCCGACCTGCCGCAATTGCTCGCCGGCGCCTTTCCGGCGCTGCACGACTGGCTGGCCGCGCACCCGCTGCTGCTGAACCAGCCGATCGCGATGGACACCCCGCAGCTGGTCGTGCGCGCCGAAGGCCACATGCGCGCGTTCCGCGGCTTCGCGTACCTGCCGGCGCTGGTGCCCGCGGGGTACGACATCAACCAGATCGGGAACTGACGTGCACGCGTGCATGCGCGCGTTGCGCGCCTTGTTCGTGCCGGCCGCGCTGGCGCTGGCGCTCGCGCTGGCCGGCTGCGGCGGCGGCGGTGGCGGTTCGACGCCGGCGACAGGCACGACCACGGGCTCGGGCACCACGTCCGGCACCGGCACTTCGACCGGTTCGGGATCGACCTCCGGCTCATCGACCACGCCGCCCCCCTCGGGCAACGCCAACCAGGTTCCGGTCACCGTCGAGCAGAACCCGGCCATTTCCAGCTACATCACCGCGAACATGCCCTACGTGACGGTCACGGTGTGCAATGGCATCGGCAGCTGCGTCACGGTGCCGCAGGTTCTGGTCGACACCGGTTCGTACGGATTGCGCTTGTTCTCCTCGGCGATCGGCGGCCTGAGCCTGACGCCGATGCAGTCGAGCGCGAAATCGACCGCAGGCGAGCCGATCGGCGAATGCGCCAGCTTTGTCAGCAGCGCGCTGTGGGGCGCGGT
>JAJZEB010000143.1 GCA_021805805.1 Pseudomonadota bacterium | reverse complement strand
CAGCGCGGTGTTCTGCGCCGCGCTGCCGTGCAGGTCGCCGCGCACGGCAAGTCCGCCGCTGACCGTGTACAGCGCGGCCAGCAGCAGGACGAACGGGAGGTAGTCGTCGAGCAGGCTGTGCAGCGCTAGGTGGGTGGTCGCGGAGGCACCATGCACAAGCGCATCGGGCAGCAGGAACGCGGCCGCCCACAGCAGCGCGATCTTGCCCTGGTGCCGGTGCCACGCGCGCGGCACCAGCAACGGACCCAGCGCGATCGACAGCAGCATCGCGGCGAACGGCAGCGCCCAGGCCATGGAGTAGACAGGCCCGCCGGCAGCCGATGCCGTCGCCGGCCACGCCGCGCACAAGCCACCGAGCACCCCGATCCGCCCTGCCTCGGAAAATCGTCGGCTGAGGCAGGTAAATTTAGACAATTATGCCAACCTATTAGCTAAAAAATGAATTTAATTTGTTTTCTAGAAATTGGAATCATAATATAATCCAATATTATCCGATTTCCCAAAATCGGCCAAGGAGGTGTGCTCCTTGCCGCACCGTCCGTGGTGCGGACGCGCCGAAAACGCTGTGACGCGTCCCGCGGGACGCTCCGATTCCCGACCGCGCGCCGCGCCGCGGCCACCTCGCTGGAGTTCCGATGCCTTTGCCTGTCCGACGGGCGCGACCCGCCATGCCCGAGCCGATCGTACTGGCCACCGACCTCGACGGCACGTTCCTCGGTGGCAGCGACGCAGACCGTGCCGCACTCTACGCGTGGTTGTGCGCGCAGCGCGACGCGGTGGTGCTGGTGTTCGTCAGCGGCCGCGGCCAGGAGTTCATGCGCGCGCTCGCCGATACCCTTCCGGTACGCCCGGACCATTGCATCGGCGACGTCGGCACCAGCGTGCACAGCGGCGCGCAGCTGCGGCCGCTGCGCCCGGTCGAGGACTGGATCCAGTCCTGCTGGCCGGAAGACGCCGCCGCACGCATCGACGCCGAAATGCAGCGCCACCCGCAGCTGCGCGCACAGCCGCAGGTCGGCGGAAGGCGCCGCTCGTACCTGTTCGACGATGCGCGCGACGTCGAACCGGCGGCGGCGCGTCTGCAAGCCATGGGGTTCGATACCCTGCGCTCGGACAACCTGTATTTCGACGTGCTGCCGCGCGGCGTGCAAAAGGGGCCGACCCTGCTGCGCACCCTGGATGCGCTCGGGCTGCCGCGCGCACGCACCCTTGTCGCCGGCGACACGCTGAACGACCTGTCGATGTTCGAGACCGGGCTGGCCGGTGTTGCCGTGGGCAACCGCGAACCCGAACTCGACCGCGCGCTGGCCGCCTGCCCACACGTCCTGCGCAGCCCGCTCGCGGGTGCCGCCGGCGTGCTCGATGCACTCGTGCGTTTTCAACAACTACAGGGGGATCTCCATGGCTTCGTCGCTGGTCATCGTCTACCACCGCCAACCGTATGAGGAACATGTCGAGAACGGCAAGACGGTCCTGAAGGAGAACGCGAGCCCGAACGGAATCGTCCCGGCGCTCAAGGGTTTCATCGGTCAGGTCGACCGCGCCAGCTGGGTGGCGTGGAAAAAGGCGCCGGGGGGCGGCCGCACCGCGCGCTTCGAGCGGCGCATCACGGTCAACGACAGCTACGGCAGCTACGAAGTCGTGCGTTTGCCGCTGACCGCCGAGCAGATCTCGAACTTCTACCACGTGACCTCGAAAGAAGCGCTGTGGCCGATCCTGTGCAGTTTCCCGACTCTGTACAGCAGCGAGAACTGCGACTGGGCGTCGTTTCGCGAAGTCAACCGCCTGTTCGCGCAAGCGGCCTGCGAAGAAGCCGCCGAGGGTGCGGTGATCTGGATCCATGACTACAACCTCTGGCTTGTACCGCACTTCGTGCGGCAGATGCGAAGCGATGTTCGCATTGCGTTCTTCCATCACACGCCGTTTCCGGCTGCCGACGTGTTCAACGTGCTGCCGTGGCGCGATGAAATCCTCGACAGCCTGCTCGACTGCGATCTGATCGGATTCCACGTTCCGCGCTACGCACGCAATTTCGCCGCGCTGGCGTGCGCGATGCGCGACGTCGAGGTCACGCGCGAAGTCGACGTGGAACCGAGTCGGCGCGCCACCGGAACCGCGCTCGGCGAGCGGCGCATGCCGGTGCAACTGCAGCTGCAAGGGCGCAGCATCCGCCTGGACGCCGAGCCGATCGGCACCCATGCCACGCTGATCCGCGATCTCGTG
Organism: Pseudomonadota bacterium; assembly: GCA_021805805.1. GTDB lineage: Bacteria > Pseudomonadota > Gammaproteobacteria > Burkholderiales > Burkholderiaceae_C > Thiomonas_A. The sequence goes on along the minus strand of JAJZEB010000143.1, from coordinate 3,565 downwards.
CGCCGCCCGCACAACCTCGAGCGCGTGGCGCAGATCCGGCGCAGTTTCGCCGAGGACACCATCATCGTTTCGATCGGACGCGTCGATTACTCGAAGGGAACGCGTGAAATGCTGCTTGCCTACGAACGCCTGCTGCGCCGACGCCCAGCGTTGCACGGCCGCGTCAAACTGCTCGTCACCGCGGTCGCCGCAGCCGACGGCATGCGCGTGTACCGCCGTGCGCAACAGGCCATCGAGCAGTTGGTCGGACGCATCAACGGCCACTTCGGAACCCTGTCCTGGGTTCCGATCCTGCTTTCGACCACGCCGATGTCGTTCGAGGAAACACTGTGCCATTACCGCGCAGCCGACATCTGCTGGATCACCCCGCTGCGCGACGGCCTGAACCTGGTGGCCAAGGAGTACATCGCCGCCCATGTCAACGAAAGCGGCGTGCTGGTGCTGTCCGAATTCGCCGGCGCGGGAGTCGAGCTCAACGATGCGGTACTGGTCAATCCCTACAGCATCAGCCAGATGGATCGCGCGATCGACACCGCGCTGGACATGCCGCGCAACGAACAGCGCGCCCGCATGGAACGGCTCGACGCCGGGATCGGACGCTACGACATCCAGCACTGGACTCGGCACCTGCTGGGCCTGTTCGCCGAACTGCGCGCGGCGCCGGCGACCACGGTCGCCCCGGCACTGGCCGACTGAGCGCAGCCTGCGGTCGGCGCGCTCAGTGCGTGCCGATCGGCAGCAGCGTCAGCAGACCCCAGGCCAGCGCGCCCAAGCCGAGCAGCGACAGCGTGACCACCGCGGTCACGCGCGGGCCAGCACGCGCCACCGCGCGCACATCGACGCCCAGGCCGAGCGCGGCCATGGAGATCACCGTCAGCCAGGTCGATGCAACGTCGAACGGGCGCAGCAGCAGGTGCGGGATCAGATCGAACGCGCGCGCGGCCAGCATGCCGATGAAGCCGATGATGAACCACGGCACCAGCTGGCCGAAACTGGCGCGCGGCGCGCCTTGGCCGCTGGCGCGGCGCGCCAGCAGCGACAGCACCAGAACCACCGGACCGAGCGTGAGCACGCGAACCAGCTTGACGTAGGTGCCGATCTGGACCGCCACCGCCCCGGCCGGAGCTGCCGCGGCGAGCACCTGCGGCACCGCGTAGACCGTCAGCCCGGCGAGCACCCCGAAAGCCTGCGCGTGCAGGTGCAGCGCCGCGGCCAGCAGCGGCAGCAGCAGCACCACGGCAACGCCGAGCACCGCGGTGAACGCGATCGACGCGCCGACATCGTCGCTGCGCGCACCGATCACCGGCGCCACCGCGGCAATCGCCGAGTTGCCGCAGATTGAATTGCCACAGGCGATCAGCGTGGCCATGCGCCGCGGCAAGCCGAACGCGCGCCCCAGCCCGTAACTCAATGCGATGGCGACGAACACCACGGCGACGATGCCGGCGAGCAGACCGACCCCGGCCCGCCGGATCATGCCGACGCTGACCGATGCGCCGAGCAGCACGATGGCGATTTCGAGCAGGGTCTTGGCACTGACATGGATTCCCGGAGTCCAGCGCGGTCCGGGCTGCCAGATGCTGCGCACCGCGGTGCCGAGCAGGATCGCGATGACCAGGGCTTCGATCCACGCCCGCCCCCACAGGCGGACCTCGACGGCCTGAAGCACACTGGACGCCGCGGTGACCGCCACACACAGCAGCAGACCGGGAATGAACGCGCCGGCGTCGGCGAGCCACGCGACGCGACGGCGATACGGAAGATATGCAAGACGGGCCATGGACGCATTGTCCCGGCCCGTCAAAGAACAATCAAATGAATTGTTTTGCTTTTTTTGATCGCTTTTTTTGTTTAAACAGCGCTGCCATCGACTTGTGCTCGGCGTACCGCTCCCTGGCGCTCGATCATCCACCCCGGGTATTCGGCAGGCAGCGCGCTGACGCGATCGAGCGCATCGAGTTCGGCGCCGTCCAGCGCCAGACCGCTGGCGGCGAGGTTGTCGTCGAGCTGGTCCAGACGCTTGGCGCCGATGATCACGCTGCTGACCGTCGGCTGATGCAGCAACCAGGCCAGCGCCACCCTGGCCACCGAAACGCCGCGCGCCTGTGCGATCGGGCGCATCGCGTCGACACAGGCCTGCGCCCGGGCGCGGTCCAGCGGCGGGAATTCGAAGCTGCTGCGCCGTGCACCTGCCTCGACCACGCCGCCCGCGTCGAACTTGCCGCTGAGAAAGCCGCCCGCCAGCGGGCTCCAGACCAGCAGACCCAGCCCCTCGCTGCGCAGCATCGGCACGATCTCGCGCTCCAGGTCGCGGCCTGCCACCGTGTAGTAGGCCTGCAGCGAAGAGAAACGCTCGAGGCCGAGCCGCTCGGCGATTCCCAGCGCCTTGACGATCTGCCACGCGGCCCAGTTCGACACGCCGACGTAGCGCGTCAGGCCGTCGCGAACCAGTTGGTCGAGCGCGCGCACCGTCTGCTCGATCGGCGTGGCGGGATCGAAGCCGTGCACCTGGTAGAGATCGACATGGTCGAGGCGCAGACGCCGCAGGCTGGCCTGCAGCGCCTCGCGCAGATGACGGCGCGACAGACCCCGTGCATTGGGTCCGGCAGCAGTGTCGCCGAATCCCTTGGTCGCGATCACGACCTGTTCGCGCGGCACGGCCAGGCGCTGCAGCGACGCGCCGAGCATTTCCTCGGCGAGCCCTTCGGCGTAGACATCGGCGGTGTCGATGAAATTGACCCCGGCCTCCAGCGCGCGCGCCACCAGGGCGTCGGCATCGTCTTGCTGCAGCTGGCCGATGCGGCTCCACAGCGCGCCCCGACCGCCGAAGGTCATGGTCCCCAGACACAGTTCCGAAACAAACAACCCGGTACGGCCCAGTGCTCTGTAGCGCATCGCAATCCTCCTGTTGGATGCCCGGGAACGCATGCCGGGCTCCGGCGCCGCCCGGTTCAGCGCCCGCCCTGCGGGTCCGAGGCCTCGACGGCCAGCCGTTCGACCCACTGCTGCAATTGTTCGAGCGACCCGACCACCGTCGTGCGCGACGGCCCTCGCTCGGCGAACACGCGCGCCACGCGCAGCTCGATCAGGCCCTCGGGAGTGCTGCTTGCGCGAAGTTCGGCGCGGTCGCATTCCAGGATCGCGCAGATGCGATCCACCAGCGCCCGCAAGACGTCAGAGGGAACCGTGGGTTGCGCTTGGCCCATCGAATTTTGTCCCAGATCAAGTTCTTGTTGTGAACTCCGAAATGGTACTGGATGGAACAAAGCGTACCCGAAAAAGACCATACAAAAATTTTGCCCTTCGGACGTGAATTGCCTGCTGTCCGGCGCTCGGCTATCATTTCAATTTGTAATGGATATTTACGAACGCCGCCGCCGCAGACTACAGGAAATCCTGACCGAACGCTTCCCCGGGCGCGGCGGAAGATCGACGCTGGCCAGCCGGCTCGAGCGCCAGCCCGGCTACGTCTCGCGCTGCCTCAACGGCGGCAAGCGCATCGGCGAAGCATTCGCCCGCCATGTCGAAGAACGCCTGCAGCTGCCGGCGTTCTGGCTCGACGGCC
>JAJZEB010000142.1 GCA_021805805.1 Pseudomonadota bacterium | reverse complement strand
TACAGGTATTGACGGGGGGACGGCCCCCTGAGCAGCCGGGGGCGACCCCGGCTGCTTCCCCCCGAGGGGGACCGCTCGCCGCCTTGAGGCGGCTCTGCGACGGCTCGCGTCCGGGGTGGCGCGGGTGGCGTGCTCCGGCGTTCTGCGTCAGCCATCCACCGGGGGGCGGCTACACGCTGCGGGGCGAATGGGTGGCGCGGGTGGCGCGCTCCGGCGTTCTGCGTCAGCCATCCACCGGGGGCGGCTGCACGCTGCGGCGAGCGCTGCGCTGCGGTTGGGGCTGCGCCGTGCGGCGATACACAAGATGAATGACGGGAGCAGGGCGATGGGTATCGGGCATCTGAGTTTCGAGTTCTTTCCGCCGAAGACGTCCGAAGGCGCGGCGAAACTGGCTGCGGCACGGCAGCGGCTTTACGCGCACGAGCCGGAATTCTGCTCGGTGACGTTCGGCGCCGGCGGCTCGACACAGGAAGGTACGCTGCAGACAGTGCGCGCAATCCAGGCCGAAGGCATGACCGCAGCACCCCACCTGTCATGCGTCGGCGCAAGCCGCACATCGGTCGCACAACTGCTGCAGCTGTACCGCGACGAGGGGATCCGACGCATCGTGGCACTGCGCGGGGACCTGCCATCCGGCTACGGACTCGGCGGCGAGTTCCACCACGCGTCGGACCTGGTGACGTTCATCCGCGAACAGACCGGCGACGCGTTCCACATCGAGGTCGCGGCCTACCCGGAAATGCACCCGCAGGCTCGCAGCCCACAGGACGACCTGACCCACTTCGCACAAAAGATGCGCGCCGGCGCGAATTCGGCCATCACGCAGTACTTCTTCAACGCCGACGCATACTTCCACTTCCGCGACGAGGCCTTCGCGGCCGGGATCGAGGCGCCGATCGTGCCCGGGATCATGCCGATCACCAGCGCGTCACAATTGCTGCGCTTCTCCGATATGTGCGGCGCCGAGGTGCCTCGCTGGATCCGCCTGCGACTGCAAAGCTTCGGCGACGACCGCGCTTCGATCACCGCCTTCGGCCGCGAGGTCGTCGCGACCCTGTGCGAGCGCCTGCTGCGCGGCGGCGCGCCCGGGCTGCATGTCTATACGCTGAACCAGGCTGAACCGGCACTGGCGCTGCTGGAGGACCTCGGCACGCGCTGAATGGCGCGGCGCCACGACCACGGCCGATTCAGGCGCCGGCAGCGTGAGGCTGCGGCAGCAGCGCCAGCGCGGCCATCAGGTCGGCAAAACGCGTGCCTTGCACCAGCACGTGCTGGCGCAAGGCTCGCGCGGCAGCCTCGCCATCGCCGTCGATGATCGCACGTACGACGGCGTCGTGCTCGGCGTAGGAGTCGGCCAGCCGCCCCTTGACGCGCAATTGCAGCCGCCGGTACGGGCGCAGCAGCCGGTGCAGCGCCATGGCCTGCTCGCACAGGAACGCGCTGTGACTGCCGGCGTAGATCAGGTGGTGGAAGGCTTCGTTGAGGTGGTAGTAGCGGTCGGCGTCTCCGGACTTGCCCGCTTCGTCGCAGGCCAGGTGCGCGGCGCGCAACCCGGCCCGCTCGTCATCGGTCATCCGCCGCGCCGCATGCCGCCCGCACATGGCTTCCAGTTCCGCCATGACTTCGAACATCTCGACCAGCCGCTGTGCACTGTGCGCGGCCACCGTGGCGCCGCGCCGGTGCCGCATGTCAACCATGCCGGTGGCGGCCAGTTGCAGCAGCGCCTCGCGCACCGGTGTGCGCGATACGCCGTAACGCCGCGTCAGTTCGAGTTCGTCCAGCGCCGCCCCGGGCGGCAGTTCGCCGGTGGCAATCGCGTCTTCGATGCTTTCGCGCAGGCGATCGGAGAGCGAGAGATTCCTGTCCGTCTGATCCATGTCGCGATCGTAACGCCTCGGCTGTGCGCGTCCCTGACAGACGGCACGTGTGCAGGTAAACCCCTGTTCGTATGCTTAAAGTCTCCATTAAAATACAAAAGCCGTTGTTGTGTATACAAATCAGCCGGACATTGCGCGCACCACGATGACCCAGAACCCTGCCCCGAACGTCGACTGGAACCGCCGCGGGCGCGACAAGGCGCAACGCCTGCAGGCGGTGGCTTCGCTGGCCAGCGGCCGTGTGCTGCCGACCGCGCGCATGCGCGAGGCGCTCGAGCTGCTGCTGCGCCCGGGCGACCGCGTCGCGCTGGAGGGCAACAACCAGAAGCAGGCCGACTTCCTGTCGCGCAGCCTGGCGCAGGTCGATCCGCAGCGCGTGCACGACCTGCACCTGCTGATCTCCAGCATCAGCCGCGCCGAGCACCTCGACCTGTTCGAGCGCGGCATCGCGCGTCGCGTCGACTTCGCTTTCGCCGGGCCGCAGAGCCTGCGCATCGCGCAGCTGCTCGAGGACGGGCAGCTGGAGATCGGCGCCATCCACACCTACGTCGAGCTGTACGCGCGCATGCTGATCGACCTGCCGCCGCGCGTGGCGCTGGTCTGCGCCGAGCACGCCGACGCCGCCGGCAATCTGTACACCGGCGCCAACACCGAGGACACGCCGACCATCGTCGAGGCCACGGCGTTCCGCCAGGGCATCGTCATCGCCCAGGTCAACAGCATCGAGGATGCGCTGCCGCGCGTGGACATTCCCGGTTCCTGGGTCGACTTCATCGTCGTCGCCGACCGGCCCTATGCCATCGAGCCGCTGTTCACGCGCGACCCGCGGCACATCACCGACCTGCAGGTGCTGATCGGCATGATGGCCATCCGCGGCATCTACGAGCGCTACGGCGTGAGTTCGCTGAACCACGGCATCGGCTTCGACACCGCGGCCATCGAGCTGCTGCTGCCGACCTACGGCGCCGAGCTCGGGCTGAAGGGGCGCATCTGCCGCAACTGGGCGCTGAACCCGCACCCGACGCTGATTCCGGCGATCGAGAGCGGCTGGGTCGAAAGCGTGCACTGCTTCGGCAGCGAGGTCGGCATGGAGCGCTACATCCGCGCCCGCCCGGACGTGTTCTTCGTCGGTGCCGACGGCAACATGCGCTCCAACCGGGTGCTGTGCCAACTGGCCGGGCAGTACGGCGTCGACATGTTCATCGGCTCGACGCTGCAAATGGACGCCGACGCCAATTCGTCGACGGTGACGCTGAACCGTCTGACCGGATTCGGCGGGGCGCCGAACATGGGGCACGATCCGCGGGGGAGGCGCCACGCCAGCCCGCCGTGGCTGCAGCTGATCACCGCCGACAGCCCGGTGGTGCGCGGGCGCAAGCTGGTGGTGCAGCTGGTCGAGACCTTCCAGCAGGGCGGGGTGCCGGCGCTGGTCGAGTCGCTGGACGCGGTCGAGGTCGGGCGCAGCGCCGGCATGCCGATCGCGCCGGTGATGATCTACGGCGACGACGTCACCCACGTGGTCACCGAGGAGGGCGTGGCCTACCTGTACAAGGCGCAGGGCCAGCAGGAGCGGCGCGACGCACTGGCCGCGGTGGCCGGGGTGACGCCGATCGGGCAGCGCATCGATGCGCGCCGGGCGCAGGAACTGCGCGCGCGCGGCCTGGTGGCCTATGCCGCCGACCTCGGCGTGAGTCCGCTGCGCGCGCGTCGCTCGCTGCTGGCGGCGCGCAGCATCGAGGATCTGGTGCACTGGTCGGGCGGCTTGTACGAGCCGCCGGCACGCTTTCGCAGCTGGTGAGCACCATGCCGTCCAGCGCGACCGCAGCCACGCCCGAGTTCGACGCCGACGCACTGGCGCGCTGCGCCGTGCAGGCGCTGTGCGACGAGGCCCGGCTCAGCCCCAAGCCGGCGCTGGTCGACGCCCGCGGCAGCGGCGCGCACGACGACCTCGACCTCGCCCGCATGCTGCGCTCGGCGCGCGCGTTGCGCGTGCCGCTGCGCGAGATGGCCGACTGCGCGCGCGGCGCGCGTGCGGGCATCGGCCTGCGCGCCCGGCTGGCGGCGATCGGCCGCGTCGGCGAAGCGCGCATGATGATGGCCACCGGCGGCAGCAATGCGCACCGCGGTGCGATCTGGGCCCTGGGCCTGCTGGTGGCGGCGCGCGCGCAGTGCGGCGCGGTCGATGCGGCCACCGTCTGCGCCTGCGCCGCACGCATCGCGCGCTGCCCCGATCCGGCGCAGCCGGCACCGCCGCCGAGCCACGGCGTGCAGGCGGCGCGGCGCTACGGCGTCGGCGGTGCCCGCGCCGAAGCGCGTGCCGGTTTTCCGCATGCGCTGCGCCTGGCGCTGCCGGTGCTGCGCGCCGGGCGCCGGCGCGGCGACGATCCGCGCTGCGTCAGGCTGGATGCGCTGCTCGCGGTCATGGCCCGGCTCGACGACACCTGCCTGCTGCATCGCGGCGGGCGCGAGGCGCTGGACTGCGCGCAGCGCGGCGCGCGCCGCGTGCTGCAGCTCGGCGGCAGCGCGACCCAGGCCGGTGCGCATGCGCTGCTCGAGCTCGACCGCGCGTTGCTGGCGCGGCGCGCGTCGCCGGGCGGCGCCGCCGACCTGCTCGCCGCCAGCCTGTTCCTCGACGCGGTCACTTCCGATTGACGGCCCTTCCTCCCGCAGACCATGGAAACCCTGGACTTCACTTTCCCCGCCGCGCAGCCGCTGCCGCGGCGCAGCCACGTCGGCATCGTCGGCTCCGGCGACCTCGAGATCCTGCTGGAGCCGGCGTCGGACGGCGCCGCGGCGCGGGTTCGGGTGCGCACCAGCGTGGACGGCTACAGCGCCGTCTGGCAGCGCGTGCTGCAGCGCTTCTTCGAGCGCAGCCCGGTCTGCGCGCAGCTGCAGATCAACGATTTCGGGGCCACGCCCGGCGTGGTCGCGCTGCGCCTGGAACAGGCGCTGGAAGCCAGCCGCGGCGATGGCAGCGGTGCCGGAGCGCGGCCGTGAACGCGGCACCGGACAGCTTCATCGAACTGGGCGCGCGCGAACGCGCCGCGGCCCTGCTCGACGCCGACGGCGCGCGCGAGCTGCTCGGGCCGTTCGACGGCCTGGAATCGCCGTGGCTGCCGCGCCAGGGCATCGTGCCGCAGGCCGACGACGGCGTCGTCGTGCTGCGCGGCCGGCTGGGCGGGGCCGAGGCGGTGGCGCTGGCCATCGAGGGTCGCTTCCAGGGCGGCAGCATCGGCGAGGTCGGCGGCGCCAAGCTGGCCGGCGCGCTGGAACTGGCGCTGCGCGACTGCGAGGCCGGCCGCCCGGTGCTGCCGCTGCTGCTGCTGGAGACCGGCGGCGTGCGGTTGCAGGAGGCCAACCTGGGGCTGGCGGCGATCGCCGACATCCAGGCCGCAGTGGTCGCGCTGCGCGCCCACGTGCCGGTGATCGCGGTCATCGGCGGCATGGTCGGGTGCTTCGGCGGCATGTCGCTGGTGGCCGCGCTGTGCAGCCACGTGGTGATGACCCGGCAGGCGCGCCTGGGCATGAACGGTCCCGAGGTGATCGAGCAGGAAGCCGGCCTCGAGGAGCTCGACAGCGCCGACCGCAAGCTGGTCTGGCAGCTGATCGGCGGCGCCCAGCGCTGCGCCACGGGGCTGGCCGACGCGCTGGTCGACGACGACGTGGCGCAGGTGCGCGACGCGGTGCGACAGCTGGCGGCGGCGCCGCGGCCGGAGCCACGCAGCGCCGCGGTGGCGCGCTACGCGGCCCTGGTCGCACAGGCCGCGACCGAACCGGCGCTGGACGCGGCCGGCATGCGCGCGCTGTGGGCCGCGCAGTGTTGAGGCGCCCGCCGGCGCACGGAGGACGACGATGACAGGACGGGGAACGATCTGGTTCGATGCGCTGCGCGGTGAGGCGCCGGCGCTCGGTGGGCTGCCGCCCTCGCT
>JAJZEB010000141.1 GCA_021805805.1 Pseudomonadota bacterium | reverse complement strand
CGCCTTCGACCACACCGCCTCCGACGACGATCACGATGGCCAGCCGCAGCGCACGCAGACCGATCGGGCCGCCGCGCTCGGCGCGCGGCGCTGGCGCCGACGCGCCGGCCAGCGCCAACGGCGCCAACGCGAGCAGCGAGGCGCCGGCGCCCAACCCAAGCAGCCAGGTACCGTGCATGCCCAGCGCAGCCGCCGCAGCCGGCGCAACAATCGGCGCCAGCGCGATCAGCGTCTCGTGCACGCCGACGATGCGCCCGCGTCGGTGCGGCGCGACCAGCGCGTACAGCCAGGGTTCGAGCGCGATCCAGCGCAGTCCGAGCCCCACGCCGAGCAGCGCCGCGGCCGGGACCCAGGCACGCCCCGGCGCGTGCACGAGCAGCGCGAAGCCGGCCACGCCCAGCGCCAGCCCGGCGACCACGCCGCGCCGCGCGCCGACCCGCGCCACCAGCCATGGCGCAAGCCGGATGCCCAGCAGCATGCCGAACCACTGCAATGCGCCGAGCACGCCGAGCGCGAACGGACCCAGGCCTCGCGCCGCCAGCCACACCGGCAGCACGACGAAGCCGATGCCGTACTGACCGATCTGCGCCAGCGCCGAGGCCAGGTTCAGCGCGACCACGGTGCGGCGAACGGAAATCGGTGACGGTGGCGTCATGGGCATGGACAGAGCGTTCGGCGCCGGAGTATCCCGGAGGCCGCGATCATAGGCGGGCGCGGACGCTGCCGCGCGGCCGTCGCGCCTACTTGCCGAGCTCGCGCATGCCGCGCGCCAGACCGTCGAGGGTCAGCGGATACATGCGGCCGCCGAAGATCGTGCGCACGATTCCAATCGAGGCGTGGTATTCCCACGCTGCCTCGGGCGCAGGGTTCAGCCAGATCGCGCGCTTCCACGTCTCGAGCAGCCGCTGCAGCCAGACCGCGCCGGCCTCCTCGTTGCGGTATTCGACCGACCCGCCCGGCTGCACGATCTCCCACGGGCTCATCGTCGCGTCGCCGACGACCACGACCCGGTAGTCGGCGCCGTAGGTGCGCAGCAACTCGCGCAGCGGCTGCCGCTCGGTGCTGCGCCGCCGGTTGTCGCGCCAGACATGGTCGTACAGGCAATTGTGGAAATAGAAATGCTCCAGATGCCTGAAGGCGCCGCGCGCAGCCGAGAACAGTTCGTCGCAGACGCGCACGTGATCGTCCATCGAACCGCCGACGTCGACGAACAGCAGCACCTTGACGTGATTGCGCCGCTGCGCGCGCAGTCTCAGGTCGAGCCAGCCGGCGTTGCGCGCGGTGCCGGCGATGGTGCCGTCGAGGTCGAGCTCGTCGGGCGCGCCGTCGCGCGCGAAGCGGCGCAGCCGGCGAAGCGCGACCTTGATGTTGCGCGTGCCCAGGTCGACGTCGCCATCGAGATTGCGGTACTGACGCTGCTCCCAGACTTTGACCGCGGTGCGATTGCCGGCGCTCGGCCCACCGATGCGGATCCCCTCGGGGTGATAGCCGCCGTTGCCGAACGGACTGCTGCCACCGGTTCCGATCCAGCGGCTGCCGCCGGCGTGCCGCCCCTTCTGCTCGGCCAGCCGCTGGCGCAGCGTGTCCATCAGCTTGTCCCAGCCGAGCTTTTCCAGTCGCGCGCGATCGGCGTCGGACAGATGGCGGCGCTGCGCCGCGCGCAGCCAGTCCTCGGGAATGTCGGCGTCGAGCCCGGGCAGCTCGGTGACGCCATGGAAATAGCTGGCGAACGCGCGGTCGAACTTGTCATACAGCGCTTCGTCCTTGACCAGGCAGGTTCGCGCCAGGGCGTAGAAATCGTCGATCGACGCCCCGATCACCCGCGCGCGCAGCGCCTCGAGCAGTGTGAGGTACTCACGCGTCGACGCCGGCACGCCGCCGTCGCGCAGGTGGAAGAAGAAATCGATCAGCATCGCGCAGCGGCACGGAGACCGTCAGCGGTTGTTGCGCGCCATGAACACCAGGCGCTCGAACAGGTGCATGTCCTGCTCGTTCTTCAGCAGCGCGCCGTGCAGCGGAGGAACGACCACCTTGTGGTCCTTCGCGTGCAGCGCCTCGGGCCCGATCTCCTCGGCAAGCAGCAGCTTGAGCCAATCGAGCAGCTCCGAAGTCGAAGGCTTTTTCTTCAGCCCCGGAACTTCGCGCAAGCCGAAGAAGACCTCGAGCGCCTCCTTCAGCAAGTCCTTGCGCAGCTGCGGGAAATGCACGTCGACGATGCGCGCCATCGTCTCGCGATCGGGAAAGCGGATGTAGTGGAAAAAGCAGCGGCGCAGGAACGCGTCGGGCAGTTCCTTTTCGTTGTTCGAGGTGATGAACACCAGGGGCCGATGACGCGCGCGAATGGTCTGCCGCGTCTCGTAGCAGTGGAACTCCATGCGGTCGAGCTCGCGCAACAGATCATTGGGAAATTCAACGTCGGCCTTGTCGATTTCGTCGATCAGCACCACGCAGGGTCCGTCGAATTCGAACGCCTGCCAAAGCACGCCCTTGACGATGTAGTTGGCGATGTCGTGCACCCTCGCGTCGCCCAGCTGCGAATCGCGCAAGCGCGAAACCGCGTCGTATTCGTACAGTCCCTGCTGAGCCTTGGTTGTCGACTTGACGTGCCACTGCAGCAGCGGCAGGCCCAGCGCGGCGGCAACCTCCTCGGCCAGCATGGTCTTGCCGGTTCCGGGTTCGCCCTTGACCAGCAGCGGGCGTTGCAAGGTGATCGCGGCATTGACTGCGAGCATCAGGTCGGGCGTGGCGACATAGCCTGCGGTCCCGGCGAAACGCAGCTTGCCGGCTTCGGATGCGGAGGCGTTGGGGTGATTCACGGCGGTACGGGCTCCATTCGGTCTGCGCCCCGATGCTAAGGCCTGGCGTCCGAATCTGCCGCGAGGGCGGCCGCAACGGGTCAAGCGGCGTGGACCTCCGTGCGCGCCAGCAGCGCATCGAGCTCGGCGGCATCGAACAGCTCGGTACCCGGCTGCGCCGCGGTGCCGCTGCCGCAGGCCAGTCCCAGGCGCAATGCGTGCTCGATGGTGTCGCCGCGCACCAGCGAAGCCACAAGCCCGGCGAGCATCGAATCGCCGGCACCGACGCTCGAACGTACGGCGACTTCAGGCGCGCGCCCGCGCAGCACGCCGCCGGGATGCGCGAGCAACGCGCCGTCGGCGCCGAGCGAGACGCAGACGTGCATGGCGCCATCGGCCACCAGCGCGCGCGCCGCATCACAGACCTGGTCCAACGTTGCCATCGGGTGACCGACCAGCTGTTCGAGTTCGTACCGATTCGGCTTGATCAGGTACGGCCGCATCGGTAGGACCCCGCGCAACGCGTCGCCCTGCATGTCGAACACCAGGCGCACGCCGCGCGCAGCCAGTGCTGCTGCCAGCCGCGGGTAGGTGTCGGCCGCCAGCCCCGGCGGCAAGGACCCGGTCAGCACCGCGTAGCCGCGGCCGGCCAGGCGCTCGACCTGTTTCGCCATGCGTTGCAGCGCTGCGGCGTCGAGTCGTGGACCGACTCCGATGACCTCGTATTGCGCGCGCGGCAGCTGCTGTTCGAGGGTGACGTTGATCCGCGTCTCGCCGTCGACCCAAAGCGCATGCGCGTTCTCCACCTGGCGCCGCAGCAGCCGCCGCAACAGCTGCCCGACCTCGCCTGCGGCCACGAAACACGCATGTGCGGGAACCCGCAGCCGCGCCAGCGCGCGCGCCACATTGATGCCGTTTCCGCCGGGATCGTAACGATACGCCACGGCATGGACCTTGCGATCCTCGACCAGGGTGTCGACGTCGTACGTGACGTCGACACTGGGGTTGAGCGTCAGGGTGACGATCGGCGGGAGTTCATCCATCGGCCAGGCTCCGGCCAGCGCCGCAGCGGCGATCCGCGCAATCGGTCCGGAACACGCACCTTCTCTGTCGCATCGGCTCCCCAAGGTCGTCGTTGCGATCTTAGATGAACTCTCCCGAAGCGACCGGTCCGGGCGTCATCTGCTAGACTCTCGATGTTGCGGTGCAATAGGGTTGTCGACGCTGGACATGGCCAAGGAAGATCTGATTGAAATGCGCGGGACAGTCGACGAAGTACTGCCCGACGCTCGTTATCGCGTGACCCTCGAGAACGGTCACAGTCTGGTCGCGTACACGGGCGGGAAAATGCGCAAGCACAGCATCCGCATCCTGGCCGGAGACAAGGTGACTGTCGAACTGTCGCCGTACGATCTGGCGCGCGGCCGGATCACCTTCCGCCATCTCGAGCCGCGCAGCGGCCCGCCCCCGATGTCGGCGCAGCGGCGCCGCCGCTGACCCGCGCAGGCTGCGCGCCGAGCGCTACCGCGGCTTGTCGCGCGCCGCGCGCGCCTCGAGAACGGTCGCGAGCACGATCAGGCCTGTGCCGATGCATTGGCGCAACCCCAGTTCGCTTGCGCCAAGCGCGGCTGCCGAGCCGATCGCGATCACCAGCTCGAACGCCAGCAGCACCCCGGCGCGCCCGGCCTGCATGAAGCTGACGCCGTATTGGACCGCCACGTTGGCCACGCCGAGCCAGGCGAACGCGTACAGCAGCACCGGCCCGAGCTGCGGCAGCGACGGCGCCGATTGCCCGAGCAGCATCGCCGCAGCCAGCGCGCTGAGCAGGCCGCCGGCGAACACCAGCGCGTTCTTGCTGCCTTGAGGCAGCCGCTCTGCGCTGCGCAATGCGACATTGTTCAGCGCCACCGCGACGCCTGAGCTCAGCGCCAGAAAATCGGCGAGCCCGAACGCGCTTGTCGATCCGGTTCCCAGCGCGAGCAGCGCGCCGAGCAATGCCAGACCGACGGCGACGAGTCGCCGCGGCGCCATGGCCTCGCCGAGCAGCACCCGCCCTGCCAGCACCGACCACACCGGCAACAGATACATCAACAGCATCGCGCGCGTGACGTCGCCGATCGCCAGCGCGCAAGTGAACGCGGCGTTGGCCCAACCGCCGCAGGCCATGATCGCCAGAGCTCGGCGAGGCTGCTGCGCGCATTCCCGGCGCTGCCGCCAGAGCACCGGCAGCGCCGCCAGCGTCAGCGCCGCGTAGCAGGTCGCGGCCAGCGCTGCCGCGCCCAGCCCCTGCGCAGCAAAGCGCTGCAAAGGCCACCAGCTCAAGCCCCACAGGCCGCAGCCCGACAGCATGGCCCAGGTCGGCGAAGGCCACCGGCCGCCGCTGGTCCCACGGCGCGCGAAAGTGGCGTCGTTGCGTCGATCCATGGTCGGCTCCCGGACTGTTCCCACACTGCGAGATCCCTTGACATCAGCGGGCATTTGGATCGCGCCGGCGCGTCGAAGTTCCCTGCCGGGATTGCTGCTGGTCGGAAAACCGCATCCCGGCCCCTGAGCCGGATCAAGGCGCACGCGCACTCCCGGCGCCTAAAGTCGGCGGAATCGCGCTGAAACCTGGCCCGGACGATGCAAGACGAGAAGACGCTGCGAAGCGACCGGCGCGGCCGGCGCGCGGCATGGCTGCTGCTGGCGCTGTTGCTGCTCGGCGCCGCGCTGGCGGGAATCTGGGCACTGCGACGGGCTCCCGTGGACGCAGCGCTGGCGCGCGGCAACGGGCGACTCGAAGCGGTACAGATCGACATCGCCAGCCGGCTCGGCGGCCGCGTCGTGCAGCTTGCGGTCGACGAAGGCGAGCAGGTGCGCGCCGGGCAGATCCTGCTGCGCCTGGATCCGGCGCCATGGCGCGCGCAGTGGCGCGAGGCCGCCGCCCAACTGCAGCGCAGCCGCGATGCGGTGCACACGGCCGACGCGCAGCTGCGCTTGCGCGGCCACGACCGCGCCGTGGCGCGCGCGGTGCTCGCGCAGCGCGAAGCCGAACGCGTCGCGGCAGCGCAGCGCC
>JAJZEB010000140.1 GCA_021805805.1 Pseudomonadota bacterium | reverse complement strand
CGGCGCCTCGCTGCTCGCGTTGGCGCCGTTGGCGCTGGCCGGCGCGTCGGCGCCAGCGCCGCGCGCCGAGCGCGGCGGCCCGATCGGTCTGCGTGCGCTGCGGCTGGCCATCGTGATCGTCGTCGGAGGCGGTGTGGTCGAAGGCGCGTTCACAGTCCTGGTGCCGCTGCTTGGCCAGGCCTGGCAACTGGCGCCACAACGCGTGGTCGCGCTTCTCGCGGTCTTCGGCGTCGGCGGCCTGCTGCTGCAATACCCGATCGGCTGGCTGGCCGACCATCAGGGAAGCCGGCGCAGCGCAGCGCTGGCGGCGCTGGTCGCGCTCGTCTGCTGTGTCGCGCTCGGCAGCGGCGTGCAGCCGCGCGCGCCGCTGCTGTTCATGCTCGGCGGGGTGTTGAATGCCTTCCTGACGCTTGGGCTGATCGCGGCGCTGGGTGCGCCGGGAGTGTCGCCGACGCGCGCCATCGGCGCGGTGTCGATGGCGTTCACCGCCGCGGCCGGCCTGGGACCGGTGCTGCTTGGTTCGGCGCTGCAGCGGATCGGCGCGCAGGCGCTGCCGTGGGCGCTGTCCGGGGTGCTGGCGCTGCTGCTGGTGGCGCTGGCCACGACGCGCGGCGCATCAGACCAGCCAGGGTGACGGCGGCAATCGTGCCTGACGATCGAAGCCGTCGCAGAACGGCCTCGCGGCCGGCCCTTGCACTATGCTGGCACCGGGCCGGCCGCGGGTTGCCGGTACCGGATGCACAAGGAGCCGTCGATGACCGAAACCGCGGTCGTGAATTGCACGTTCGAGCGCCATGCTGGCGCGATCCTGGACATCTTCAATGACGCGATCGCGCATTCGACCGCGCTGTACGACTACCAGCCGCGCACCATGCAGACCATGGCGCGCTGGTTCGAGGCCAAGCAATCAGGCGGCTTTCCGGTGCTGGGCGTCGAGGCGAGCGATGGCGCCTTGCTGGCGTTCGGCAGCTACGGCACGTTTCGCGCGTGGCCGGCCTACAAGTACACGGTCGAGCACTCGGTTTACGTCCACGCGGCGCACCGCGGCCGCGGCCTCGGGCAACGCGTGATGCGCGCGCTGATCGCCGAGGCGCGGCGCCAGGATCTGCACGCGCTGATCGGCGGCATCGACGCGGACAATGCCGGCAGCATCGCGCTGCATCAGAAACTGGGGTTCCGCCACGTCGGCACCTTGCCTCAAGTCGGGTTCAAGTTCGGTCGTTGGCTCGATCTGGCCTTCTACCAGTTGCTGCTCGAAACCCCGGCGCAGCCGGTCGACGGTTGAACACATGCCGTGGACCAGGTGCCAGGCGGAACGGCCGCGGTCAGGCCTGGCCCGGGCGACGCGGCGCCGGGCAGCGACCCGCGGCGCGCAACGCCCGGTAGCGCGCGATGCCGATGCACTCGTGCAGCGCGCGGTCGGTCATCAGCACGTTGAACGCCGACGGCAGCAGCGACGTGCGCAGGCGTGCGTCGTCTGCAGCGCACGCGGTCGCGTCGACGCCGAAATGGCGCAGGTACAGCAATGCGCGGCGCAGGTGCCAGGCCGAGCTGACGACGACGACGCTGTCGGGTTGCCAGAACGACAGCAGCTCGGCGACGCGCTCGGCGCTTTGCCAGGTGTTGACGCTGTCGCACTCGGCAGCCAGGTCCGAGGCGGCCACGCCGAGGCCGCGCAGAATGCGCGCGTACAGCACGGCAGCAGGCTCGCCGTGGTCGCTGCTCAAGCCGCCGCTGACGTAGATCCGGCACGAGGCTCCGCACGCCCGGCAGGCGCGGTACGCGCGTGCCGCCTCGACGATGCGGGCATGCCCGAACAAGCCCGGTTGCGGTCGGCCTGCGCTGCGATCGACTCCGGCGGCCGGAAGCACGAGCGCGGTGCGCGCGTGCCAGGCGGCCGCGCCGGCGCGCAGGTACGGGCGCTGCAACCAGGCCAGTAGTGCGCGTCCCAGTGGCCCATAGCCCAACGTCAGCACCGACACCGCGACGCTCGCCGCGACGGCCGTTGCTGCGTTCGGCAGGCCGAGCAGTGCGAGCCCTGCAGCAGCCGCCAGCAACAGCGCCAGCGCGGCGGTCGCCGGACGTCTGGCACCGGGCGCAAGGCGCGGCATGGTCGGCAACGGGCCGGGCCCGCGGGCACGATGGGGTGATGTGATGGGATTCAGTCGCATCGTGCGCCTTTGATTCCGCTCGACCCACAAAAGTTCCATGCCTGGCTTGAACGGTTCGCCCGGTGGAAGGGCCCGGCGCCGGTGCGCGCGGCACCGAGTCAAGACGGCAGGAATAATGGCGTACTCATGCGCTGGAAACGGATTGCTGACAGCATGGGGCATACGCTGCTGCCATGGATCTATATCCGAAATCACTGCGCGAAGTTGCCGATGCGGATCTGGCCGAACTGGTTGCCGAGCGCGAATTCCTGGAGCGCTGCAGCGCGCTCGAGCGCGAACTGACCGTGCGTTGGCTGGCATCGCGCGATTTGATCGAATGGTTGCATGCGCAGACCCGTGGCGCCGTATGCGCACCGGATCCAGGCCCTGCCAGCTGGGTGGCGCGGATTCCGCAGCTCCGGCCGGGCGCGGCCGCGGCGCGCGGTGCGTCCGCAGCCGCGCCGCGCCACGCCGGCGCTTCCCGCACGGCGCCGACAGCGGGCGCAGCGCAGCCGAGCGGCAGGCGCTCCACGACGAAAAGCAAGTCGCGCTGAGCGCGCACCGGTCGCGGCGCGTGGGCGACGTTCACAGGGTCGATTGCAGGCGCAGGATTTCCCGATCGATCGCCGCGGCGGGCAGCGCGCAGCGCCTGGCCAGCGCGATCACGACCAGGCTCCACAGCGCCACGCTGGCCACGCCGGGCCACAGGCCCAGCGTGCCGTTGCCGCCGTCGACATTGCTCAGCGCGGACAGGATCCACATGCCGCCGAACCAGGCCAGCAGCCAGGAAGTGTGTTTCCAGCCGAATTCAGCGGCCGGCTTGCCGGCGATCAGGTGGTACCAGGCGGCGTGCACTGCGAAGCCCGCCGCAACCAGCATGAACAGCAGCGAATTGGTCCGGTAGCCGGTCCAGTAGACGATCCAGTTGCTGGCGATGAACGCCAGCGGTGCGACGACGTGTGCGCCGCGGAGGCGGAAGTCGCGTTTGAGCTGTGGTTGGCGGTCGCGCAGGATCAGCAGCGCGATGGGACCCAGCCCGTAGGTCAGCACGGTGATCGACGTGATGTAGTCGACCATTTTGTGCCACGCTGGAAAGGGCAGCAGGAACAGCGCTCCGCCGAACCACATGACCAGCACCGAAACCCACGGCACCTGCGCGCTGTTCAGCATGGTGAGCCGACGCGGCCCGGTGCCCAGTTCGCCGACCGCGAACAGGATGCGCGAGCCGCCGGTCACGTACATCAGGCCGGTGCCTCCGGGGGAGACATAGGCGTCGAGGTACAGGGCGGTCGCCAGCCAGCCCATGCCCAGGCTGGCGGCAAGTGCCGCGAACGGCCCCGCGTCGCCCGCGAACGCCATCCTTGACCAGCCGCGGGCGAGATCTGCCGGGTGCAGCGCGAGCAGGAAGCCGAGTTGCAGCAGCACGTAGACCGCCGCCGACAGCACAACCGATCCGATGACCGCCAATGGGATATTGCGCCCCGGATTCGCGCTCTCGCCGCCGAGGTCGATCGCGGTGCGAAAACCCAGGTAACTGAACACGATTCCGGCCGTGGGCAAGGCCAGGACGATGCCGTCGACGCTGTAACCGGTACGGTCCATGTTCCAAACCGACGCGCCGGCGGGCCAGTGGATCTGCGCGCCGGCGACTGCGAGCGCGACCACGGTCGTCAGCGGCACCGCGATTTTCCACCACGTGATCGCCGAATTGACGTAGAGCAGCTTGCGCACCGCGATCAGATTCAGCATGGCGAACACGCCGAGCAGCACGGTGCAGGTCAGGAATCCCTCGGTCGACAGCATCCCGCCGCTGTTCGGCTGCAGGAAATACGGCAGATAGTTGTTCGCGTAGGTCACGATTGCCTCGGCCTCGACCGGAGGAACGGCCACGTAGGCCAGCACGAGCATCCAGCCCCAGAGTCGCCCGACCGCATCGCCGTGGGTGGCGTGGCTCATGTGCACCATCGCCCCCGAGCGTGGAAACAACGCCGCGAGTTCGGCGAAGCACAACGCGATGAGCATGACGATGACCGCCCCCACGACCCAGCTCCAGAGGCTCAGCGGCCCGGCGATCTTCGCCGCGTGGAAGGCTCCGAACAGCCAGCCCGACCCGATCATGCTGGTCGTGCTGGCGAAGAGCAGGCCGGTGACGCGGGCATCGCGACGCAGGCCGGATGCGGAGTTTTCGCGGGCAAGCATCGCAACTGTGCCTTTCCTGTGGTCTTGCTGCCTTGTCGTGGACCCCCGGCGCGAACACGGGGCGTTCGCTGCGGTGCCGATCGGGAAAGGCTGCGTGGATGGGCTCCTTTTTAGCTTCCTCGACAGCGAAATGCGTAGCTATATACCGTTTTTATGATGTAGTCGGATGCGTGATGTTCCGGGATGCGAAAGCCAGTGGTGACGCGCTGCCCGTCACCGGGAGTCGCGATCGCACGATGCGCGGGCCTGGATCGGCGGGCAGGGTACGTCGCCGAAGCTGCAGAACACGCAGCAGTCGCCAGGCTTGGGCGTGAGCACGGTCTTGCACGATTCGCAGGTGTAGAACCACTGGCACGCGTCGATCGGCATGGTCTCGGTTCTGGCGTGGCCGCAGTGCGGGCAGGTGATCGTCGATCGAAGCACCGGCGTCACGCCCGCGCGTTGGTGGGGTCCACAGGCCATGGTCAGGCGTCGCCCGGTACGGCGTAGTCGTCGTCGCTGCGCCGCGCGTCGGGGGCCTGCGCATCGAGCGACGCGCGGTACGCCACGCAACCGCGCATGAAGCGGTCCCAGGTCGGCACGGCGAGGTTCGGCGCGATCTTCTCGGGCAGCACGCCCCAGAGTGCCGGTTGGTGCCAGCACAGATCGTGGCCGGTGGCGTCGCGGTGCGCGCGGATTGCGGTACGCAGCCGCACGACCTCGGCCAGCAACGCGTCGCGATTCATCGTCTGCAGATCGTCGTCCATGCCCAGCTCCCGCAGTCCATGGGGCGATGCTACGCGCTGCGGCGACGACGGGAGGAAGCGGGCAGACCCGAAGGTGAATCTGCGAACTGGACCTTCGCGCTCTGACTCCGAAGGTTGACCACGGCATCGCCCCTGCTTTACGATATCCAAAAACGTAAATTCGGTGCACTCATGTCTGAGCCGACCACGATATCCAGCAAGGGGCAAGTCACGGTCCCGAGGGCCGTGCGCGAACGGCTCGGTCTGCAAGCCGGTGACAAAATTGCCTGGTCCATTCTCAGCAATGGCACGATCGTCTTGCGCCCCAAGACGCGGCGCCTTGCCGATCTGGTGGGCATCCTGACCCAGCCCGGGCAGCCAGGCGTGTCGGTCGACGAGATGCGTTTGCCCGAATGAGCATCGCCATCGACACCAACGTTCTGGTGCGGATTCTGGTTCAAGACTCAAGCGCGCCCGAACAATGCACGGCGGCACGCCAGCTGGTGGGCGACGCGACCGCGGCAGGCGAGTCTCTGCTCGTGAGCCTGTGCGCGCTGCTCGAGACCGAATGGGTTCTTCGCAGCCGCTACAAAGTCGGGCGACAGGCGATGGCGACGGCCCTCATCGCGATGCTGGAGACGCCCGGAATCGAGTTCGAGCATGACGCGACGGTCGAAGAGGCGCTTTACCTGTTCGACCAGTTTCCCAGCGCAGATTTCGCCGACTGCCTGCTCTGCGCACGTGCCATCCACCTCGGCCGCTCACGGTTCGTGACCTTCGACGTCGGCGCCGC
>JAJZEB010000018.1 GCA_021805805.1 Pseudomonadota bacterium | reverse complement strand
CGCCCTGCGTTCACCAATACCCAGGCACCGAGGTCTCAAACCCTCATCGCCGATGCCGCTCGCCTCGCCCTCGAGGCCAAGCCCGAGCCAGATGATCGCTCGCGAAATATCCAGGCTAGTCGGGTAGAGTAGGGCTTTGATCGCGAAAGCCCACGATGCTCGCCTACCGCCACGCCTTCCATGCCGGCGCCGCCGCCGATGTGCTCAAGCACGTCGTGCTGCTCGATGTGCTCGCGCGCATGGCGACGAAGGACAAGGGCTTTCTCTACGTCGACACCCACGCCGGCGCCGGCCGCTACGCGCTGGATCAGCGCATGGCGCAGCGGCTGGCCGAGTACGCGGGCGGAATCGGCGCGCTGTGGCCGCGCACCGACGCGCCGCCGCCGGTGCAGCGCTACGTCGACGCGGTGCGCGCGTGCAACCCCGGTGGCGCGCTGCGCGTGTACCCGGGATCGCCGCTGCTGGCTGCGTCGCGACTGCGCGAACAGGACGGCATGGTGCTGTTCGAATTGCATCCGGCCGACTACCGCGCACTGCGCGCGGAATTCGGTGCCGACGCGCAGTTGCGCCCGGAGGACGGCTTCAACGGACTGAAGGCGCTGCTGCCGCCGCCCACGCGCCGCGGCGTGGTCCTGATCGACCCCTCGTACGAGCTCGACAGCGATTACGCCCGGGTGCTCGGCTGCCTGCGCGACGCGTTGACCCGCTTCGCCACCGGCGTGTACCTGGTCTGGTATCCGCAACTGCAAAGCCTGGAGTCGGTGCAGCTGCCGCGCCGGCTCAAGGCGCTGGCGCCTGCGGGGTGGTTGCATGCGCAACTGACGACCGCAGCGCCGCGCGCCGACGGCTACGGTCTTCTGGGCAGCGGGATGTTCGTCATCAACCCGCCGTACGGTCTGCACGACGCCTTGCGCGAGTCGCTGCCGTGGCTGGCGGACGCGCTCGGCGAGCGCGGCGCGGCACGCTGGGTGCTCGACGCACACCAGCCCTGACGCAGCGAGCGCGCATCGTGCGCTTTGCGTATCCGCGCTCGTTCTCGGCGTTGCTGCTGGCCGGTTTCGCGCTGGTCACCCTGCCGCTGCTGCTCGGCATGGGCTACACCGCATACGCGCAGCAGCAGCTGGCGACGCGATCACGCGAGGCGCTTGCGCTGGCGCTGCAGGTCACGCGCGGAACACGCCAGCTGGCAGGCGACCTTGCCGGGCTGCAACGCGCGGCCGGGCAGTACTACGTGCTGCAGGATCCGCAATTGCGCGGCGGCATGCGCGATGCGCACGCTGCGCTGGCGCGCACCCTGGCACGCTTGCGCGCGCTGCCGTTCGGCGCTGCCGAACAGGCGCGACTGGCGCGCCTGACGCGCGAGGAAGCGGCGCTGTACGCGCAGCTCGACGCCGGACCCGGTATCGGACTGCAGCGCTTCGACGCTTATGCGCCGCGTTTCGGCGCGCTGAGCGCCGACGCCGACCGGCTCGAGCGCGCCGGACGCGACCTGGTCGATCAGCAGGCCGCAGCGCTGAGCGCACGCGCACGCACGCTGCGCACGGTGCTGGTCGTGCAGGCGGCAGTCGCGGTGGCGCTGTCTTTGCTGTTCGCCGGCCTGCTGTCGTGGTTGCTCGGGCGTCCGGTGCGACAGATCGAGCGCGCCATCGGCAGGCTCGGCGCCGGCGACCTGCGGCCGCAGCCGCCGGTCCAGGGGCCGTCGAACCTGAGCCTGCTCGGCGAGCAGCTCGACTGGTTGCGGCTGCGCCTGCGCGAGCTCGACGAGCAGAAGCAGCGCTTCCTGCGTCACGTCTCGCACGAGCTGAAGACGCCGCTGGCGTCGTTGCGCGAAGGCGTTGCATTGCTCGACGATGAGGTCGGCGGCAGCCTGAGCGCGCAGCAGCGCGAAATCATCACCATCATGCAAGGCAACGCGCGCGACCTGCAGCAGCGCATCGAGAACCTGATCGGCTACAGCCGGGCGCAGCGTGGGCTCGACCCCTTGCTCACCGACCACGTCGAGCTCGGTGCGCTGCTCGACACCATCGTCCGGCGCAACGACCTGGCGCTGCGTGCGCGCCACGTGCGGGTCCTGCGCAGCGGCAGCGCGCCAGCGCTGCAAGGCGACCGCGGCAAGCTCGACGCGCTGTTCGAGAACCTGCTGGTCAATGCGCTGCGCTTCAGCCCGGACGGCGGCGTGATCCGCATCGAACTGTCGAGCCGGGCCGGGGCGGCTTGCGTGCGGGTTCGCGACGCGGGCCCGGGCGTGGCCGCCGCGGACCGCGCGCAACTGTTCGAGCCGTTCTTCCAGGGCAGCCGGCAGCCGGCCCAGGCCGCGCCGGGAAGCGGCCTCGGGCTGGCGATCGCGCGCGAGTTCGCGCGCTTGCACGGCGGCGACGTTGCCTTGTGCGACGATACGGATTCGTCCGGCGCGTGCTTCGAGGTCAGGTTGCCCGCGCCGTCCCCGGATCTGTTCGAGGAGCCCGCGCCGTGAACCTCGCGCGTCGTGCCGTTGTGCTGTCCGTCTGCACGCTCGCGGCCTGCGCCCAAGTGCCCCAAGGCCGTCCGTCCGCCCCGCCGGTGCGCGCGTCGGCGCCGCGCACCCTGTCGCCTGCGCCGGTGCGGACCCCGGTGCAGGCAGCGTCTGCGGCGCACGCAGCGCCCCCGGCGCCGATGCCGCGCGCGGTGCCGGGCATGACGTCGATCGGCGACATGTTGCGGCGCGTCGGGGCGCAGTCGCAAGCCGCCGCGAACGCCGATGAGCAACGGCTGCGTCAGTTGGGGGCCGCACGCAGCGTCGAGCAGCGCTTGCATCTCTCGTATCTTCTTCTGGCGCGCCCGGCACCCACCGTCGATCAGGCAAACCAGGCACTGATCTTGCTTGGTGGAATCGACCATGCCGGAGTCGATCCCGGAACGCGGCAGTTCGTGCGGGTGCTGCAACGCCTGGCGCGGCAGACCCTCGGTCTGGCGCAGTTGCGAGCCGAACTCGGGCGGGCCAACCGTCAGGTCGCCGATCTGCAGGACAAGATCGCGCAAATCAAAAGCCTGGAGGTGCAATTGCAGGACAGAAGCAAGCAGGGGCCCGAGCGGTGAAGCCGCCGCTCGTGCTCGTCGTCGATGACGACGCCGACCTGCGCCGGTTGCTCGACATGCGCTTGCAGGCAGCGGGCTACCGCGTGCTGACCGCTGCCAGCGGCGAAGAGGGGCTGAGCCGGCTGGCGGTCGAGCGCCCGCGGGCGGTGATCACCGACCTGCGGATGCCGGGAATGGACGGCATGCAGCTGTTCGAGCGCATCCACGCCAGCGATCCGGCGCTGCCGGTGATCGTGCTGACCGCGCACGGCAGCATTCCGGACGCCGTCGCCGCGACGCAGGGGGGCGTGTTCGGCTACCTGACCAAGCCTTTCGAGGCCAGCGAATTGCTCGCGCTGCTGGCGCGCGCGGTCGGCGCGGTCCAGGCACCTGCGCGATTCGCCGAAATCATCACCGTCAGTCCGCTGATGAAGGCACTGCTCGACGAGATCGCGCTGGTCGGTGCCAGCGACGCCAGCGTGCTGCTGCAGGGCGAGTCGGGAACCGGCAAGGAGATGCTGGCGCGCGCGCTGCATCGCTCGAGCACGCGGCGCCGGGCGCCGTTCGTGGCCATCAACTGCGCGGCGATTCCCGAGGCACTGCTCGAAAGCGAACTGTTCGGCCACGTGCGCGGCGCGTTCACCGGTGCCGACAGCGCGCGCCGCGGGCTGCTGCAAAGCGCCCAGGGCGGGACACTGTTTCTCGACGAGATCGGCGACATGCCGTTGCCGTTGCAGGCCAAGCTGCTGCGCGTGCTGCAGGAACGCGAGTTGCGCCCGCTGGGTGCCACCGAAACGGTGGCGGTCGACGTGCGGGTGGTGTCGGCGACACACCGCGACCTGGAGGCCGCGATCGCCGCCCAGCAGTTCCGCGAGGACCTGTACTACCGGCTCAACGTGGTCAATCTGCACGTGCCGCCGTTGCGCGAGCGGCGCGAGGACATCCCGGCTCTGGCACAGCACTTCGTCGACCAGCTGGCGAACCGGCAAGGCCGCCGCGTCGCCGGGTTCACTCCCGATGCGCTCGACCTGCTGTTGCGCGCCGACTGGCCGGGCAACATCCGCCAGTTGATGAACGTGGTCGAACAGTGCTGCGCGCTGTGCACCACGGTGCGCATCCCGGCCGCGCTGGTGGCGCGCGCGCTGCGCAACCGGCCGAGCGAGATTCCCAGCTACGCCGAGGCCAAGGAGCATTTCGAGCGCGCGTACCTGGTCAACCTGATGAAGCTCACCGGAGGCCAGGTCACCGAGGCTGCGCGACTGGCACAACGCAACCGCACCGAGTTCTACCGGCTGTTGCAGAAGCACGCGCTGTCGCCTGCGCTGTTCAAGAACGCCGGCGATCGCTGATTGTCGCCAATCGGCGACAAAAAAGACGCGTTCAATCAAGGGCTTGGGTTTGCTCGACGAAACCCGTCGGGCTGCGGCGACAGATTGCCGCGCACTGCCGCACGGGCGCTGGGTGGGCGGCCGTCGCCAATCTTCAAGTGATTGAAAATAAAAGAATTTCCGAGTCTGGCACGGATTCTGCAAAGAGATCTGCGACGGTGTGGAGCACGTCTCCCGCCGACCGTTTGGGATACCGCCAAGGCAGCGCAGATGCATCGACCGCGAAACCGGCTGTTGACCGTCGCCCTCGGGCTGACGTTGTTGGTCGCGGCGCTGCTGCCCCTGGCGGCGCGTGCTGCCGGAATGCCCGCCGACAGCGCGTCGAGTGCAGCGGCAGCGTCGGCATCGGCGCCCGTTCGCTGACCCGGCGGTCGAACCAACCCCCCTTGGCCAAGCTGTGCGCTTGGCATTTTTTTGCCCGTCGCTCGGCGCTCAGTGCAATTTGACCCGCGGTTCTGTTCCACGCCGCAGCGCGTGCGCCAGCGTCAGCAGCAGCGTGCGCCAGAAGCCGTGCAGCGCCCACAGGTGGCGGCGCGCAAGCGACCAGTAGGCGAGCCGCGCGATCCGTCCCTCGACGAACAGGCTGCCGCGCGACAGCCCGCCCATCAGGGTGCCGACGGCGCCCGCGCCGCCCAGCGAAACCAGCGAACCGAAATCGCGGTAGCGAAAGCGCAGCGGTTCGCTGCCTGCCAGATGGCGCGGGATCTGCGCGGCCAGCAGCGCGGCCTGCTGGTGTGCGGCCTGCGCGCGCGGCGGCACGGCAACGTCGTGCCCGGGCCAGCGGCACGCGGCGCAATCGCCGAAGGCGTAGATGCAGGGATCGCGGGTGGTCTGCAGCGTGTCGCCAACCAGCAACTGGTTGATGCCGTTGGTCTCCAGCCCGTCGAGCGCGCGCAGCACCGGCGGGGCCTGGATTCCGGCTGCCCAAACCACCAGTTCGGCGGCGTGGAAGCCGCCGTCGGCAGTCGCCACGCCGTCGGCGCGTACTTCGGTGACGCGGGTGCCGGTGTGCACCTGCACGCCCAGACGTTGCAACGCGGCCGCCGCGGCGCGCGACAACCGCGGCGACAGCGGCGGCAACAGGCGTGCTGCGGCTTCCAGCAGGCTGACGCGCACGTGGCGACCCGGTCCGAGGTCGTCGAGGCCGTACGCGGCCAGCGCGCGGCGCGCACGCCAGAGTTCGGCAGCGAGTTCGACACCGGTGGCGCCGCCACCGATGATGACCACTTCGAGCTGCCCTTGGCGTTGCACCGTCGGGTGCGTCTGCGCCGCGATGCAGGCGTCGAGCAGGCGGCGCTGGAACAACCGGGCCTGCGCAGGGGTGTCGAGCGCGATGGCATGCTCGGCGACCCCGGGGGTGCCGAAGTCGTGGCTCCTGCTGCCGACCGCGATGACCAGGATGTCGTACCCCACGCTGCGGCGCGGGACCATCTCGCGGCCGTCGGCGTCGAGCGTCGGCGCGATGCGCACCAGCCGGCGCGCGCGATCCAGGCCGTCCATTGCGCCGAGCCGATACGCGAAGTGATGCCGGCTCGATTGCTCCAGATAGCTCAGCGCCTGGTCGTCGACCCCCAGCGTTCCGGCCGCGGCCTGGTGCAGCAGCGGCTTCCAGAGGTGGCTGCGGCTGCGCTCGACCAGCGTGACCTCGGCCCGTCCGCGCCGCCCCAGGGAATCGCCCAGCCTGGTGGCCAGCTCGAGGCCACCGGCGCCCCCGCCGACGATGACGATGCGGGGCGGGGCGGATTTGGACGACGGCATGGCGGCTGCGACATCAGGCATGAGCCCATTGTCGGCAGAATTCGCGTCGCGATGGCCATTGCCCCGCCGCGCAGGCGCACAATGTCGGACCGTTGCTTCGAGCCTTGCTACGATGATCCAAGAAGACTCCCCCACCACGCCCGGATTTGCCGACCTCGGACTTCGCGCCGAGCTGCTCGATGCCTTGTTTGCGCTCGGCTACGAGACGCCGTCGCCGATCCAGGCGCAGGCCATTCCGCTGCTGCTCGGCGGCGCCGACCTGGTCGGGCAGGCGCAGACCGGAACCGGCAAGACCGCGGCTTTCGCGCTTCCCGTGCTGCAGCGCGTCGACCTCGCATCGGCGCAGCCGCAGGCGCTGGTGCTGGTGCCCACGCGCGAGCTGGCGATCCAGGTCGCCGAGGCGTTCGCCAGCTACGCGGCGCGCATGCCCGGCCTGCACGTATTGCCGATCTACGGTGGACAGAGCTATACGCCACAGCTGGCCGCGCTGCGCCGCGGCGCGCATGTCGTGGTCGGTACCCCGGGGCGGGTCATCGACCACCTCGAGCGCGGCACGCTGCAGCTCGATGGCCTGCGCCAGCTGGTGCTCGACGAGGCCGACGAAATGCTGCGCATGGGTTTCATCGACGACGTCGAGGCGGTGCTGCAGCGCACGCCGCCGCAGCGCCAGATCGCGCTGTTCTCGGCGACCATGCCGGCGGCGATCCGGCGCATCGCGCACACCCACCTGCGCGACGCGCGCGAAATCACCATCCAGGCCCGCACCGCCACCGCCACCCAGGTGCAGCAGCGCTACTGGATGGTCAGCGGCCTGCACAAGCTCGACGCGCTGACGCGCATCCTCGAGGTCGAGGACTTCGACGCCATGATCGTGTTCGCGCGCACCAAGGTCGGCACCGAGGAGCTGGCCGAGAAGCTGGCCGCACGCGGTTTCGCCACCGCGGCGCTCAACGGCGACGTGCAGCAGATGCAGCGAGAGCGAATCGTGCAGCGGCTGAAGGACGCGCAGATCGACATCCTGGTGGCCACCGACGTGGCGGCACGGGGTCTCGACGTCGAGCGCATCAGCCACGTCGTGAACTACGACATTCCGGCCGACGTCGAATCGTACGTGCACCGCATCGGCCGCACCGGGCGTGCCGGACGCAGCGGCCACGCGATCCTGTTCGTGACGCCGCGCGAGCGCTATCTGCTGCAGTCCATCGAGCGCGCGACGCGGCAGAAGATCGCGCCGATGCAGTTGCCGAGCACCGAGGACGTCAACGATCGCCGCATCGCGCGTTTCCTGCAGCGCATCACCGAGGCGCGCGAACTCGAGGGCCTGGAGCCGTTCCAGGCCCTCGTTGAGCGCTACGAGCGCGAGCACGACGTGCCGGCACTGGAAATCGCCGCCGCGCTCGCCCGGCTGGTGCAGGGCGAAGCGCCGCTGCTGCTGGCAGCCGAGTCGCGCCCGCCGCGCGCGGCGCCGGCGGCGGACGAGACCGCGCCGGCGCCGCGCCGCCGCGCCGAGGCCCCGCAGTCCGGGGCGATGACCCTGTACCGCGTCGAAGTCGGGCGGGCGCACGGCGTCGAGGTGCGCAACCTGGTCGGCGCGATCGCCAACGAGGGCGGGCTCGACAACCGCAGCATCGGCAATATCGCGATCCGCCAGAGCTACAGCCTGGTCGAGCTTCCGGCCGAGCTGCCGCGCGCGGTGTTGGCGCGGCTGGCGCGGGTGCACGTGCTCGGGCAGATGCTGCAGCTGCGCGAGGCCGGCGACGGCCCCGGCGGCAAGGCGTTCGCGCACGCCGGCCAGGCGCCGGGGCAGGCCAAGCCGTTCGCCAAGGGCGGAGCCAAGCCGTACACGAAGGCCGGCGGCAAGACCGCTGGCGGCAAGCCGTTCGCCAAGCCGCCGGCGCGTGCCGGAAGCAAGGCCGGCTGGAGCAGTGCCGGCGACGCGCACGGCGCCGCGCGGCCGGCGAAGAGCGGCGCGGCGCGCAAGCCGCGCTGACCCGCATCGTGGCGCGGCCGGCGATTGCAGCCCGCCGTCGCGTCAGACGATGGCCAGGTGTTCGGTACCGCTGGACAGATCGCCCTGGTCTCGCTTGCTTTCGAGCTTGATGCGCAGGCGCAGGTCGTTGACCGAATCGGCGTTGCGCAGCGCGTTCTCGTAGGTGACGACGCTGCTTTCGTACAAGTCGAACAAGGCCTGGTCGAAAGTCTGCATGCCGAGTTCTCGAGAACGCTTCATCACGTCCTTGATCTCGCTGACTTCGCCCTTGAAGATGTGGTCGGCGACGAGCGGCGAATTGATCATCACTTCGAGCGCCGCGATGCGCCCGGCAGCGTCGGTGCGCGGCAGCAGCCGCTGCGAGATCATCGCGCGCAGATTCAGCGAAAGGTCCATCAGCAGCTGGCTGCGTCTTTCCTCGGGGAAGAAATTGACCACCCGGTCGAGAGCCTGGTTGGCGCTGTTGGCGTGCAGCGTGGCCAGCACCAGATGGCCGGTCTCGGCGAACGCCACCGCGTGGTCCATCGCTTCGCGATCGCGGATTTCGCCCATCAGGATCACGTCGGGCGCCTGGCGCATGCTGTTCTTCAGCGCGATTTCCCAGCCGTCGGTGTCGAGGCCGATCTCGCGCTGGGTGACGATGCAGTTCTTGTGCGGGTGGACGAACTCGATCGGGTCCTCGATGGTCACGATGTGGCCGTGCGAATGTTCGTTGCGCCAGTCGAGCATCGCGGCCAGCGTCGTGCTCTTGCCGCTGCCGGTGGCGCCGACGACGATGATCAGCCCGCGCTTGGACATCGTCAGCTCTTCGAGAACTTTCGGCAGACCCAGTCCGGCGATCGTCGGCAGCGTCTGCGGAATGCGCCGCAGCACCATGCCGATATTGCCTTGCTGGACGAAGGCATTGCAGCGGAAGCGGCCGATGCCTGCCGGAGCGATGGCGAAATTGCACTCCTTGGTGCGCTCGAATTCGGCGACCTGACGGTCGTTCATCAAGGCGCGTGCGAGCGCCATGGTGTGCTGGGAACTCAAAGGGTGTGCAGCAACCTTGGAGAGTTCGCCGTCGAGCTTGATCGCCGGCGGGAAATCGGCGGTCAGGAAAAGGTCGGAGCCGCCGCGGCTGACCACCAGCCGCAGGAGATCAAAGACGAATTTCGATGCCTGGTCGCGTTCCATCAGCGCAGTCTCCGGGGCGGCGTGTCAGGTGCCGTGCAAGGTCGGCGTGCCCAGCTTGCGCAGGCGCAGCGACAGCCGCCTGGCCAGTGAGCCGACCAGGCGCGCGGCCGAGGCGGGGTGTTGCTCGATCATGGTATCGAGTCCGCTGGCCTCCAGCACCGCGAGCTCGCAGGCGGTCACCGAGGTGCAGTACGACCAGCGCGGCCCGCAGTCGAGCAGCGACATTTCGCCGAGCACGCTGCCGGCGCGCGACTCGGTCAGCCGCAGCCGCTCGCCCCAGGGCTGCTGGCGGTCGACGGCGATCGTTCCATGCAGCACGACAAGCATGAAGGCACCGTATTCGTCCTGGCGGATGACGTCGCGGTCGGAATCGACGGCAAAGAATTCGAAGTGCCGCGCGCACGCTTCCAGGTCCTCGGGCGACAGCCCGGCCATGTAGCGGTCACGTGCCCAGAGTTCCTTGAGCCGGCGCGCCGGAGCCGGGCGCGCGAGCTTGCGCGCGCCGATGGCGTGCGCACGGTCGGCCCAGTGCAACGCCGGCTGCGACGGCAGGTCGACGTCCTGGAAACCGGTGGTGAAGAATTGCGATTCAGGCGGCTCGTCGTGACGCGCCGCCTTGCCGATGCCGAGGATCCGCAGGACGTTCTTCATTCTGGGCTGGACTTGTGGCTCTGGATTCGTTCACGCCTTGTCAGGCGCCGGGGAAGTTCTCCGGCTGCTTGGCGCGCGCGCGCGCCTCGGCGGCCGAGATCACGTTGCGCCGCACCAGGTCGGCCAGGTTCTGGTCCAGCGTCTGCATGCCGTGCGCCTGGCTGGTCTGGATCATCGAATACATCTGCGCGACCTTGTTCTCGCGGATCAGGTTGCGGATCGCCGGAGTGCCGATCATGATTTCATGTGCCGCGACCCGACCGCTGCCGTCCTTGCGTTTGCACAGCGTCTGTGCGATCACCGCAACCAGCGCCTCGGACAGCATGGCCCGCACCATGTCCTTTTCAGCGGCGGGGAACACGTCGATGATGCGGTCGATGGTTTTCGGCGCCGACGACGTGTGCAGGGTGCCGAACACCAGGTGCCCGGTCTCGGACGCGGTCAGCGCCAGCCGGATGGTCTCCAGATCGCGCATTTCGCCGATCAGGATCGAATCCGGGTCCTCGCGCAGCGCCGAGCGCAGCGCGTTGGCGAAGCTCATGGTGTGCGGGCCGACCTCGCGCTGGTTGATCAGGCACTTCTTCGACTCGTGGACGAATTCGATCGGATCCTCGATCGTCAGGATGTGGCCATATTCATTGTCGTTGAGGTGATCGACCATCGCCGCCAGCGTGGTCGACTTGCCCGATCCGGTCGGCCCCGTGACCAGCACCAGGCCGCGCGGTTTCAGCGCCAGGTCGCCGAAGATGCGCGGCGCGTTGAGTTCCTCGAGGCTGATGATCCTGCTCGGGATGGTGCGGAACACCGCGCCGGCGCCGCGGTTCTGGTTGAACGCGTTGACCCGGAATCGCGCCAGGCCGGGAATCTCGAACGAGAAGTCGACTTCGAAGTACTCCTCGTAATGCTTGCGCTGCATGTCGTTCATGATGTCGTAGACCATGGCATGGACAGCCTTGTGGTCCATCGGCTCGACATTGATGCGGCGGACGTCTCCGTGCACCCGGATCATCGGCGGCAGGCCGGAAGACAGGTGCAAATCCGACGCTTCGTTCTTGACGCTGAATGCAAGCAGCTGGGTGATGTCCACCGCCTAGTTCCCCCGGGGCAGGTTTCGAAGCGCACAGCAGCCCGGCTGCGCACGATGCCGCCTTTAGTGTATAAGGCGCACGCTAACATGGCCCGATCCGTTTGACGAATGTTGCGTGCCGGGAACGCATGACTGCCATCTCCGAAACCGATCAGACCTCGCGCCTGGACGACGTTCGAGCGCGTATCGCCGCCGCCGCGCGCGCGGCCGGGCGCGATCCTGCCGCGGTGCGGCTGCTGGCGGTGTCGAAGACCTTCGGCGCGCCCGAGCTGGCGGCGCTGGCCGCGCGCGGCCAGCGCGATTTCGGCGAAAACTACCTGCAGGAGGCACTGCCGAAAATCGATGCGCTGGCAGCCGATCATCCTGGCCTGTGCTGGCATTTCATCGGCCCGCTGCAGAGCAACAAGACGCGCGACATCGCTGCGCGCTTCGACTGGGTGCACAGTGTCGACCGGCTGTCGGTCGCGCAGCGGCTGTCGCGCCAGCGCGAGGGCCGGGCGCCGCTGCAGCTGTGCCTGCAAGTCAACGTCAGCGGCGAGACGAGCAAGAGTGGGGTCGACGCCGCGCAGCTGCCCGCGCTTGCGCTGGCGGTGGCCGCGCTGCCGAACCTGCGCTTGCGTGGACTGATGTGCATCCCGGCGCCGCAAGGCGATCCGGCCGCGCAGCGCGCGCCGTTCGCCCGACTGCGCGTGCTGCTGCAGCAGCTGCGCGACCTGGGGCTGGACGTCGACACCCTGTCGATGGGAATGAGCGCCGACCTGGAGGCCGCGGTCGCCGAGGGCGCGACCATCGTGCGCGTGGGCAGTGCGCTTTTCGGCGCGCGTCGATACGCCGACGGCTGAATCCAAGGGGGAGGCGCAGCCCGGCCCTGGGGGCGCTCAAGCAATCGCCGGGCCGCCCCAAGATTGCTTGACCCCCACGGGGGATGAGGCGGGACCAGCGGCCGTGCCTGCGCACGACCGCGCGCCCGCCGAATCCGAGCAGCCTGCAGGCTGCGAGGTGGAACGGGCTGGGCGCAGCCCGGCCCTGGGGGCGCTCAGACGCAGTCGCGAAGGTCCAGCGTCGTCGGCGGCGCGCACGGCGCCGCGGCGCCGCGCGCAAAGGCGTCGATCACCCGCTGCCAGGTCGCGGCCTGCTGCGACACGGTGGCGCAGTACAGCAACCGTGCGCCGCGCTGCAGCGCCAGCACCGGGAAATCGTCGGGTTCGAAGTCACCGAGCCGATCTGCCTGGTCCTCGACGTCGATCCAGACGAAACGCGCATCGGGAAAGCGCGCGGCCAGCGCGTCGAAGCCGGCGCGCCAGTCGCGGCACACGTGGCACCACTGTGCGCACAGACACGCCACCAGCAGGGTGTCGTCGTCCATCGCGCGCGCCCGGGCCCGCTCAGCGCAGCGGCTTGAAGCGCAGCCGATGCGGCCGCGCGGCCTCGTCGCCGAGACGGCGGCGCTTGTCGGCCTCGTATTCCTGGTAGTTGCCGGTGAAGAAATTCCAGTGCGAATCTCCCTCGGCTGCCAGGATATGCGTGGCGATGCGATCGAGGAACCAGCGATCGTGGCTGGTCACCATGATGCAGCCGGCGAACTCCAGCAGCGCGTCCTCGAGCGCGCGCAGCGTTTCCACGTCGAGGTCGTTCGACGGCTCGTCGAGCAGCAGCACGTTGCCGCCGGCGATCAGCGTCTTGGCCAGGTGCAGCCGACCGCGCTCGCCGCCCGAGAGCTGACCGACGATTTTCTGCTGGTCGCCGCCCTTGAAGTTGAAGCGCCCGCAGTACGCGCGAGAGGCGACCTGGAACTTGCCCACGTTGAGCATGTCCTGGCCGCCCGAGATCGTCTCCCAGACCGTCTTGTCGTCGGGCAGCGCGCCGCGGCTCTGGTCTTCGTAGACCAGCCTGACGGTCGGGCCGAGCACGACCTCGCCGGCGTCGGGCGATTCCTGCCCGGCGATCATGCGGAACAGCGTCGACTTGCCGGCGCCGTTCGGTCCGATGACGCCGACGATCGCGCCCGGCGGCACCTTGAAGCTCAGGTCGTCGATCAGCAGCCGCTCGCCGTGCGCCTTGCGCACGCCGCGCAGTTCGATGACCTCGTTGCCCAGGCGATCGGCGACCGGAATGAAGATCTCGTTCGTCTCATTGCGTTTCTGGTATTCGACTTCGGCCAGTTCCTCGAAGCGCGCCATGCGCGCCTTGCTCTTGGCCTGACGGCCCTTCGGGTTCTGCCGCACCCATTCGAGCTCCTGCTTCATGGTCTTCAGGTGCGCGGCCTCGCTGCGCGCTTCCTGCTGCAGGCGCGCTTCCTTCTGCTCCAGCCACGACGAGTAGTTGCCCTTGAACGGCAGGCCGTGGCCGCGGTCGAGTTCGAGGATCCACTCGGCGGCGTTGTCGAGGAAATAGCGGTCGTGGGTCACCGCGACCACGGTGCCGGGGAAGCGGTGCAGGAACTGCTCGAGCCATTCGACGCTCTCGGCGTCGAGGTGGTTGGTCGGCTCGTCGAGCAGCAGCATGTCGGGCTTGGACAGCAGCAGCCGGCACAGCGCCACGCGGCGCTTCTCGCCGCCGGACAGCGGGCCGATTTTCGCGTCCCAGGGGGGCAGGCGCAGCGCGTCGGCGGCGATTTCGAGCTGCAGGTCGGTGTTCTCGCCTTCGCCGGCCGAGATGATGGCCTCGAGCTGGGCCTGCTCCTCGGCCAGTTTGTCGAAGTCGGCGTCGGGGTCGGCGTACTCGGCGTACACCTCGTCGAGCCGCTTCTTCGCTGCCAGCACGCCGCCGATTCCCTGTTCGACCGCATCGCGCACGGTCAGCTCGGGGTCGAGCTGCGGTTCCTGCGGCAGATAGCCGATGCGGATTCCCGGCATCGGCGTGGCTTCGCCCTCATAGTCCACGTCGACCCCGGCCATGATCTTCAGCAACGTCGACTTGCCCGAGCCGTTGAGGCCGAGCACGCCGATCTTGGCTCCGGGGAAAAAGGACAGCGATATGTCCTTCAGGATCTGTCGCTTCGGCGGAACGATCTTGCCGACGCGGTTCATCGTGAACACGTATTGCGCCATGGGTGCAGCCTTCGGAAAACCTGGGGAAATGGAATGCGCCGACGCCGAGGCGCGGCGCCGAGCTTATCAGGCCGTCTTCACCGGATCGGGAGCGTCGGCCAGCGCCGGCAGCAGCGTCTCGATCGGGTTGCCCGCCAGATCGTCGCGCAGCAGCGCGAACATGCGCATGTCGTGGAACGCTCCTTTCCACCACGCGAACTGGCGCAGCAGCGCTTCCTCGGTGAAACCCAGCGCACCCAGAAGACGTGCCGACGCCGGGTTGTCGACCGCGCTCAGCGCATTGACGCGGTTGAGCTGCAGGCGCGCGAATCCGTACGCCAGCACCGCGCGCGCGGCCTCGCGCATCACGCCGCGGCCCCAGGCATCCGGGGCGAGATCGTAGCCCAGAGACGCCATGCGGCTTCCCGGCTCCCAGTGGAACAGTCCGCAGGTGCCCAGCACCCGCGCGTTGGCCGCCTCGAGCACCGCGAAGCGGTCGTGGTGCTGCATGAAGAAGTCGAGCATGCGCTGCGCCTGCTCGAGCGTCTGCATGGTCTCGAGGTCGTAGTGCTGCGTCACCGCGGGCTGGCGGTAGATGTCCAGCAGCGCCGGAGCGTCACCGGGTTGCAGCGGGCGCAGAACAAGCCGGCGCGTGCGCAGCTGGCGGGTTTGGGGGTCGAACGACAAATCACGCATCGAAGTCGATTCTACCGCGCGGGCCGGGCCGCGACGGACGCGCGCGACGGGCAAAAAAAATGCGGCGGGTGACCCCGCCGCCAAGGCTTGCCGCTCGCTAGGAAACAAAAGGTTGGGTTCCGGGGCGCAGCCCGGCCCTGGGGGCGCTCAGCCGATTTCCACCGGAACGAAAATTCGGTTGCCGCCTCGCTGGATCAGCAAGGCGATGGTCTTGCCGGCGCCTTTCAGAATGCCGCGCACCTGATCGATGCTGTTGACCGGCTTGCCGTCGACCGCAAGCAGGATGTCGCCGCTTTGCACGCCGGCCTGCTCGGCCGGGCCGCTGACGCTTTCGATCATCAATCCGCCGTGCACGTCGGCCTGTTGCGCCTCGGCAGGCTTGAGCGGACGCACCTGCAGCCCCAGGCCCTGCGCGGCGCCGCCGCTGCTGCCGTCGGCGTACAGCACGTCGCGGGTGAAGCTGCCGAGGGTGGCGTTGAGGCTGACCTCATGCCGGTTGCTCCAGACTCCGAGCTTGACCGCCTGGCCAGGTCGCATCATGCCGATGATCATCGGCAGGTCGGACGAGGTGTTGACCGATTGCCCGTTGACGCTG
Source organism: Pseudomonadota bacterium (assembly GCA_021805805.1). Classification (GTDB taxonomy): domain Bacteria; phylum Pseudomonadota; class Gammaproteobacteria; order Burkholderiales; family Burkholderiaceae_C; genus Thiomonas_A. The sequence goes on along the minus strand of JAJZEB010000018.1, from coordinate 24,493 downwards.
AGGATGATGTCGCCTGCCTTCAGCCCGGCCTTTGCCGCCGGGCTGCCGTCGGTGACGCTGGCGACCAGCGCGCCGCGCGGACCGTTCAGGCCGAACGAGTTGGCCAGCTGCTGCGACACGGTCTGCACCGTGATGCCGAGTTTGGCGTGCTCGACATGGCCGTGCTCGATGATCTGCTTCGCGATGGTCTCGGCGACGTTGATCGGGATCGCGAACGACAGGCCTTCGAAAGCTCCGGTCTGGGTGAAGATCTGCGAATTGATGCCGACGACCTCGCCCTTGGTGTTGAACAGCGGGCCGCCCGAGTTGCCCGGGTTGACCGCGACGTCGGTCTGGATGAACGGAACCATGCTGTCGTCGGGCAGCGAGCGGCTCTTGGCGCTGACGATTCCGGCGGTGACGGTGTTGTAGAAGCCGTACGGCGAGCCGATCGCCAGCACCCAGTCGCCCGGCTGCAGGTTGTTCGGGTTGCCGACTCGAACCGTCGGCAGGTTGGTGGCAGGGATCTTCAGCACCGCGATGTCGGTCTTCGCGTCGGTGCCGAGCACCTTGGCCGTGAACGTGCGGTGGTCGGTCAGCGTGACGGTGACCGATTTGGCGTCCTTGACCACGTGCGCATTGGTCAGGATCAGGCCGTCGGAGCCGATGATGAAGCCCGATCCGAGTCCGCGCGTCGGCACCTGGTGCTGCGGCTGGTTCTGGAACGGCTGGAAGAACTGGAAGAACGGCGAATTGCGCAACTGCGGCGGGACCTGCGACAGGTCGGGACCGCTGGCCGTCATCGTCTCGCCGCGCACGTTGACGTGCACCACGGTGGGCCCGAACTCGCGTACGATCGGCGCGAAATTCGGCCCGCCGACGGCTGCCGGCTGCGCCGCAGGCGGATGGTCGAACAGTTTCGGCGCCGCATGCGCGCCGGCATCGCTGGTCTGGCAGGCGAGAAGGCCGCCGGCCCCGATCAGGGTCGCCAGCAGCGCGGGTAGCAGACGTTTGGCTTGCATCGTGAATCTCCGCTTGAGTCGATCGATGCCGAAGCACCGCTTGGGCCAAATGATCGGTGAGTCCGCTTAGATCTGTCTTAAGTCGTCGCGCGCAGCGTCGCCGCTGCCTGCCTGCGCCGCGATGCGCGATCTCGCCGACAATGCCCATACACGTCAAACGGGCTTGCTTCCATGCCGAGTCGCATCACGCTGTCGATCGCTTCCGCTGCCGTCCTCGTGCTGGTCGCCGCGCCGTTTGGCTGGCGGGCCTGGCGCGGCCCGGCGGTGCCGGGCTACCGCATCGAAGCGCACGCGCTGGTGCAGGACGTGGTGGCCACCGGGACCATCATCACGCCGTCGCGCATCGACGTGTCGAGCGAGGTCACCGGACTGGTCGTGGCGCGGGCGTTCAGGCGCGGCGAGCACGTTCGCGCAGGTCAAACGCTGCTGCGGTTGCGCGACGACCAGCCCGCCGCGCTCAGGCGCCAGGCGGCCGCGGCGCTGCGGCAACTGATCGAGCAGGGGCGGCCGCAGGCGCAGGCGACTCTGCGCAGCGCGCAGGCGGCGCTGCACTTGGCACAAAGCGAGGCGCGACGGGCGCGCGCGCAGGCCGCCGCCGGCGCGCTGTCGCGGCAACAGCTCGAACAGTCCGAGCAGGCGCTGCGCGCGGCGCGCCAGAACGAGCGCGCGGCGCGCGCAGCGTGGGACGCCAACCGCCCGGGCGGTGCCGTCGAGCAGCAGCTGCGCGCGGCGCTCGCGGCAGCGCGCGCCGCGCAGGCGCGCACCACCATCCGCGCGCTGCATTCCGGCGTCGTGCTGACGCGCAATGTCGAGGTCGGCGACACCGTGAACCCGGGCCAGGTGCTGCTGACGCTGGCGCAGGACGGTCCGACCGAGGTCTCGTTGCCGGTCGACGAGCGCAATCTCGAGCATCTGGCGACCGGCCAGCGCGCGCGCTGCCTCACCGATGCCTACCCGCGGCGCCCGTTCGACGCGACGCTGCGCTTCATCGCACCCGCCGTCGACAGCAGCAGCGGGACGATCGAGCTGCGCTTGCGCGTCGACGCGCCGCCGGCCTGGTTGCGGCAGGACATGACCACGTCGTGCGACATTGTCACCGGGCGTCGCACCGCGGCACTGGTGGTGCCCGACGACGCATTGCGCGCCGAGCGCGGCACGCACGCCGAAGTGCTGGTGCTCGAGCACGGCCGGGCGCGTGCGCGCACGGTGGTTCTGGGGCTGCGCGGCATGGTCGCCAGCGAGGTGCGCAGCGGATTGCGCGCAGGCTCCATCGTGCTCGACGCGCCGACGCTGCGCGCCGGGCCGCGGGTGCGCGCGGCGCTTCGCAAGGTTCCGCTGGCAGCGCCTGCGGCCGCTGCCGGCGCCGACGTGGCGATGCGCTGAAGGGGCCCCGACGATGGGACTGTCCTGGCGCATCGCATCGAGTTTCCTGCGCGACGGGCGCGTGCAGACGCTGCTGATCGTTTTCGGCGTTGCCGTGGGCGCAGCGGTGATCGTGTTCATCACGGCGCTGGTCGGAGGACTGCAGGCCAATATCGTGCAGCGCACCCTCGGCACCCAGGCGCATATCGTGGTCAGCGCACCCGATCTGGTGCCGTTGGCGCTGCCGCTGCCGTCGGGCACCGTCGCACTGCGCAGCACCGATGCGCGCCCGCAGCGGCTGCGCTCGATCAACAACTGGCCGGCGATGCTGCAGGTGCTGTCGGGCCTCGACGGGGTTGCCGCGGCGGCGCCGATGGTCAGCGGCCCGGCGTTCGCACGCCGCGGCAGCGCGGTGCGCGCGGTCACGGTGCTGGGAATCGAACCGGCGCTGTACACGCGCATCATCGCGCTGCCCGACGACATCGAGCAGGGGCGTTTCGCGGTCGGCGCCAGCCAGATCCTGATCGGCACGCGGCTGGCGCAGGACCTGGGACTGCGCGTCGGCGACAAGCTGCGGGTGCAGGGCGCGGCCGGAAGCGCGCAGGTGTTCGACATCGCAGGCATTTTTTCGCTGGGCGTGCGCGACCTCGACGAGCGCGCGCTGTACATGGGGCTGAAGCCGGCGCAGGCACTGCTGGCGCTGCCCGGCGGAGTCACCGAGATCGACATGACGGTGCGCCACATCTTCGATGCCCAGACGATCGCGGCGCGCATCACGCGGCTCAGCGGTCTCAAGGCCGAGAGCTGGATGGCGACCAACTCGCAATTGCTCAACGCGCTGCGCGCGCAGTCGCTGTCGACGGCACTGATCCGCCTGTTCGTCGGTTTGTCGGCTGCGTTCGGCATCGCCAGCGTGCTTGCGGTCAGCGTGGTTCAGCGCACCCGCGAGATCGGCATTCTGCGCGCCATGGGCGCCACGCGCGGCCGCGTGCTCGCTGTGTTCCTGTTCGAGGGCGCGGCGGTCGGCTTCGCCGGGTCGTGCCTGGGCGCGGCAGCCGGCGCCGGACTGGTGTGGGCGTTCAACCACTACGGTCCGCACCTGTTCACGGTGCTGGTGCCGCCGGCGCTGGCGCTGCAGGCGGTGGCGCTGTCGACCGCAGTCGGAGTCGCCGCGGCAGCGCTGCCGGCGCTGCGTGCGGCCCGCCTCGATCCGGTGGTCGCGATCCGCTATGTCTGAGCCGATCCTGCGGCTGGTGCAGCTGCGCAAGTCCTACCAGGTCGGCACGCCTCTGCAGACCGAGGTGCTGCACGGAATCGACCTGGAGTTGCAGCCAGGTGCGTTCACCGGACTGATCGGGCCGTCGGGCTCGGGCAAGACCACGCTGCTCAACCTGATCGGGCTGCTCGACGCGCCGACCTCGGGCGAGCTGTACCTGGGCGGCCGGCCGACGCGCGCGCTCGACGATTCGGCGCGTACCGCTTTGCGCGCCGAGTCGATCGGCTTCGTGTTCCAGTTCCACCACCTGATCCAGGCCTTCAGCGTGCTCGACAACGTGATGATGCCGGCGCTGGTGCGCGGGGCGCGGCGCGACCGGGAATTGCAGGCGCGCGCGCGAGAGCTGCTCGATGCGGTGGGGCTAGGCGCGCATGGCGCGAAACGGCCGAACGAACTCTCGGGCGGGCAGCAGCAACGCGTGGCGATCGCGCGCGCGCTGCTCACGCGTCCGCCGCTGGTTCTTGCCGACGAGCCGACCGGCAACCTCGATACCCGAAGCGCCGATGATGTGTTTGCGCTGCTGCACCATTTCAACCGCACCTATGGCTGCGCCGTGCTGGTCGTGACCCACGATCCGCGGCTGGCAGCTCGCTGTCCGCGCATCGTCGAGTTGATCGACGGTCGTCTGCGATCGGACTCGCCGGCCGCGTAGTCGGGCCGAACGCTCAGCCGCGTCCGGGCGCGATCGCCTCGGCGCGCAGCCCGGCAGCTGCCCACGCCGCGCCGAGCGTGCCGTCGAGCAGCAGCGCGGCGGCGGCGCGCGCCAGTCCCGGTGCGCTCTGGATGCCGTAGCCGCCTTGCCCGGCGAGCCAGAACCAGCCGGGCAGGTTCGGGTCGAAGCCGACCACCGGCTCGCCGTCGGCGACGAAGCTGCGCAGTCCGGCCCAGGTCGCGCGCGGACGGCGGATGTGCAGCGTGGTCGCCTGCTCGATGGCCCAGATGCCGCTGGCGATGTCGATCTCCTCGGGCTGCACGTCGTGCGGCTCGGCCGGGTCGGCATTGGCCGGAGAGCCGAGCAGGCAGCCGGCGTCGGGCTTGACATAGAAACGCTCGGCCAGGTCGATCAGCGTCGGCCAGTCGCGCCAGCCGGCCACGTCGGACGGGGGGTCGAAGAGGAACGCGCTGCGGCGCTTCGGCTGCAGCCCGATCGGCGTCGCGCCGGCCAGCGCGCCGAGCGCATCGGCCCAGGCGCCGGCGGCGTCGACGACGATGTCGGCATCGAAGCTGGCGTGCGCGGTGCGCAGCCGCCAGCGCCCGTCGGCGCGCCTGGCTTCGAGCACGGCGCTGTCGGTGTGCAGCTCGGCACCCGCGCGGCGCGCGCCGCGCAGAAATCCCTGCAGGATGGCGTCCACGTCCATGTCCAGCGCCTCGGCTTCGAGCAGGCCGCCGAGCACCTGTTGCGGGCGCAGCACCGGGCACAGCGCGAGGACCGCTGCGGCGTCGAGTTCGCGCGCCGGGCTGCCGGCGGCCTGCAGCCGCGCGCGCAACGCGCGAAGCGAGGGTTCCGCGTGCGGATCGTCGCGCAACGCCAGGTGCAGCGCGCCGCGTGGTGCGAGCAGCGGTTGCGCGGCGAAGCCCGCGGGAGGTTCGCGGTAGAACGCGCCGCTGGCGCGTGTTGCCGCGCGCACGGTCGGCGGGCCGTACGACGGCATGTACAGCGCTGCCGAGCGACCGGTTGCGTGGCTGCCGCAGTGTGCCTCGCGCTCGAGCAGAAGCGGCGCGACGCCGCGTTCGACCGCCAGCATGTAGGCCAGCGAGGCGCCTGCGATGCCTCCGCCGACGATCGCGATGCGCGGCGCCGCCATCGTTCCCGTCCTACGCCGGGCGTGCCGCGGCGCGCCCGGAGTGCAGGTCGGGAAGGAACGCGGCGAGCATGCCGATCAGCGGCAGGAAGGCGCAGATCTTGTACACGCCGACGATGCCGACGACGTCGGCCAGCTGGCCGAGCGCTGCAGCGCCGATCCCGCCGAGGCCGAAGGCCAGGCCGAAGAACAGCCCGGCGACCGCACCGACCTTGCCCGGCATCAGCTCCTGCGCATAGACGATGATCGACGGGAACGCCGAAGCCAGCACGAAACCGATCACTGCGGTCAGCGGCGCGCTCCACTCCAGCGGTGCGTACGGCAACGCGAGGGTGAACGGCGCCACGCCGAGGATCGATGCCCAGATCACCCGCTTGCGGCCGATGCGGTCGCCGATCGGTCCGCCGAGCAGGGTTCCCGCGGCCACCGCGGCAAGGAACACGAACAGATGCATCTGGGCGTCGCGCACGCCGATGCCGAATCGGGTCTGCAGATAGAAAATCAGGTAGGTGTTGATCGACGCCAAATAGAAGAATTTGGAAAACACCAGCGCCAGAAGCACCGCCAGCGTGCGCCGAACGAGCGCGGGCGGATGGCCCGAAGCGGCCTCGGCGTGGGCACGCTTGCGCCCCGGGCGCAATTGATGGCTCGACCAGCGCCCGACCAGCGCGAGCACGCCCATCGCGAGCAATGCAGCGATCGAGAACCAGGCCAGGCTGGACTGGCCGTGCGGCACGATGATCGCAGCCGCGAGCAGCGGGCCGAGCGCGGTGCCGGCGTTGCCGCCGACCTGGAAGATCGACTGTGCCAGGCCGTGGCGTCCGCCCGATGCCATGCGCGCCACGCGCGACGATTCGGGGTGGAATATCGACGAGCCCATGCCGACGCAGGACGCGGCGATCAGCACGTGCCCGAAGCTGTCGGCCCGCGCCAGCAGCAACAGGCCGCAGAACGTGAATCCCATGCCGACCGACAGCGAGTACGGGCGCGGCTTGCGGTCGGTGTACAGGCCGACCAGAGGCTGCAGGATCGACGCGGTGACCTGGTAGGTCAGGGTGATGACGCCGACCTGGCCGAAACTCAGGTGCAGGCCGGACTTGAAAAGCGGGTAGATCGCCAGCATCAGCGACTGCATCATGTCGTTGAGCATGTGCGAGAAGCTGATCGCGCCGAGCACCGGGTAGCGGGTCTCGGTGGACAGACGGGCGGTCGGCGCGGACGGGGTCGAGGACATGGCGCGGGCGGGTGCTGCGGACGTTTGGCTACGGCAAACGTCCAGTCTATGCGTGCGCGTGGATTCCTGCAGGCGCGCGCGCAGCGCTCAGCCGGCCGCCGTGGCGGGCGTGCCGTAGGCCTGGCGCATCGCGGCCAGCGCCGCCTCGGCGGTGATGACGTGGTTCTGCGGCCCGGCGCAGGCGATCTTGCACGCGCCCAGCACATTGCCCAGGCGGCACGAATCGAGCAGGCTCCAGTCGCGTTCGAGCGCCCACAGCAAGGCGCCGCGGAAGGCGTCGCCGCAGCCGGTGGGGTCGACGACCTGCGCCGCGGCGAGCCCGTCGATGCGCGTGCGCACGCCGTCGACCCAGACCTCGCAGCCCTCGGCGCCGCGGGTGACGACCAGGCCGCGAAGCTGGGCGGCCAGCTGCTCGGCGTCGATTCCCAGGCGCTGCAGCACCACGGCGGCTTCGTAGTCGTTGAACACGGCCCAGCTGGCCTGGGCGATGAACAGCCGCAGGTCGTTGGCGTCGAACAGACCCAGCGCCTGGCCCGGATCGAAGATGAACGGCAGCCCGGCCGCGGCCATTTGCGCAGCGTGGTCGAGCATGGCCTGGCGCGCGTCGGGCGCGACGATTCCCAGCCGCAAGCCGGGCAGCGCGGGCACCGGGCGCAGATGCGCCCGGCTCATCGCACCGGGGTGGAACGCGGTGATCTGATTGTTGTCGCGATCGGTCATGATGTGCGCCTGCGCGGTGTACAGGTCGCGTGCGACCTGGATGTGCGTGCGCGCGATACCCAGCGCATCGAGCCGAGCCTCGTAGTCGCCGCCGTCGCGTCCCAGCACGCCCAGCACCACCGGCTCGCCGCCGAGCATGCGCAGCGTGTAGGCGATGTTGCCGGCGCAGCCGCCGAACTCGCGGCGCAGGGTCGGGATGTCGAACGCGACATTGAGCTTGTGGATGCGTTCGGGCAGGATGTGGTCGGCGAAGCGGCCCGGATAGTCGCTGATGGTGTCGTAAGCGAGCGAACCGCAGATCAGGCTGGACATGTCAGTAGTTGGCGTGCAGAGGTTTGGCGGATAGACCGCACTGTAGCGTGCCGGCGTGTTGCCGCGAGCGGTGTGCCGGCGCTATGCTGGGTGCGTTCAGTGCCGGCGAAGCTTTCGCGATGTCGTCCGACTGCCTGCTTGCCCTCGACCAGGGCACCTCGAGTTCCCGTGCGCTGGTGTTCGGCCCCGGCGGCGACATCGTCGCGCTGGCGCAGCGCGAGCTGCAGCAGCACTACCCGCGGCCCGGCTGGGTCGAGCACGATCCCGGCGTGATCTGGCGCGACCAGCTGGCGTGCGCGCGCGATGCGTGGCGCGAGGCCGCCGCGCGCGGGCTGCGGCCGCAGGCCGTGGGAATCAGCAACCAGCGCGAGACCACGGTGCTGTGGGACCGCGCCAGCGGCGAGCCGCTGCACCGCGCGATCGTCTGGCAGGACCGGCGCACCGAGCCGCTGTGCGCGCAGCTGCGCGCGGCCGGCGCCGACGCCGAAGTGCGTGCGCGCACCGGGCTGGTGGTCGATCCGTACTTCGCCGCGACCAAGCTGAAATGGCTGCTCGACACCGTGCCCGGGGCGCGTGCGCGCGCGGTGCGCGGCGAGCTGGCGTTCGGCACCATCGACAGCTGGCTGCTGTGGATGCTGTCGGGTGGCGCCGAAGCCGCCACGCGCGCGCAGGCGGTGCACGCCACCGACATCAGCAACGCCGGGCGCACGCTGCTGTGGAACATCCACCGCGGCGATTGGGACGACGAGCTGCTGCGGTTGTTCGATGTACCGCGCGCGCTGCTGCCGCAAGTGCATCCGAGCAGCCACCACTACGCGACCAGCGCCGCGGGCCTGCTGCCCGAGCCACTGCCGATCGGCGCGCTGGCCGGCGACCAGCAGGCGGCGCTGTTCGGCCAGGGCTGCGTGCGCGCCGGGCAGGCGAAGAACACCTACGGCACCGGCTGTTTCCTGCTGCTGAACACCGGCGGGCAGCCGTTGGCCAGCCGCAACGGGCTGTTGACCACGCCGGCGGCCAGCGCCGGGCAGTTCGCGCTCGAGGGCAGCGTGTTCGTCGGCGGTGCGGTCGTGCAGTGGCTGCGCGACGGCCTGCACGCCATCGGTGGCAGCGGCGAGGTCGAAGCGCTCGCGCGCAGCGTGCCCGACAGCGATGGCGTGCTGTTCGTGCCCGCGTTCACCGGCCTGGGCGCACCGTACTGGCGCGCCGAAGCGCGCGGACTGATCTGCGGCATCAGTCGGGGCACCACGGTGGCGCATCTGGCGCGCGCTGCGCTGGAGAGCATTGCGTTCCAGAGCGCCGAGCTGGTCGCGGCGATGGACGCCGACGCGCGTGCGGCCGGCGCGCCAGCGCTGCGCGAGCTGCGGGTCGACGGTGGCGCCAGCGCCAACGACCTGCTGATGCAGTTCCAGGCCGATCTGCTGGGAATCGACGTGCTGCGCCCGGCGCAGCTGGAGACGACCGCGCGCGGCGCGGCGTGGCTGGCCGGCCTGAGCTGCGGCGTCTACTCGGGCTGGCATGAGCTCGAGCCGCGCTGCGTCGTGCAGCGGCGTTTCGTGCCGGACCTCGCGCGCGACGCGGCGCGTGCGAGGCTGCAGGAATGGCAGCACGCGGTACGCCGCGCGCTGGCCGACTGATCCGCTGCGGCGTCGGGATCGGGGCAGGCCGGCGGGGCGGCGCGATCAGCGCAGCGCGGCCAGTGCCGCCGCGTAGTCAGGCTCCTGCGCGATCTCGGCGACCAGCTCGCTGTGCAGCACCCGATCGTCGCCATCGAGCACGACCACCGCGCGTGCGGTCAGCCCGCGCAGCGGGCCGTCGGCGATCCGCACCCCCCAGGCGTCGAGGAACTCGGGATGGCGGAAGGTCGACAGCGTGACGACGTTGTCGAGGCCTTCGACCGAGCAGAAGCGCGCTGCGCCGAACGGCAGATCGGCCGAGATCACCAGCACCACGGTGTCGCGCAGCGACGCCGCATCGGCGTTGAAATGGCGCGTCGATTGTGCACAGGTCGGCGTGTCCAGCGACGGCACGATGTTGAGCACCTTGCGTCGGCCGGCGAAAGCGTCGAGGCCGACGTCGTTCAGGGTCTTGTTGGTCAGCAGCAGGGCGGGTGCCGTGGCGCCAGGCGGCGGCAGCGTGCCGTCGACATGGGTAGGCTGGCCGCGCAGGGTGATCGTCGCCATCGAGGTCTCCTTGGAGGTCGCGCCACGACCGGTGCCGCGGCTGCCGTCGATCGTAGGCGGCGGGCAAAGACCTTGCGCCCAGCGCGCCTGTTCGGCGCCAATCAGGTACGCGTCGAGGTGTCCTGACGCTGTGCGACCACGATGGCCTCGGCATCCTGAGCGAACAAATGGACCACCGCAGGCATGTCGGCCGCGGCGAATGCGGTGACGATTTCGTCCGGGCGCAGGAAATGGTTGCCCTGCACGTGCTCGGACAGGTTCTGGAACGCCATCGCCTTGCGCGGCGCGTCGCGCAGCGCCTCACGACTGTCGGGCCAGGCAGGTTCCCAGATCACGGCGTGGCCTCCGGGGCGCAGGTTGTCGCGCAGCCAGGCGAACAGCGTGGCCGGATCCTTCTCCCACACGTGATGCAGCGCGCGGTTCATCGCGATCAGGTCGGCCGGGGTGTCGAGGGTGAAGTCGTGGATGTCGCCGTGCACGAAGCGCAGCCGCTGGCCCAGCCCCTGAGCGTCGGCCAGGCGCCTGGCCTGCGCGACGTTCTCGTCGAAGCCGTCGATGCCCAGTCCGTGCAGTCGTGGATAGCGGCGCGCGAGCGCGCGCAGGTACCAGCCGTTGCCGCAGCCGAGATCGACGGCCAGTCCGCCACGGGCGTCGAGTTCGGCGAACACCGGCAGCTGCGGGCAGATGGTCTGTTCGAACAGTGCGGCGAAACTGGCTTCGAGCATCGGGCCGAACCACGGCAGCACGGTCTCGCGTTCGGCCAGCACCTGCTCGCCGGGGCGCTGCCCGCTGCGCATCAGCCCGGCGGCGCGCTCGGCCATGTGCGCCGACAGCACCGACTGCACGGCCAGCGGCATCAGCGTGTCGGGCGCGTCGGGGCGCATCGCCTGGCCGGTTGCGCTCAGGCGCAGTGCGTCGCCGCTGGCGTCCAGGTAGCCGAACGCGTAGGCCGCGTCGCACCAGCGCCCGACATAGCCGGCGTCCATGCCCGCGGCTTCGGCGAGTGCGGCGGCCGGCGCCTGGCCGAGCCGGTGCAGGGCGTCGAACAATCCGTTGACGACGCCGATGAAGGCCACGTTGAGGCTCAAGCCGCCTTGCGCCTGCTGTCTGAAGGCCGCTTTGAGTTCGTCGGGAGTCATGGTCGGTTCGATCCGGGTGCTGTCGTCGATACCCGATAGCGTATCGGAGCGACGCGCACTCTGCTGCCGGCGCAGCGGCCATGAAAAAAGGCTCCGGAACGCGTGTCCCGAAGCCTTTTCTACCGATGTTGGTGGAGAGGAGGAGGATCGAACTCCCGACCTTCGCATTGCGAACGCGACGCTCTCCCAGCTGAGCTACCCCCCCAACGAAGCTGGCATCATAGCCTGGATTATTCAGCGTGTCTACGCCGGAACACCCAGCGCACGGCGTCCGACGCCTCGGGCGTCCAGCGGTAGCCGCCGACGTCGAAGTCCTTCAGCGCCTGCGGGTCGTCGATGCGCTGTTCGATCGCATAGCGCGCCATCATGCCGCGCGCACGCTTGGCGTAGAAGCTCACGACCTTGTGGGCGCCGTCGCCGCGTGCGTCCTGGAACACCGGTTGCACCAGCGGCCGTTGCAGCGCGGCGACGTCGACCGCGCCGAAGTACTCGTCGGACGCGAGGTTGACCAGCACCGGATGGTCGTGGTCGCGCAGCTGCGCGCGCAGCGTCTCGGCGATGCGCTTGCCCCAGTAGGCGTACAGGTCGCGTCCGGCGCGATTGGCCAGTCGGGTTCCCATCTCGAGCCGGTACGGCTGCATCAGGTCCAGCGGGCGCAGCACGCCGTACAGGCCGGACAGCACCGCGAGGTGCTGCTGCGCCCACTGCAGATCCTCGCTCGACAGCGCGCGCGCGGCAAGTCCGTCGTAGACGTCGCCGTCGAACGCCAGCAGCGCGGCGCGGCTGTTGTCGGCGTTGAAAGTCTTCGACCAGGCGGCGTAGCGGTTGGCGTTGAGCACCGCCAGCTTGTCGGAAATGCCCATCAGGCGGCTCAGGGTCGGCGGGTCGAGTTCGCGCAGCAGCGCGACCAGTTCGGCAGCTTCGCGCTTGAAGCGCGGCTGCGTCGTCGGCACGTCGGGAATCGGCGAGGTGTAATCGAGGGTCTTCGCAGGGGAGAGAACGATCAGCATCGGTTCGCGGCGGCTGTGGTGTCTACGGCCGGCAGCGGCATCGCGGCTGCGGCGCGGCGTGCGGCGGGGCCCGCACCCGCGCCATGGTATCGGTTGCGCGGGAGTCCGGCAGGCCCGCGCCGGCCTGCTACGCTGCCTCGGCACAGTCCACTGCAACGAGGTGATCGATGCCCGTTTCCACGCCTTCGAACGACGCGCACGGCGCCGACTCCGTCGCGCCGCTGACCCTCGGCTTCATCGGCCTGGGCACGATGGGCTGGCCGATGTGCGGCCATCTGCAGCGCGCCGGCCACGCGCTGCGGGTGTTTGTCCGCGACCCGCAGCGGCGCGCGCGTGCCGAGGCGGCCGGCATGCGGGTCTGCGCCAGCGCGGCCGAGGTCGCGCGCGGCGCGCAGGTGGTGCTGACCAACGTGACCTCGACCGCCGACGTCGAGCAGGTGCTGCTCGGCGCCGACGGCGTGGTGCATGGCGCCGCGGCCGGGCTGCTGTGCATCGACCACAGCACCATCGCCCCGGCCGGTGCGCGCCGCATCGGCGCGGCGCTGCGCGGCCATGGCATCGACTTCGTCGACGCGCCGGTGTCGGGCGGCGAGCGCGGCGCCATCGACGCTGCGCTGACCATCATGCTCGGCGGCGACGAGGCGGCTTGCGCGCGCGCGCTGCCGCTGCTGCGCGCCTACGGGCGCAGCATCACCCGGGTGGGCGGAATCGGCGACGGCCAGGTGGCCAAGCTGTGCAACCAGATCGTGCAGGTGATCAACATCGAAGGCATCGCCGAGGCGATGCGTTTCGCGGCGGCCGAAGGCGCCGATCTGTCGCGGGTGCTGCAGGCGATCTCGGCCGGTTTCGCCGGCAGCCGCATGCTCGACCTGATGGGGCCGAAAATGGTCGCGCGTGACTTCGCCGCCGGAATCCAGGCGCGGCTGCACGCGAAGGACTTCGGTCTGGCCGCCGAGGCCGCGGCCGACGCCGGGCTGCAGCTGCCGGCGCTGGCCGCGGTGCACGCCCAGCTGCAGCAGCTGATGGCGCTGGGGCTGGGCCAGCGCGACACCAGCGCGCTGCTGCAGGTGCTCGAGGGCGACTGAGCCGCGCGCCGCGGCGACGAGCCAGAAAAAAACGGGGCCCCGCGGGGCCCCGTTCAGCTTGCTGCAGCGCCTCAGGCGGCGATCAGCTGGCGCAGCACGAACGGCAGGATGCCGCCGTGGCGGTAGTAGTCGACCTCGATCGGGGTGTCGATGCGCAGCCGCACCGTGACCTTCTGGTCGGCCTTGCCGTCGCGGTGCACGACCAGCGTGGCGTCCTGCTGCGGCTTGATGTCGTCGCCGAGCAGCACGTCGAAGCTTTCGCTGCCGTCGATGCCCAGGCTCTGCCACGAATCGTCGCCGAGGAACTGCAGCGGCAGCACGCCCATGCCGATCAGGTTGGAGCGGTGGATGCGCTCGAAGCTGCGCGCCACGACCGCCTTCACCCCCAGCAGCTGGGTGCCCTTGGCCGCCCAGTCGCGGCTGGAGCCGGTGCCGTACTCCTCGCCGGCCAGGATCACGGTCGGCGTTCCGGCCGCGATGTACTGCATGGCCGCGTCGTAGATGTACATCTTCTGGCCGCCGGGCTGCATCAGTGTGACGCCACCTTCCTCGCGCGAGCCGTCGGCCGCCGGCGGGATCATCAGGTTCTTGATGCGCACGTTGGCGAAAGTGCCGCGCATCATCACCTCATGATTGCCGCGGCGCGAGCCGTAGCTGTTGAAGTCGGCCTTGGCCACGCCGTTGGCCAGCAGCCACTGGCCGGCCGGCGAGCTTTCCTTGATCGAACCGGCCGGCGAGATGTGGTCGGTGGTGATCGAGTCGCCGAACAGCGCCAGCGCGCGCGCGCCGGTCACGCTGCTGGCCGCTGCGCCCGGGGTCATCGTGAAGTCGTCGAAGAACGGCGGCTGCGCGATGTAGGTGCTGGCCGGCCAGTCGTAGACCTGACCCGACGACTTCGGGATCTGGTTCCACAGCTTGCCCGGCTTGTCGACGACCTGCGCGTAGTTGGCCTTGTACGCCTTCGGGTCGAGCGCGACCTTCAGCAGCTTGTTGACCTCTTCGGTGGTCGGCCAGATATCGCCGAGGTACACCGCGCGGCCGCCCTTGCCGGTGCCCACCGGCTCGGTCATCAGGTCGCGGGTGACGTTGCCGGCGATCGCGAAGGCGACCACCAGCGGCGGCGAGGCCAGGAAGTTGGCCTTCAGGTTCGGGTGGATGCGCGCTTCGAAGTTGCGGTTGCCCGACAGCACCGCGGCGCAGACCAGGTTGTTGTCGACGATGGCCGCGTCGATGTCGTCGGCCAGGCCGCCGGCATTGCCGATGCAGGTGGTGCAGCCGTAGCCGGCGGTGTAGAAGCCCAGCTTCTCCAGGTACGGCAGCAGCCCGGTGCGCTCGAGGTATTCGGTGACCACGCGCGAGCCCGGGGCCAGCGAGGTCTTGACGTGCTTCTTCACCTTCAGCCCGGCTTCGACCGCCTTCTTCGCCAGCAGGCCGGCGGCCAGCAGCACGCTGGGGTTGGAGGTGTTGGTGCACGAGGTGATGGCGGCGATCAGCACGTCGCCGTCGCGCAGCTCGGTGCCGGCGCTGGTCTTGGCCGGCTGGCCGAGGCGGTCGGCCGGCTGGTTGAAGCCGCCCTGGTCCATCGGCGCGGCGAACAGCTCGCTGAAGCGCGACTTGACGTTGCCCAGTTCGATGCGATCCTGCGGCCGCTTCGGACCGGCCAGCGACGGCGCCACGCTGCCCAGGTCCAGCGTCAGCACGCTGGAGTAGTCGATGTCGCCGGCCTTCGGAACGCCGTACATCTTCTGCGCCTTGAAGTACGCCTCAAGCGCCTCGAGCTCGGCCTTGGTGCGGCCGGTGCCCTTGAAGTAGGCGATGGTCTTGTCGTCGACGGGGAAGAAGCCCATGGTGGCGCCGTATTCGGGCGCCATGTTGGCGATGGTCGCGCGGTCGGTCACGCTCAGGGACTCGGTGCCTTCGCCGAAGAACTCGACGAACTTGCCGACCACCTTGTGCCGGCGCAGCATTTCGGTGACGGTCAGCACCAGGTCGGTGGCGGTGACGCCGCCGCGCAGCGCGCCCTTGAGCTCGACGCCGACCACGTCGGGGGTCAGGAAGTACACCGGCTGGCCGAGCATGCCGGCCTCGGCCTCGATGCCGCCGACGCCCCAGCCGACCACGCCGACGCCGTTGATCATCGTCGTGTGGCTGTCGGTGCCGACCAGGGTGTCGGGGTAGTAGACGTCGCCGGCGCCCTTGTGCACGCCGCGCGCCAGGTATTCGAGGTTGATCTGGTGGACGATGCCGAATCCCGGGGGCACGACGCCGAAGGTGTCGAACGCCTGCATGCCCCACTTCATGAACTGGTAGCGTTCACGGTTGCGCTGGAACTCCAGCTGCATGTTCAGGTCCAGCGCCTTCTTGTTGCCGTAGTTGTCGATCATCACCGAGTGGTCGACGACCAGGTCGACCGGAACCAGCGGCTCGATCGCCTTCGGGTTGGCGCCGTTGGACGCGGCCACCGAACGCATCGCCGCCAGGTCGGCCAGCAGCGGCACGCCGGTGAAGTCCTGCAGCACCACGCGGGCGAGCACGAACGGAATTTCGTCGACGCGCTTGGCCGTGGGTTTCCAGTCGGCGAGCTGGCGCACGTGGTCGGCGGCGACGCGCTTGCCGTCGCAGTTGCGCAGCACCGATTCGAGCACCACGCGGATCGACACCGGCAGGCGCGACACGTCGATGCCGAGTTCCTTGCCGAGCTGCGGGATCGAGTAGAACTTGCCGGCTTTGCCGCTGGCCGTCTTGAACGACTTCAGCGTGCCGGCGAAGGCGTGCTTGGGAGCTTGAGCTTTTTTGGGGGTCTTGGTCGCCATGGCGGACTCCGGGTTGGAAATAGGGTGCGGTGTTCGGGGGATCGTGGTCGCGGAAACGGCGGAGTCGCGGTGAGGGGCGGCGGCGCGGTCGCTCAGCGGCTGGCGACCACCGGGTTGCAGTCGTCGGCCAGCCGGGTCATGTTCTTCTGGTCGAACAGCATGCTCTTGGCCGGGATCTGGATGACCACCAGGCCCACGCGCGGGTCGTCGAAGTGGTACGCGCCGGTGGTCGTCGGATCCCGGTCGAGACGGTAGTGGCGGCCCTTCCAGAGCAGTTCCAGCGAGTTGCTGGCGACCTTTTCAATGTCCAGCGACTTGTGGTCGCTGCAGCGCATGAAACCCGATTTCATCGGATAGGTCGGCTGGATGGCCAAGGTTGAACCGGCGTACAGCAGGGCAGCGGCGGCCAACACGAAACGTCCGAGATGCATGGCAATGTCTCCGAAGCGAAAATTCACGTTTTCCGCTCCGGGCAGAATCGGGGACGCTGCGCTAGCGGCACGAACGACATGTCGTCGGCGGCAGAGTTTACTGCGCCGGCGGCGTGCCGCGGGCACGCCGCCGCAGGCGCTGTGCGCGGTCGATCAGAGCAGGTGCTTGACGCCGTCGCGCTCTTCGAGCAGCTCGGCCAGCGTCTTGTCGATGCACTGCTGCGAGAAGGCGTCGATCGGCAGGCCGTCGATGCGCTGGTACTCGCCGCCGGCGCAGGTCACCGGGTAGCCGAACACGATGTCCTCGGGGACGCCGTAGGCGCCGTCCGACGGGATTCCCATCGTCACCCAGCGGCCGTTGGTCCCCAGCACCCAGTCGTGCATGTGGTCGATCGCCGCGTTCGCCGCCGAAGCTGCCGAGCTCAGGCCGCGCGCCTCGATGATCGCCGCACCGCGCTTGCCCACCGTCGGCAGGAAGGTGTTGCGGTTCCAGTCGTCGTCGCCGATCATGTCCTTGACCGACTTGCCGTCGATGGTCGCGAAGCGGTAGTCGGCGTACATGGTCGGCGAGTGGTTGCCCCAGACGCAGAACTTCTCGATCGACGACACCGGCCGCCCGGTCTTCGCCGCCAGTTGCGACAGGCCGCGGTTGTGGTCCAGGCGCAGCATCGCGGTGAAGTTCTTCTTCGGCAGGTCGGGGGCCGACTTCATCGCGATATGGGCGTTGGTGTTGGCCGGGTTGCCGACCACCAGCACGCGCACGTCGCGCTTGGCCACGGCGTTCAGCGCCTTGCCCTGCGCGGTGAAGATCTGCGCGTTGGCGGCGAGCAGGTCGCGCCGTTCCATTCCGGGACCGCGCGGGCGCGCGCCGACCAGCAGCGCGCAGTCGATGTCCTTGAACGCGGTGTTCGCGTCGCTGTGTCCGGTCATTCCGGCGAGCAGCGGGAACGCGCAGTCGTCGAGTTCCATCATCACGCCCTTGAGCGCCTTTTGCGCCTTCTCGTCGGGGATCTCGAGCAGCTGCAGGATCACCGGCTGGTCCTTGCCGAGCATTTCGCCCGAGGCGATGCGGAACAGCAGGGCGTAGCCGATCTGGCCGGCAGCGCCGGTGACGGCGACGCGCATGGGTGCTTTGGACATCTTGATCTCCGAGTAGGGTGCTTCAGTTGCAGGCCGCGGGCGGCATCGGCCGCGCGGTATTCAAGCCGACATTAGAGCGTTCATGATGCGGCGCATCAAGCGCGCCTGTGCGGCCGGGATGTGTTCCGGCGTCGAGTCGCGAGTTTAGGCAAGTGGGCCGGCGCCGTCAATAAACTTATGTCATATATAAGACATCTATTAGGTCATGCTGGACAACGCGGCGGCCGTGTGCTGCAATGCAGCGCATGGCAACCTCGTCGCCCCCTCAGCATCCGCCCGGCAGCGCGGCCGCGGGCGCGCCGGTGTTCAGCCCGCTCTATCAGCAGATCAAGGCGCTGATCACGCGCAGTCTGCAGTCCGGCGAATGGAAACCGGGCGAATTGATTCCCAGCGAGGCGGAACTGGCGACGCGCTTCGGCGTCAGCCAGGGCACGGTGCGCAAGGCCATCGACGAGCTGGCTGCGGACAACCTGCTGATGCGGCGACAGGGGCGCGGCACCTTCGTCACCACCCACCATGAGGAGCAGGTCAAGTTCCGCTTCCTGCGCCTGGTGCCCGACGACGACTCCGGGCCTGCGCTGCGCATGGATCGCGAGTTCCTCGCCTGCCACCGCGTGCGCGCGGCGGCCGACGTCGCGCGGCTGCTCGGCGTCAAGGCCGGCGACATGGTGCTGGAGATCCGCCGCGTGCTGCGCATCGCGGGACGGCCACTGGTCTACGAGGACATCTACCTTCCCGCGGCGCCGTTCCGCGGCCTGACCGCCGAGCGGCTGGAAGGTTACAAGGGACCGCTGTACGCGCTGTTCGAATCCGATTTCGGTACCCGCATGGTGCGCGCCGAGGAGAAGATCCGCGCGGTATGCGCCGGCGCCGACGAAGCCGGGTTGCTGCAGGTCGAGCCGGGGCAGGCTTTGCTTTCGGTCGAGAGACTTTCATTCAGTTACGGAGACCAGGCGGTCGAATTGCGCCGCGGGTTGTACGTGACGACCCACCATCACTATCGCAACACGCTGAGCTGACCGTTCAATACACAGGCCGCCGCGGACGGCGCGCATTGCGCCGCCCTAACATGGCTGCCGCACATCGCCGGAGGACCGACCACCATGCCACCCGTTCAGACGCGCAAACGACCCGAGTACCGCAATATCCACATCACTGATTTGATGACCTACCGGCTGCCGCTGGCCGGCCTGGTCTCGATCCTGCATCGCATCAGCGGCGCCGTGATGTTCCTGCTGCTGCCGCTGGTGCTGTGGCTGTTCGACCTCAGCCTGCGCTCGCAGCAGGGCTGGGACGCAGCCGCCTCGGTGCTCGCGTCGTGGCCGCTGAAGATCGTCGCGCTGGGCCTGTTCTGGGCTCTGGCGCACCATCTGTGCGCCGGCATCCGTCACGTCGCGATGGAAGTGCTGCACGCAGTCGGCAAGGATCAGGGACGCCGCGCCGCGGTCGCCACCCTGGCGGTGTCGCTGCTGCTGACCGCGGCGTTCGCCGTGCACCTGTTCACCGGAGCCTGAGATGAGCCAGAAGGATTATGGCGCGCAGCGACTCGTCGTCGGCGCGCATTACGGTCTGCGCGACTGGTTGGCGCAACGCATCACCGCGGTGGTGCTGGCCGCGTACGCGCTGTTCATGCTCGCGTTCTTCGTCTGGCCGCAGCCGCTGAGCTACGCGCGCTGGAGCGGACTGTACGCGGCGCAGCCGATGAAGCTGTTCTCGCTGGTCGCGTTCATCGCGCTGCTGTTCCACGTCTGGGTCGGCATGCGCGACATCTGGATGGATTACATCAAGCCGGTCGGGCTGCGCCTGGTGCTGCAGTCGGCCACCATCGTCTGGCTCGTGGCGTGCACCGGCTGGGCCGTGCAAGTCCTGTGGAGGGTTTGAGCCGTGCAAGTGAACAAACGCAAATTCGACGTCGTGATCGTCGGCGCAGGCGGCTCCGGGCTGCGCTGCGCACTGCAGCTGGCGCGCGCCGGACGCGACGTGGCCGTGCTGTCCAAGGTGTTCCCGACGCGATCGCACACGGTTGCCGCGCAAGGCGGCATCAGCGCGTCGCTGGGCAATATGAGCGAGGACAATTGGTACTGGCACATGTTCGACACCGTCAAGGGTTCGGACTACCTCGGTGACCAGGACGCGATCGAGTTCATGTGCCGCGAGGCGCCGAGCGCGGTCTACGAGCTCGAGCACATGGGCATGCCGTTCGACCGCAATCCGGACGGAACGATCTATCAACGCCCGTTCGGCGGCCACACCGCCAACCTCGGCGAGAAGCCGGTGCAGCGCGCCTGCGCCGCTGCCGACCGTACCGGCCACGCGCTGCTGCACACCCTGTACCAGCAGAACGTCGCCGCGCGCACGCACTTCTTCGTCGAATGGATGGCGCTGGACCTGGTGCGCGACGCCGACGGCGACGTCGTCGGCGTGGTCGCGATCGAGATGGAAACCGGCGAAGTCACGCTGTTCGAGGCCAAGGCCACGGTGCTGGCCACCGGCGGCGCCGGGCGCATCTTCCAGGCGTCGACCAACGCCTACATCAACACCGGCGACGGACTGGGCATGGCCGCGCGCGCCGGAATCGCGCTGCAGGACATGGAGTTCTGGCAGTTCCACCCGACCGGCGTGGCCGGCGCCGGAGTGCTGATCACCGAAGGCGTGCGCGGCGAGGGCGGAATTCTGCTCAACGCCAACGGCGAGCGCTTCATGGAGCGCTACGCGCCGACCTACAAGGATCTGGCGCCGCGCGACTTCGTCTCGCGCTCGATGGACCAGGAGATCAAGGAAGGTCGCGGCTGCGGTCCGCACAAGGACCACGTGCTGCTCAAGCTCGACCACCTGGGCGCCGAGACCATCCACAAGCGGCTGCCGTCGATCGCCGAGATCGCGCTGAAGTTCGCCAACGTCGACTGCACCAAGGAGCCGATTCCGGTGGTGCCGACCATCCACTACCAGATGGGAGGCGTGCCGACGAACATCCACAGCCAGGTTCTGAGCGTCGCTGCCGACGGCAGCGAAAGCGTGGTCGGCGGGCTGTACGCGATCGGCGAATGCTCGTGCGTCAGCGTGCACGGCGCCAACCGGCTGGGCACCAACTCGCTGCTCGACCTGGTGGTGTTCGGCCGCGCCGCCGGCAACCACATCAACTCCAGCGAACGCGTGCACGGCGGCCACAAGGCGGCGCCGGCCGACGCCGCCGACAGGTCGCTGGCGCGACTGGCGCGGCTCGAGTCGTCGGCTTCCGGCGAGGCGATCCAGGACGTCGCCGGCGCGATCCGCGCCACCATGCAGAAGCATTGCGGCGTGTTCCGCACCGACGAGCTGCTGCAGGAAGGCGTGCGCGAAATCGGCGAAGTGGCCAAGCGCGTCGGCGCGATCCACCTGAAGGACAAGTCGCAGGTGTTCAACACCGCACGCGTCGAGGCGCTCGAAGTCGAGAACCTGATCGAGGTCGCGAAAGCGACGATGGTTTCGGCCGCGGCGCGCAAGGAAAGCCGCGGCGCGCATTCGCACCGCGACTTCCAGGAACGCGACGACGCCAACTGGCTCAAGCACACGCTCTGGTACAGCGAAGGCAACCGGCTGGCTTACCGCGAGGTGCAAATGAAGCCGCTGAGCGTCGACACCTTCAAACCCAAGGCACGCACTTTCTGACGCAGCACGCGCGGAGAACACCCCATGACTCGCAGAATGAAGTTTTCGATCTACCGCTACGACCCGGACAAGGACGCGCGGCCGTACATGCAGGACTACGAGGTCGAGCTGAAGGACACCGACCGCATGTTGCTCGACGCGCTGATGCGCATCAAGGCCGACGTCGACGAAACCGTGTCGTTCCGTCGCTCGTGCCGCGAAGGCGTGTGCGGCTCCGACGGCATGAACATCAACGGCAAGAACGGTCTGAGCTGCACCACCAACCTGCTCACGCTGAGCGAGCCGGTGGTGCTCAAGCCGCTGCCCGGGCTGCCGGTGGTGCGTGACCTGATCGTCGACATGACGCAGTTCTTCAACCAGTACCACTCGATCAAGCCGTACCTGATCAACGACACGCCGCCGCCCGAGAAGGAACGGCTGCAGAGCCCCGAGCAGCGCGAGGTGCTCGACGGTCTGTACGAGTGCATCCTGTGCGCCAGCTGCTCGACCTCGTGCCCGAGCTTCTGGTGGAATCCGGACAAGTTCGTCGGCCCGGCGGGTCTGTTGCAGGCGTACCGCTTCATTGCCGACAGCCGCGACGAGGCCACCGGTGCGCGGCTCGACAATCTCGAGGATCCGTACCGGCTGTTCCGCTGCCACACCATCATGAACTGCGTCGACGTGTGCCCGAAGAGTCTCAACCCGACGGCAGCGATCGGCAACATCAAGAACCTGATGTTGCGTCGCGCAGTCTGAGCCCGGATGATGAGCCAGCCCGTCGTCATCGATGCCGCCGCGCTGCGCCGCCTGCGCTGGCGTGCGCGTCGCGGATTGCTCGAGAACGACATCCTCGTCACCCGTTTCCTGGATCGTCATGCCACCAGCCTGAGCGCGCAGGACTGGCAGGCCCTGCAAGGCCTGCTCGAGCTCGACGACAACCCGTTGCTCGAGTTGCTGCTCGGCCATGCCGAGCTTCCCGAGGCGCTGCGCAGCGATGCGCATCGCCGGGTGCTGCAGCTATTGCGCGAGGCCTGACGGTCGCACGGTTCCATTACTAGACCCACACTCCCTGGAGTTCATCCTCATGACCCCATCCGACGTGAAAGCCACGCTGTCCTTTTCCGACGGTTCGCCGAGTGTCGAGCTGCCGATCCACAAGGGCACGGTCGGCCCCGACGTGATCGACATCCGCAAGCTGTACGCGCAGACCGGCAAGTTCACCTACGACCCCGGCTTCCTGTCGACCGCGTCGTGCAATTCGGCCATCACCTACATCGACGGCGACAAGGGCGAGCTGCTGTACCGCGGCTACCCGATCGACCAGCTGGCGGTGAACTGCGACTACATGGAAACCTGCTATCTGATCCTGTACGGCGAACTGCCGAACGCGGCGCAGAAGGAGGATTTCGTCAAGCGCGTGACCCAGCACACGATGGTCAACGAGCAGATGCAGTTCTTCCTGCGCGGCTTCCGCCGCGATGCGCACCCGATGGCGGTGATGACCGGACTGGTCGGCGCGATGTCTGCGTTCTATCCGGACTCGATCAACCTGAACGACGCGCACCAGCGCGACATCTCGGCGGTGCGGCTGATCGCCAAGATGCCGACCCTGGTGGCGATGGCCTACAAGTACAACATGGGCCAGCCGTACATGTATCCGCAGAACCGGCTGAGCTACGCCGGAAACTTCATGCGCATGATGTGGGCCACGCCGTGCGAGGAGTACGAGCCGAACCCGGTCATCGAGCGCGCGCTCGACCGCATTTTCATCCTGCACGCCGACCACGAGCAGAACGCGTCGACGTCGACCGTTCGGCTGTGCGCGTCCAGCGGCACCAACCCGTTTGCGGCGATCGCTGCCGGCGTGGCCTGTCTGTGGGGCCCGGCGCACGGCGGCGCCAACGAGGCGTGCCTGAACATGCTCGATGAAATCCAGGCCCAGGGCGGCGTGGCGTCGATCGGCAAGTTCATCGACCAGGTCAAGGACAAGAACTCGTCGGTGCGGCTGATGGGCTTCGGCCACCGCGTCTACAAGAACTACGACCCGCGCGCCAAGCTGATGCGCGAAACCTGCCATGAAGTGCTCGACGCGCTCGGGCTGCACGACGACCCGATGTTCAAGCTGGCGATGACGCTGGAGAAGATCGCGCTCGAGGACGATTATTTCGTGCAGCGCAAGCTTTATCCGAACGTCGACTTCTATTCGGGAATCGTGCAGAAGGCCATCGGCGTGCCGGTGTCGCTGTTCACCGCGATCTTCGCGCTGGCGCGTACCGTCGGCTGGATCGCGCAGCTCAACGAAATGATTTCCGATCCCGAATACAAGATCGGCCGTCCGCGCCAGCTGTTCACCGGTGCCGCGGCGCGCAACGTGGTGCCGCTGGCCCAGCGCGGCTGAGCCGTCTCGCAGCGTTTCACCAACCCGGCCTCGCGCCGGGTTTTTTGTTTGCCGCGGGTGTTATCACGCAGATGACCCAAGGCTGGCCCTCAACAACTTGAACTGCGCGGGAGACTCTTCAAAGGCATGGGTGGCGCGCAGGTCTGCGATGAGGCGGGGCAGGTCCGCGTAGTCGAACTCAGCGCACCACTGGGCCGCGTACGCCAGCGCCTTGATGAAGCCCTCAGGATCATTGGCGCGGGTCAATGCTCGTTGGCAATCTACGTACTGCGGATGAAACAGCGTCGGGATGATGACGCGGCACAGCCCCAGCCGCGACAGCTCCGCGTTCATCGTCAAGCGCGCCAGCCGGCCATTGCCGTCATCGAAGGGGTGGGTCTCGGACACCAAGAAGGCATAGAAGATGGCGCGTGCCAAGCCTTCGGGCACGCTCATGGCCAGCAGGGAGCCTTCTTCCAGCGTGCCCCGAACGAAGCCTGGGAGCACGAACTGCGTACTTCCCGCATAGTTGACCTCGGTCTTGATCTCGGCGGGGCGCGCCTCCGGGCGTCGCTCGAGCATCGTGCGGTGGCGCACTTGTAGCCCTGCGACGAAGTCCGGCCCCGGGGGAGGGAGGCTGTCTCGCGTGCCGGAGGTCATCGCCTGCTGAAACACGCCCAGGACGTCGTGGGAGTTCTTCGGACGCTCAGGAACGATGGCATTGCGAAGGACAATGTCCTGTGCCTCCTCGATCGAGAACTTCGTGCCTTCCACGTAGTTGGAGAAGTACGACTCGATGAATGCCGCGTGCAGCTTGGCGGACCCCGCCGGCGCGACATCTCGTACGCTGGGCAGGATCGCCGAGCGCAACGCGGCCGCAAGGAGCTCAAATCGAGCCATGCGCTCGGCGTCCACTGGCGTGCCTTGCGCAAGCAGTTGACCTGCACGCGTGCGCAGCTCGCCGCGACTGTAGGTTCCCAGCAG
>JAJZEB010000139.1 GCA_021805805.1 Pseudomonadota bacterium | reverse complement strand
GCCGAGAACGAGGCGATTTCCGCGCGGCTGCTCGACTGGGTGCGCATGCTGCTCGAGCAGCACGACGTCGCCGAGCTGCCGCGCACCGTGGTGCGCGAAATCGAGAACCAGTTCCAGCTTCCGCACGCAGCGCTGCGGCTGTGGAACGTCGATCCGGCTTACGCCGCGCAGGACTACGCGGCCGACGTCGGCACCGACGTTCCGGTGCTGGCCAGCAGCCTGGCGCAGCCGTACTGCGGCGCCAACGCCGGCTTCGAGGCCGCGCGCTGGCTGGCCGCGCAACCGGCGTCGCTGGCGCTGGTGGCGCTGCGCGCCAGTGACGAGACACCTGCGTTCGGCCTTCTGGTGCTGGGTTCGCCCAGCGCCGATCGCTTCACCGCCGACATGGGCACCGAATTCCTGGTGCGCATCGGCCAGCTCGCCAGCAGCGCGCTGTTGCGCCTGGTGCGCGCCGGCTGATCGGCGACCTGCGCGATGGCCGTCGAACCGCCCGGCGCAGCCGGCGCCACACGGCAAGCCGACCCGCGTGAAACATCGCTGCGGCTGGCCGCCGACGCCTACCTCGACATGTTGCGCCACGTGCGCCGGCTCGCGCCGCGCACGCTGCGCAACTACCGCCGCGATCTCGACGACCTGTGCACCCGCGCGCAGCAGCTCGCGCCGGGCGCCATCGGTGCCCACCACCTGCGCAGCTGGATCGGCGCGCTGCACGCCGGCGGCATGACCCCGCGCGCGATCGCGGCGCGGATGTCGGCGTGGCGCGGCCTGTTCGCCTGGCTCGGACGGCAAGGCCTGCTGGCGAGCAATCCGGCGACCAACCTGCGCGCGCCGCGCGCGGCTCGGCCGCTGCCCAAGGCGCTCGGGGTCGACCAGGCGGTGGCGCTGGTCGCGCAAGCCGGCGACGACTCCGACCCGATCGGCGCGGCGCGTGCGCGCGCGCTGGCCGAGCTGCTGTACAGCAGCGGGCTGCGGGTGTCGGAACTGGTCGGGCTCGACCTGCGCCACACCCGCGGCGCCGACGGCCACGCGTCGGACGGCTGGCTCGACTGGGACAACGCCGAAGTCCACGTGCTCGGCAAAGGCGGCAAGCGGCGCAGCGTTCCGGTCGGCGCGCCGGCGATGCAGGCCTTGCGCGACTGGGTCGCGCTGCGCCCGGTGGCAGCCGCCGGGCACGAGGCCGCGCTGTTCCTCGGCCCGCGCGGCAGGCGCATCAGCGCGCAGCGGGTGTGGAGCGAATTGCGCGCGCGCGCCCGCGCGGCCGGGCTGCCGACCTCGGTGCACCCGCACATGCTGCGGCATTCATTTGCGTCGCACTTGCTGCAGTCCAGCGGCGATTTGCGCGCGGTGCAGGAACTGCTGGGCCACGCGAGCATTTCCAGCACCCAGATCTATACCCGGCTCGACTTCCAGCACCTGGCCAAGGTCTACGACGCGGCGCACCCGCGTGCGCGCAAGCGCTGACGCGCTCAGGTGCCAGCGGCGGGCCCGATCGACTCCGGATGCCTCGCGCGGAGGACCCAGTTCGGCCACCACCTGTCCGCGCATATAGACCAGTCGTATTGCCCGCTGCGGCAGCGAGATCGCCGTGGACGGAAGGCACGGACGCACTGGCGCACTAAACTGGCGGCCCGATCCGCGAAGGACTCCACGTTGAAAGTCATCCGTCTGCATCCGGGCAAGGAGCGCGCGCTGGCGCGCCGCCATCCGTGGGTGTTCGCCGGTGCGATCGCGCGCGGCGGCGCGGATTTCGGCGAAACCGTCCGCGTCGAGGCCGCCGACGGCGCCTTCCTCGCCTGGGCCGCATACAGCCCGAGCTCGCAGATCCGGCTGCGGGTCTGGAGCTTCGAGCCGGCGCAGCGCATCGACCGCGCGTTCTTCCGCGACCGACTCGCGGCGTCGATCGCGCGCCGCGCCGCGGCCGGGCTCGACCTGCGCGCCGCGCGCCTGGTCTACGGCGAGTCCGACGGCCTGCCCGGCTGCGTCGTCGACCGCTACGCCGACATCGTCGTGCTGCAGGCGCTGGCCGCCGGAATCGAGCGGCACAAGGCCACGCTGGTCGAGCTGCTGGTCGAGCTGCTGCCCGGGGTGCGCGTGTACGAGCGCTCCGACGTCGGCGTGCGCGCGCTCGAAGGCCTGGCCGAGGCCAGCGGCTGGCTGCACGGCGACGGCGACACCGGCGCCGCGATCGAGGAAAACGGCATGCGGCTGCGCCTCGACGTCGCCAGCGGGCACAAGACCGGCTTCTACCTCGACCAGCGCGACAACCGCGCCCGGCTGCGCGCGCTGGTGCACGACCGCGGCCTGCAGCGGGTGCTGAACTGCTACGGCTACACCGGCGGCTTCACCCTGGCCGCGCTGGCCGGCGGCGCCGCGCACGTGACCACCGTCGACTCCTCCGGCCCGGCGCTGCAGCTCGCCGCCGCGCACATCGCCGACAACGGCTTCGACGCCGCGCGCAGCACCTTGCTGGAGGCCGACGTCAACGCCACCCTGCGCCGGCTGCGCGACGACGGCGCGCGCTTCGACGCCATCGTGCTCGACCCGCCGAAGCTGGCGCCGAACGCCGCCGCGGCGGCGCGCGCCGCGCGCGCCTACAAGGACATCAACCGCCTGGCGCTGGGCCTGCTCGCCCCGGGCGGCTGGCTGATGACGTATTCGTGCTCGGGCGGAATCGACGCGCCGCTGTTCCAGAGCATCGTCGCCGGCGCCGCGGTCGACGCCGGAGTCGACGCCGACCTGGTCGCGCGCCTCGGTGCCGGAATCGACCATCCGCTGCTGCTGAGCTTCCCCGAAGGCGACTACCTCAAGGGCCTGCTGTTGCGACGGCATTGAGCTGACAGCGCGCTACCATCGGCGATGGTGGCCAACGACTGAACCGGCGCGTATTGGGAACCGCAGATGCAGATCACCTGCCTGAAGCTCAAGAACTGGCGTAATTTCCGGGAAGTCGATGTCCCGCTGGAACCGAGAACCTATTTGATCGGCGCGAACGCGTCTGGAAAATCGAATTTTCTCGACGCCTTCCGCTTCCTGCGCACGCTGGCGCAAACCGATGGCGGGGGCCTGCAACGGGCCATGAAAGACCGCGGCGGCCTGACCAATCTGCGTAGTCTGCACGCGCGCAACGATCCGGAAGTGCGCATCGCCGTGGACTTGAGCGACGTCGACCAGGGCCAGCGTCGACAATGGCGCTACGTGCTCGCACTCAAGGCCGAGGGCAAGGGACAGCAGCGGGTGCTCGTCTCGGAAGAACGCGTCGAGTGCGACGGCAGGACCTTGCTTGCGCGCCCTGAGGCGAAAGACCGCGGCGACGTCGAAAGGCGAACCCAGACCCACCTGGAGCAGATCGGCAGCAACGCGTCGTTTCGCGCGCTCGCGGATCATTTCGCCGGCACGACCTACCTCCATCTCGTGCCCCAGTTGCTCAAGCACGGCGACGAGATCGGCGCCCGCATTCCCGAGAATGACCCTTTCGGCCAGGGTCTGATGCAACGCATCGCGAAGACGCCGAAAAAGACCCGGGACGCGCGCCTGCGTCGGATCCAGCAAGCACTTGCTCAGGCGGTTCCACTATTTTCCGAATTGCGTTTCGAACAAGATCCGGTAACTGGACTGTGGCATCTCGAGGCGAATTTCACGCACTGGCGAGCGCACGGCGGCTGGCAACGCGAAAACCAGTTCTCGGACGGCACGCTGCGCCTGATCGGATTGCTCTGGGCCTTGCAGGAAGGTGAAGGTCTGCTGCTGCTGGAAGAGCCGGAACTGTCGCTGAACGACGCCATCGTGGCGCATTTGCCGCTGCTGATCGAACGGGTCCTGCGTGACCGCAAGAAGCGCGTTTCATCGAGGCAGGTCTTGATCAGCACCCACAGCGAGGCCCTGCTGCAGAGTGCGGATGACGCCGCGTTACTGCTGGTGGAACCGAGCACAAACGGCTCGAGCGTGCGCACGCCGGATGCGGAAGAACTTGCACAGATCCAGCACGGCCTCACGCCGGCCGAAGTCCTGCTGCCGAAAACGCGACCACAGGCCATTGAGCAAATCGGGCTCGGTGGATGACGCGCATCCGCATCGTCGGCGAGGACGCGCTGTGCTGCGCGCTCGGCGAAAGGCTCGTCGCCGAGATCCTGCCGCATTGGGGAGCTGCCGGTGCGCCGATCGACACCAGGGGCATCACCAAGCTGGTGCCGGCCTTGCCTCGCTACCTCGAACAAGCCCGGCACGTCCAGCCGGTGCTGTGTATCGCCGACAGCGATGGCGCATGTGCCAGGAGCCTGCTGGCGCGGTGGCTTCCGGACGCCGTCCCGCCCAGCTTCGTCTTTCGCCTGGCTGTGGCCGAAGCGGAAAGTTGGCTCCTGGCTGACCGAACTGGATTCGCCGATGGGCTCCAGGTACCGCTGAGCAAATTGCCGCACACCGCCGATGACGTCAGCGACGCAAAGCAGCTGCTGCTGAACCTGGCGGCAAGGTCGCGGAAGCGCTTGTACCGGGACGAAATCGTCTCGCGCAGCGACCCCGCCAAGCGAGGCGTTGGCTACAACGTGCACCTTTGCGCCTTTGTCCGTACGCGCTGGAGCGCCATGCGCGCGCGGTTGCATTCGCCGAGTCTGGCTCGCGCCGTCGCCCGCCTGCAGGCCCTGGACGCACGCTGACGCCCCGTGTCCGGCGCACGCTGGCGTGGCGGACGGCGCGCTTGCCGCCAAGCGCCTAAACTGCTGCGCTTGCATCGCCGGGCGCGTGGCGTTCGGCTGCCCGCCCTCACCCGATCCGATCCCGCCATGTCCACCCCCCTGATTCCCGCCACCATCCTGACCGGCTTCCTCGGCAGCGGCAAGACCACGCTGCTCAAGCGCGTGCTCACCGAAGCGCACGGTTCGCGCATCGCGGTCATCGAGAACGAATTCGGCGAGGAGAACATCGACAACGACATCCTGGTGCAGGACAGCAGCGAGCAGATCGTGCAGATGTCCAACGGCTGCATCTGCTGCACCATCCGCGACGACCTGCGCGCCACGCTGGCCGACCTGGCCACGCGCCGCCGCAAGGGCGAGCTGATGTTCGACCGCGTGATCATCGAAACCACCGGAGTCGCCGACCCCGGCCCGGTGGCGCAGACCTTCTTCATGGACGACGAAGTCGCCAGCCAGTACCTGCTCGACTCGGTGCTGACACTGGTCGACGCCAAGCACGCCAACCAGCAGCTCGACACCCGGCTCGAAGCGCAGCGCCAGGTCGGATTCGCCGACCGCATCTTCATCTCCAAGGCCGACCTGGTCGACTCGGCCGAGCTCGACGACCTGCGCCACCGGCTGGCGCACATCAACCCGCGCGCAGCGCAGCAGGTGGTGCACTTCGGCGAGGTGCCGCTGAAGGAAGTGCTCGACCTGCGCGGTTTCAACCTCAACGCCAAGCTCGACATCGATCCCGAATTCCTGAAGGACGACGAACACGAACACGAACACGATCACGAACACGATCACGATCACCACGACCACGCGCACGGCGAGCACTGCAACCACCCGCACCACCATCACCACGACGACGACGTCAAGTCGTTCGTGTTCCGCTCCGAGCGCGCGTTCGACCCGGCCAGGCTGGAGGACTTCCTCGGCGCCATCGTGCAGGTCTACGGCCCGCGCATGCTGCGCTACAAGGGGGTGCTGAACATGCACGGCTTCGACCGCAAGGTCGTGTTCCAGGGCGTGCACCAGCTGATGGGCAGCGACCTGGCCGGAGCCTGGGGCCCGCAGGAGACGCGGCAGAGCAAGCTGGTGTTCATCGGCATCGACCTGCCGCGCGACATCATCGAGCAGGGTCTGGTCAAGTCGCTGGCCGATTGACGCAGGCGCGCCGTCACGATCCGGTACAATCCGCGAGTTTTGGATCGGGTTTGACGCTCGCTGCACACAGCTTCCCGGGTTGCCCGATCCGGCGACGACTTGATTCGA
>JAJZEB010000138.1 GCA_021805805.1 Pseudomonadota bacterium | reverse complement strand
GCTGCCGTCGAGGTGGATCGCCGGCAGACCCTGGTTCGAAGCCTGCAGCACCGCTTCGCTTTCCGGGACCACGCCGAGCAGAGGCAGGCGCAGGATGTCCTGGATGTCGTCGAGCGACAGCATTTCGCCGTCGGCCACGCGCTTGGGGTTGTAGCGCGTCACCAGCAGGTGCTCGCGAACCGGTTCGGCGCCTTCGATCGCGCGCCGCGTCTTCGAGCCGAGAATGCCCAGGATGCGGTCCGAGTCGCGCACCGACGAGACTTCCGGGTTGGTCACGACCAGCGCCTCGTCGGCGAAATGCATCGCCAGCAGCGCGCCGCTTTCGATTCCGGCCGGGCTGTCGCAGACGATGTAGCTGAAGCCCATGGTGTCGAGTTCCTCGAGCACTTTCTGCACGCCCTCGCGGGTCAACGCGTCCTTGTCGCGCGTCTGCGACGCAGGCAGCACGAACAGGTTGTCGCACTGCTTGTCCTTGATCAGCGCCTGGTGCAGGTTGGCCTCGCCGTGGATGACGTTGATGAAGTCGTACACGACACGGCGTTCGCAGCCCATGATCAGGTCGAGATTGCGCAGGCCGACGTCGAAGTCGATGACCGCGGTCTTGTGCCCGCGCAGGGCCAGCCCGGTGGCGAACGAGGCGCTGGTGGTGGTCTTGCCGACTCCGCCTTTGCCCGAGGTGACGACGATGATTTTTGCCATGGTGACGAGAGACGAGGGAATAGCGACTAGTCGAGTGCCAGGGTGTCGATGTGCAGGCTGTCGTCGCGCAGCTGGACCTGGACCGGGCCGCAGCGGCCCGGGAGGTCCTG
Organism: Pseudomonadota bacterium; assembly: GCA_021805805.1. Lineage (GTDB taxonomy): Bacteria > Pseudomonadota > Gammaproteobacteria > Burkholderiales > Burkholderiaceae_C > Thiomonas_A. The sequence continues at coordinate 5,191 of JAJZEB010000138.1, read as the reverse complement.
TTCGGCGGTACGGTAGACGCCGGCGACCGCGACCAGTTCGGGGTCGAAATGGGTACAGAATATCCGGGCCGTGCTATCGCCATGTGCGCCGGCCAATGCACGGCCGCGTAGCGGCGCGTAAATATGGATGTTGCCGGCGGCAATCAGTTCGGCACCATGGCTGACCGCGCCGAGCACGACCAGATCGGCCGGCGCGTAGATGCGCTGCCCTGAGCGCAGCGCGCGGTCGATCAGCATGGTGCGCGGCGCAGCCGATGCGGCTGGTGCCGCTGCTGCCGCCGGTCGTGCTTCCTCCGCCGGCGCCGGGCGTGCCGCGTCGTGCACGCGCGCCAACTGCGCGCCGGCCCAACCCGATTGCGCCGCGTCGGCCAGCACGCCGATCGGGCGCACCCGCTGCGCGCGCAGCCAGTCGGCCAGCGCGTCGACGTCGATCGCCTGCTCGAGCCGGCGCAGGTCGAGCACCAGACCCTCGTCGCCGAAGAAATCGGGCGAGGCATCGAGGCGCTGGCGCAGCGCCTGCTGCAGCGCATCGAGATCGCTGCAGCGCAATTGCAGGTACAAGGTGTCGACCGTGCCCGCACGCAGGTCGAACAGCGAAGGCTTGGCGGTGTTCATGGGTCGCCTATGGTAGCGGCCGCCGCAGCCATCGCGGCCGATTCAACGTCGGGGATAGCCGGCCAGCCGCAGCAGCCGGGCGGCGAGCATTGCGGCGAGCACGCCGAGCAGTGCGCCGGCGACGACATCGAGCGGAAAATGCGCCCCGACTGCGATCCGCGACCAAGCGACCCATACCGCGCACAGCAGCAGCGCGATGCGCAGCACCCAATGCGCGCCGGGCCACAGCGCCGCCGCGATGGTCCACGCGAATGCGCTGTGCCCCGACGGGAAGCCATGCCAGTACTGGGCGGCTCCGAGCACGTGCACCTGTTGCGGACCGAGCACGCTGAGCGGCCGCGGGGCGTTCAACCAGGGTTTGATCGCGGCCACCGCGGCGGCATCGATCAGGTAGGCCAGCAGGAACGCCAGCACGGCCTGCGCAGAAAGCCAGCCCGGGCGCTTCAGCGCCAGCGCCAGCGCGGCGGCCGCGTACACCGGGTAGAGGGCATGATCGCCGACCGCCGATCCGGCCAGCGCCAACCGGTCCCAAAGCCAGCCGCCTCCGGCGTGGTTGATGGCCAGGAACACGCGGGCGTCGAGCCCGCCGAGCGCGTGCCAACCCGGATCGGTGACCATCGCCGCCGATACCGCTCAGGCCGCCAGGCTGCCGAGTGCGCTGAGCCAGACGCCGACGCCGACCGCGGCGCTGAGGATCGCGGCCGCGAACAGCCAGCGCCGCCCGGTCAATGCCGTGATCGAGGCCAGCGAAATCGCGATCTGCAGCGCAATCAGGCTGCCTGCGATTCGCGCATGCGGTCGGCTCAGGTGCGCCGATTCGTGGTCGGCGCGCTGCGACGCCGTCTCGAGCGCTTCGGCATGCTGCCTGATCTCGACTTTCTGCTTTTCATACTTGGAGATTTTCGCGGCGATCTCCGGTTGGCGTTGCGGCGGCGCGAGGTCGGCAGCCAGTTCCATCAGATGCTGCTTGGTGCTGACGGCCTGGTAATAGTTCCACGCGTCTGTCGCGTGCGCCTTCTGCAGCACCGCTTCGTTCTTGTGCAGCAGCACTTCCTCGACCAGTTGCGAGCCCTGGTAGCTGACCAGCGCGCCGAGCGCGGCCATCAGTGCCGTGAAAATCGCGACCCATTGGTTCAGCGATGGGTGGATCCCGGCTGCGGCGTGGTGAACGGCTTCCTCGTGCGGAGCGTGGGCATGGACGCCGGAATGGCTCATGGCGGGCAGGTGACGTGTCGAGTCAAACTGCCCGGAGTTTACACTTTGTCGCTCACATTCGTTTAACGCCGCATGATGCGCAGTTGCTGCGCACAATGGTGGTCGAATCAGCGGCCATCCGACTCGGCGCCATCACTCGTAACGCAGCGCGGCGGCCGGTTGCACGCGGGCTGCACGCCAGCTCGGGTACAGCGTGGCGAGCAGGCTCAGGCCCAGCGCCACGCCGGTGATGGTGGCGATGTCCCCGGCCCGCGGATCGCTGGGCATGCGATGGATCAGGTAAACGCTGGCCGGCAGGAACTGGGTGTGGAACACCCATTCGAGGAAGCTGACGATCGGGTCGACGTGCAGCGCGATCGTCAGGCCCAGAAGCAGCCCGGCGGCCACGCCGATGAACCCGGTCACCGCGCCCTGCACGACGAAGATCGCCATGATCGAGCGCGGGCTCGCGCCCTGGGTGCGCAGGATCGCGATGTCGGCCTGCTTGTCGGTCACGGTCATGACCAGCGTGGACACCAGATTGAACGCCGCGACCGCGACGATCATCGCCAGGATGATGAACATCATGCGTTTTTCGATGACCACGGCCTCGAACCAGGTGCGGTTCTGCACCGTCCACGGCTGCGCCACGTCGGCCTGCGGCAGCAGCGACTGCAGGCGTTCGGCGACCAGCGGCGCGTCGTCGGCATGGCGCGTCTGCACGCGCAGTCCGGTCGGTCCGGCGCTGAGGAACAGCCGTTCCGCGTCGGTGATGTCGAGCAGAGCCAGGCTCGAGTCGTATTCGTAGTGTCCGGCGTGGAAGATTCCGGCGACGACGAGCGAACGCAGCCGCGGAATCATTCCCGCCGGGGTCAGGCTGGCGCTGGGCACGATCATCGTGATGCGGTCGCCGACGCCGACCCCCAGGCGCTGCGCAAGCGCATCGCCGAGGACGACTTTGAACGCGCCGGGGCGTAGCGCGTCGAGCGATCCGGCGACCATGTGGCTGCCCAGCGTCGATACCCGTGCCTCGTCGGCCGGCACGATGCCCCAGGCCAGCACGCCGTCGAGCGTCGAGCCCTCGGCCAGCAGCGCCTGCCCGGCGACGAACGGCGCCACTCCGGTGACCTCGGGGTCGCGCCCGATGCGGCGCTGCAGTTCGGGCCAGTCGCTGCCCAGCGCGCCGCCGTCGGCGGCCAGCACCTGGATGTGCGGCAGCACGCCGAGCATGCGGTCGCGGACGTCCTTCTGGAAACCGTTCATCACCGAAATGACCACGATGAGCGCAGCCACGCCGAGCGCGATGCCGGCGACTGAAATGAACGAAATGAAGGAAATGAATCCATTGCGCCGGGTGCGCCGGCCGGCGCGCGTGTAGCGCCAGCCGATCACGAGTTCGTAGGGCCAGGCCATGTTCGCTGCGTCAGCTGTTGGCGTTCCGGAAGACTTTGTCGGCGCGAGCCTGGTCGGTCGGCCGGATGACGATTTCGTCGATGTTGACGTGCGGCGCGCGCGTCGCAGCCCAGACCACCGCGTCGGCCACGTCGTCGGCATGCAGCGGGCGCATGCCGGCGTAGACCCCGGCGGCGCGCTGCGCGTCGCCGCCGAAGCGCACCAGCGAGAACTCGGTCTCGACCAGTCCCGGATTGACCTCGGTGACGCGCAGGGGTTTGCCCAGCCACTCCAGGCGCATGGTCTGGCTGATCGCGCGCACCGCATGCTTGGCCGCGGTGTAGCCGGCGCCGCCGGCGTAGGTTTCGAAGCCGGCGATCGAGCCGATGTTGATCACGTGGCCGGCGCCCGACGCCAGCAGCCTTGGATACAGCGCGCGGGTCATCCGGGCCAGGCCCAGGACATTGGTCTGGTACATCGCCAGCCACTGCGTTTCGTCGAATTCGGCCAACGGTTCCAGGCCCAGCGCGCCGCCGGCGTTGTTGACCAGCACGTGCACCTGCTGCGGCAGCTGCGCGGCAAATGCTTCGACGCTGGCGGGATCGGTGACGTCGAGCGCCAGGGCCTTGCCGCCGGTGTCCGCGGCAACCGTGGACAGGCGCTCGGTGCGGCGCGCTCCGAGCACGACGTCGAACCCGGCAGCGGCCAGCGCGCGGGCGCACGCGGCGCCGATTCCGGATGAGGCGCCGGTGACGACGGCAGTCCTGGTTGGGGGCATGAGACGGTCTCCGCTCGAGGGGCAACCTCGTGATCGTAGTGCGTCGCGACGCCGCGCGCGTGGCGTCGCAGCCGCGCAGCGGCGGATAATCGCAGCATGCACAGCATTCTGATCGATACCGCGGCGGTCTCCGGCGCTTCCTGGAGCGATGCGCTGCGACACGGCGCGCTGCCGCGGCTGAGCCGCGCGCTGCGCCTGGCCGAGATCATCGCCGAGGAGACGCCGCGCGCCGACGCCGAAGCCGCCTGGCTGAGTCCGGCCGAACGCTGGGTTGCCGCAGCGCTCGGGCTGGAGACCGACGAGCACGCGCCGTGGGGCGCGCTGGCCGCGCTCGGTGACGGTCTGCAGCCGGGCGACGCGCCATGGGCGCTGGCACTTCCCGTGCATCTGCAGCTCGGCCGCGAGAGCCTGAGTCTTGCCGACCCGGCCGGATTGCGCTTGCACGCCGACGAGTCGGCGGCGTTGCTCGACGCGGTACGCCCGCTGCTTGTCGACGCGGACTGGCGCATCGAGCAGCCGCAGCCGTCGCGCTGGCTGCTCAGTCATCGCAGCCTGGTCGATGTGTGCACCGCCGATCCGTCACGCGCGGTCGCGCGCAACGTCGCCAGCTGGATGCCTGGCGGAGCGGCCGCGCGGCCTTGGCGACGCTTGCTGACCGAAATCCAGATGGTCTGGCAGCATCATGCGGTCAACGAGGCCCGGCTGCGCGACGGCGCGCCGGACATCAACACCGTCTGGCTGCACGGCTGCGGCGTGTTGCCGCCCGAGCTGCGCAATCCGTTCGTCCTTGACGGTGACGCGCCCGGAGCGCTGTGGGCGCGCGCGCTGTGGGCCGGCTTGCCGCGGTTGCCGGCAACCCGGCACCCGCACCGGCTGCGGCTGGTGCAACCGTCGGCCACGCGTGCCGACGAGCGCTTCACGGCTGAACTGGCCGCGCTCGACGCGCACGCCGCGCAGGCCATCGACGCCGCGCTGCAGCAGCACGCCGCGGTGCGCGTGGTGCTGGCCGGCGAGCTGCGCTGGATCGCGTTCGAGTTGCGCCGTGCGCGGCGCTGGCAGTTCTGGCGCCGCGCCGACGCCCACGTCCTGCTGGAGCGGGTGTGAGCGCGGCGCACGGCCGCTCCGAAGCCGCGCTCAGCCCCCTCGGGGGGAGGCGCGCAGCGCCTGGGGGCCCACAATGAGCGCGGCGGGCATGCGTTTCGTCGCGCGCGA
>JAJZEB010000017.1 GCA_021805805.1 Pseudomonadota bacterium | reverse complement strand
CGCTGCTGTGCCGCATCGCGTCGGCGGCCAGGGAACGCGGTGCGGGGCCCGGCGCGAGCGGCTCGCCGCTCGCCTGCGCCGCGGCCGGAAAGCGCGCCAGCAGCGCGCTGCGCGCGGCCGCTGCGCAGCCGTCGGCCAGGGTGGCCTGCGCCTGCTCGCGCGCGGCCTCGGCGGCGATCTGGTCGAGCTCGAGCTGGCTGGCGTCGCCCAACTCCACCCGACGCGCGAGTGCCGCGCGCTGCGCCTCGCTGACCGCCGCGGCGCGCCTTGCCAGCGTCGCCAGCGCCCGGGTTCGCCCGGCGTCGAACCACAGCTGCAGCAGCAGCGCCGCGCTGTCGCGCGCCGCGGACGCGACCCCGGCATCGGCCAGCGCGACTGTGCTGGCGCCGACCGCACGGTCCGCCCGCGCCTGATCCGGCCAGCGCAGCGGTCGGCCGAGTTGCACGTGCCATTCGTCGTAGCGCCCGCTGTCGGCGCCGCTGCCGACACGCCGCTGCTGCGCCTGCAACTGGAGCTCGAACTCCTGGCTGCCGGCGCGCAACGCGCGCTGCTCGGCCAGCGCGGCTCGCCGTGTCGCATCGGCCTGCCGCACCGCCGCGGCGTCGCCCAGCGCGTCGGCGGCGATGCGCCGAGGTGGCAAGCTCGGCTGCGGCAACGCAGCCAGCGGCGGCAGCGGCGCAAGCTTGGGCGGCGACTGCAGCGCGGGCTGCGCGGCAACGGCGACGGTGCCCCCCTGCGTCAGCGCCATGGACATGGCCAGCGCCAACGCCGCCACCGCATGGAAATGGAAACCGCGCGCGCGCTTCATGCCCGAAACTCCGCGTCGTTGCGGTCGCCGCCGTCGCGCTCGCGAGGCACGCCGAAGCGCACGAACAGCAGCGGCAGCAGCACCAGTGTCAGCGCCGTCGAACTCAGCAAGCCGCCGACGACGACGATCGCCAGCGGTTTCTGGATCTCCGATCCGGGTCCGACTGCCGACAGCAGCGGAATCAGCCCCAGCGCGGTGATGGTGGCGGTCATCATCACCGGACGCAAGCGGCGCAGCGAGCCCTCGCGCACGGCCTGCTGCAGCGGCAGGCCGTGGCGCAGCAGCTCGTTGAAGTGGCTCAGCATGACCACGCCGTTGAGCACGGCGATGCCGAGCAGCGCGATGAAGCCGACCGATGCCGGAACGGACAGGTACTGGCCGCTGAGCCACAGCCCGAGCACGCCACCGACCAGCGCGAACGGAATGTTGGCGAACACCAGCAGAGCCTGACGCAGTGAGCCGAACGTTGTCATCAGCAACATGAAAATCATCGCCAGCGAAATCGGAACGACCAGTGCCAGGCGCGCCGCAGCGCGCTGCTGGTTCTCGAACTGGCCGCCCCATTGCAGCCGCACGCCGGGCGGCAGCCGGACCTGCGCCGCCACCGCCGCCTTCGCCGCGTCGACGAAGCCGACCAGATCGCGGCCGGCGACGTTCACCTGCACCGAGGCGAAGCGGCTGCCATCCTCGTGCGCAACCAGGACGGGGCCGCGCGTCGGGCTCAGGCGGGCGATGCTGGTCAGTGGCCGGGCCACACCGTCGGGCGTGGTGATGGTCAGCCCGGCGAAGGCATCGGCGCTGTCGCGCAGCGACTCGCCGCCGCGCAGCAGCAGCGGCGTACGACGCACGCCCTCGAGCACGACGCCGATCTGTTCGCCTTCGAGCAGCGCACGCAGATCCTGCTGCAGCGCGACGGCGTCGATCCCGGCGCGCCCCGCAGCGCCGCGATCGATGTCGACGCTCAGATACTTGACGCCCTCGGCGCGCGCGGCGATCACTTCCTGCGCGCCGGGAACTCGACGCAGCACGCCGGCAATGCGCTGCGACAGGACGCCGAGCTCGCCCAGGTCGGGGCCGAAGATCTTCAGCACCAGATCGCCGCGCGCGCCGGTAAGCATTTCGGCGACGCGCATTTCGATCGGCTGGCTGAAACTGAAGTCCACGCCGGGGAAGCGCGCGACGACCTTGCGGATATCGTCGACCACCGCAGCCTTGTCGCCGCGCCACTGCGCCCGAGGCTTCAGCACCAGGAAGGTATCGGTCTCGTTCAGGCCCATCGGATCGAGCCCGAGGTCGTCCGATCCGCTGCGCGAAATCACCGCTCTGACTTCCGGAACGTCGCGCAGCAGCGCGCGCTGCAGCTGCACGTCGAGTGCCGCCGTGCTGCCCAGGCCCACCGAGGCCGGCTTCTGCAGCTGGACGATGACGTCGCCCTCGTCGAGCACCGGCATGAAGGCCTTGCCGATGCGCGTATAGGCCACTGCGGCGGCGAGCAGCGACAGCAGCGCGATCACGACCACCACCCGCGGGTGCGCGAAACCGGCGTCGAGCACCCGCTGGTAGCCGGCCGAAAGCCGGCGCACCAGCCACGGGTCGGCGTGGCTTCCCGAGCGCAGCAGCAGCGACGCGGCCACCGGGACGAAGGTCAGCGCGATCAGCAGCGAAGCGCCGAGCGCGAACACGATGGTCAGCGCCACCGGCCTGAACAGCTTGCCTTCCAGCCCCTGCAAGCTCAGCAGCGGCAGGAACACGATGCCGATGATCGCCACCCCGGACATCACCGGCGCGGCGACTTCGGTGACGCCGTGCAGCACCCGCGTCAACCGGTCGGTGGTGGCGCCAGCGCGCGACCCGTCGCCGGCAGGCGGCCGGTCGTGGGCCATGTGCGTGACCAGGTTCTCGACCACGACCACCGCGGCGTCGACCAGCATTCCCAGCGCGATGGCCAGTCCGCCCAGGCTCATCAGATTGGCCGACAGCCCGGCCCAGCGCATCAGCACGAACGTGGCCAGCGCCGACAGCGGCAGCGTCAGCGCGACGACCAGCGCGGCGCGCCAGTCGCCGAGGAAGGCCAGCAGCATGATCACGACCAGCACCACGGCCTCGGCCAGCGCCCGCGTCACGGTTCCGACCGCGCGCTCGACCAGTTGACTGCGGTCGTAGAACACGCGCAGCGTCATGCCCGCTGGAAGCCTGGGGGCGAGCTCGCGCAGCCGCGCCTTGACCCCTCCGACGACCTGCGCCGCATTGGCCCCGCGCAGCCCCAGCACGATGCCCTCCACCGCTTCGCCGCGCCCGTCGGCGGTGACCACGCCGTAGCGCGTCAGGCTGTCGGTTTCGACCTCGGCGACATCGCCGACGCGTACCGGGGTGCCGCGCACGTTGGCCACCACGGTGTCGCGCATGTCGGCAAGACTGCGCACCGCACCCTGCACGCGCACGATGCGCGTTTCTTCGCCGTCGGCGACGCGGCCGGCTCCGTTGTTGCTGTTGTTCGCGCCCAGCGCGCTGCGCAGCTGGGCCACGCTCAGGCCCCAGGCCGCGAGCTGCGCGGGCAGCGGGCGCACGCTGAACGCGCGTACGTCGCCGCCGAGCATGTTGACATCGGCCACGCCCGGCACCGTGCGCAGAGCCGGTCGCAGCGTCCATTGCAGCACCTCGCGCTTGACGCTCAGCGCAGCGTCACCCTCGATGGTGAACATGTAGAGGTCCGACAGCGGCGTGGTCACCGGGGCCAGACCGCCCTGCACCTCCGTGGGCAGCTCGCCGCGCACATTGGCCAGTGCCTCGGCGACCTGCTGGCGTGCCCAGTAGATGTCGGTTCCGTCGTCGAAGTCGACCGTGACGTCGGCGATTCCGTACTTCGACACCGAGCGCACGATGCGCTTGTTCGCGATTCCCAGCACTTCCTGCTCCAGCGGCAGAACGATGCGCGTCTCGACCTCGGCGGGCGTCATCCCGGGCGCCTTCAGGATGACCTTGACCTGCGGCGACGACACGTCGGGAAAGGCGTCGATCGGCAATGCGCGCCACGCCGCGATGCCGCCGACCACGAGCCCCAGCGTGGCCACCAGCACGAGCAGGCGCTGGCGCAGCGAGAAAAGCGTCAAGGACTGCAGGTTCATGGCGTCGGTCCGCCGGCGGCGGCCTTCAGCGCGACCACGCCGTGGCTGGCGACCTGATCGCCGGCGCGCAGCGGGCCTTGCACCAGAACAGCGTCGGGCAGCCGCGCCAGCGGAGTCACCGCAACGATGCGAAAACCCGGCGCACCACGCACCAGGACCACGGGCGCACCGCCGACATCGGTCAGTGCGGTCGGCGGCACGGCCCAGGTTCCACGCGGTGCCGGGCGTTGCAGCAGCGCCTGCACCTGGGTCCCGGGAAGCAGCTGGCCGGGTTCATCGAGGCGCGCGCGCAGCAGCACGCGCTGACCGCTGCCCAGCGCCGGCGCGCGGCCGCGCAGCACGCCGCGAGCGTGCCACCCCGGAACCGTGACCGGTGTCCCGGCGTCGAAGCCGGCGGCCTGCTGCGGGCTGGCGTCGATGTCGAGCTGCAGCGCGCCGCTGCCGCTGATGCGCAACAACGGCGCAGCCCGCTCGACGCGCTGCCCGGGCAGCACCAGCGACTGCGCGATGACCCCGGCACGCGGCGCGCGCAGCCGTGCCTTGCCGTCGAGTCCATTGCCGCCTCCGGCCTGACGCAACGCCAGCGCGCGCTGGCGCTGCAGCACCAGGGCGTCGCGTTCGAGCGCGCGTGCGCGCTGCAGCCGGCTGCGCGCGATGATGCCTTCGTCGAACAGCGCCGCGTCGCGCGCGAGCTGACTGCGCGCAAGCGCGAGCTGGTTGCTCGCCTCGGCGTATTCGCGTTGCATTTGCGCCAGCTCCGCGCTGTCGATCTCGGCCAGCGGCGCGCCGGCCTCGACGCGCTCGCCGACGCCGACGTCGATTCGGACGACCACGCCGGCCACCGGCGCGGCGACCAGCGCCTGCTCGGAAGCCGGAACGCTGACGCGCGCCGGCAGCTCGACGCGGATGGCGGAAGCCGGTTGCACGGCACTGACGCGCACGCCGAGCGCGACCTGCTGCGCCGGCCCGACACGGATCCACGCCGCGGCGGCCGAAGCGGACGTTGGCGGCGGTGCTGCGACCGCCGCGGCCTGCGCGAACACGCATGGCGCGGCCAGCACGGCCATGCGCAACGAAATCGACAGATGCATCGCAAGCCTCCGGAGCAACGCCAGGCGTCGGCACGACCTGGTTCTTGCCCCGGAACCTTAGTGCCGAGATCTGCGCTGCATATTGCGCTGCCGCGGTGCGGGCGACGGTTGGTGCCCACCGCCGCTGCGCCAGCCCGATGCGCGTCAAGGAACGCCGCGAATGGCCGGGCGCCAGTAGTGCGGGTGCGCCGCGCGCCAGCCGCGCAGCATGGCCGGCTCGGCGTCGTGCCAGCGCAGCGCCCCTTCGCGGTCCGTTCGGTGCAGCTCGATGGCCTGCGCTGCGTATCGCTGCAGCGTCTGCCGATGCGGATGGCCGTAGCGATTGCGCCAGCCGGACTGCACCGCGGCCACGCGAGGCGCCACGGCGCGCAGCAGCGCCTCGCTGGACGCGCCGCGGCTGCCGTGGTGCGGCACCACCAGCAGATCCGCGCGCACGTCGTCGCCGGCGCGCGCGATCAGCTCGCGCTCCTGCGCGCGCTCGATGTCCCCGGTCAGCAGAACGCTGCCGCCGGCCGCGCGCACCAGCAGCACGCACGACAGCGCATTGCTCCGCGACGACCGCGCGCCTGCCGGCGGATGCAGCACCTGGAAGCGCACGCCGTCCCAGTTCCAGCGCTGACCGGCGCGGCAGTCGCCGGTGCGCGTCAGGCCGTAGCTGTTGGCGTCGCCTGGCGAACGCAGCAACCGCATCCGCGGCCACAACCGCGTCAGCTCGGCAGCGCCGCCGACGTGATCGGAGTCGCCGTGGCTGAGCAGCAGCACGTCGGGGGCGCCGACTCCGCGTGCGCGCAGCAGCGGCAGCAGAACCCGCGAACCCGACCCCGGCGGCCCGCTGTCGAACAGCAGCGCGTGGTGCGCGGTGCGCAGCAGCACGGCGCTGCCCTGCCCGACGTCGGCCAGCCAGGCCTCCAGGTGTGCGCGCTGCGGGCTCGGCGCCGGCCCCGCCAGCAACGGCAGCAGCAGCGCCACGCCCGGCACGCGCAGCCGCCAGCCCCACGGCAGCAACAACGCCAGCACGCCCGGCGCGGCAAAGGCCAGCGCAGCCGGAGACGGCGCCGGCGCAGACCAGCGAGGCCAGCCACCGAGCCAGCGCAGCCACGGCTGCAGCGCATCGAGCATCCACGCCGCCGCATGCCACGCCGCAGCGTCGAGCGGCGCCGGCAGTGCCAGTCCGAGCAGCGCCAGCGGAACCACGCCCAGCGTTGTCAACGGTATCGCCAGCGCATTGGCCAGCGGCGCCACCCATGCGATCTGCTGGAAGAACACCAGGGTCAGCGGCAGCAGCGCAGTGCAGACGGCGAACTGCGCGCCGGCCGCCTGCCGCAGGCGCGCCAGCACGCGAACGGCCAGGCCGCGCACGGGTTCGCCGTGCGCCGCGCGCACCGCGCCCAGACACAGCGCGGCGACGGCGCCGAACGACAGCCAGGCACCGGGTTGCGGCAACGCCCACGGCTCCCACAGCAGCACCGCGGCGAGTGCCCAGCAGAGCACCTCGCGCCAGTCGCTGCGCACCCCACCGCGCAGCGCCAGCGCGACTGCCGTGAGCATCAGCAGCGCGCGCTGCGCCGGCACGCCGAATCCGGCCAGCACGGCGTAGAGCAGTGCGGCGAGGACCCGCACCCGAGCTGCCAGCAGCGGCGTGGCCAGCCAAAGCGCGCACGGGCGACCGAACGCGCTGGCACGCCGCCACAGCGCTGCGGCCAGCGCCCCGGCCAGCGCTGCCAGCAGCGCGATGTGCAGGCCCGAAATGCTGAACAGGTGCGCGACCCCGGTGTCGCGATACAAGGCCCACGCCGTGGCGTCGAGTGCCGACTGCTCGCCCAGCGCCAGCGCGGCCACGGCACCGAGCTGGGCACTTCCGGACAGCGCTTCGTGCAGCCTCTGGCGCAGCCGCTCGCGTGTCGCGACCAGACCTCTTCCGGCTCGCTCGCGTGCGCCGCCGAGCACCGTCGCACGCCCACCCAGGCGCTGCGCGAAAGCCCACAGTTCGGCGTCGGATCCACCCGGGTTGGCAAGTCCGTGCAGCGGCACCAGCCGCATCCGCAGCCGCCAGAGCTCCCCGCCGCGCACCGCGCACGGCGCACCGGGCGCATGCGCCCAGCTTGCCAGGAGCCGCCGCGGCACACCGTGCGGCGTGGGCGGCCGCGGCGCGAACACGAACCGGCATCCATGCGCGGTCCACTGCGGCAGCTCGGCCACGCTGCCGCGCAGCGTCAGCTCGCCGCCCCACAGCGCCGGCGCCAGGCGATCGGCCAGTCGCGCCTGCGCGCGCCAGCCGGTCGTGCCGTACGCGGCCAGCGCGGCACCGAGCAGCAGCAACCACGGCCGTCGCCTCGCAGCGAGCAGCGCCAGCACGCCCAGAGCTGCCGTCAGCAGGTAGCTGCCGAGTGCAGACAGTTCCGGCTGCTGCATCTGCACCGCGTCGCCGAGCAGCACGCCAAGCGCGAAGCGGGCCATGGACACCGCAGGCTCCTTGCGTCGAGTGTCGATTTTGATCGCGCGCCGGGACCGGCGTTGCCCCTGCTGCGACAATGCGCAGCAGTTCATGGGGACAATGCCGTGAAACGCGACTCGCTGCTGCGCATCGCCGTGCTGTCGGACATCCACGGCAACCTGCCTGCATTGCACGCCGTACTCGACGACGTCCGGCGCCGCGGCGCCGACCTGATCGTCAACTGCGGCGACCTGCTCAGCGGCCCGCTGTGGCCGCAGCAGACCGCCGCGCTGCTGCGCGCGCTGGACTGGCCGACGATTTCAGGCAACCACGAACGCCAGCTGCTCGCCTGCGCCGACGCCCCCGGCGACGCTGCCGACCTGTACGCATACGCGCGCATCACCGCGTCGGACCGCGCCTGGCTGCGCACGCTGCCGTCCACGCTGCGGCCGCTCGGCGACGTGCTGATGGTGCACGGCCGACCGCACACCGATCTGGAGTACCTGCTCGAAACGGTCGACGCGCGCGGCGCCCGCCAGGCCAGCGACGACCAGATCGACGCGCGCCTGGCCACGCTCGACACGCTGCCCGCGCTGCTGCTGTGCGGCCACAGCCACAAGCCGCGCTGCGTGCAGCGCGCAGGCTGCTGCGTCGTCAACCCGGGCAGCGTCGGGTTGCCGGCCTTCGACGACAGCCACGGCGGCTACCACGTCATCGAAAACGCCTCGCCGCACGCGCGCTACGCCTTGTGCGAGCGCAGCCAGGGGCGCTGGAACGTGGCGCTGATCGCAGTCGCCTACCGCTGGGAGGACGCCGCCGCGCAGGCAGCGCAATGCGGCTTCGACGACTGGGCACGCTGGCTGCGCAGCGGCCGCGCCTGATCCCGCCGGCGCCTGCTCAGTCGAGCGATTGCCAGTCGACGGCCCACGCGCCGCGTCGGATCTGCTCGAGCCAGAACGCGCCGATGACGGTCTTCACGTCGGTGACGCGTCCCTCGCGCACCCAGCCCAGGAGTTCGTCGCAATCGGCCGCGAACACCTCGAGGAACTCGTGGCGGTCGAGCTGCTGCTCGCCGGCGACCAGATCGCGCGCGAGCACCAGGTGGATGACCTCGTCCGAATACGAAATCGCGTTGTTGATGGTGCCGATGTAGGCCCATTGGCGCGCGCTGTACCCGGTCTCCTCGCGCAGCTCGCGCTGCGCGCAGCGCTGCCAGCCTTCGCCCGGGTCGAGCTTGCCGGCCGGGAATTCCAGCATGACCCGGCGCATCGGAGTGCGCCACTGGCGCTCCATCAGCACCCGTCCGTCGTCGAGCAGCGGCACGACCATCACCGCGCCTGAGTGGCGGATGTACTCGCGCTGCGCCTGCGCCCCGTCGGGCAGCCGCACGGTGTCTCGCCAGACGCGCAGGAAGTGGCCGTCGAACACCTGTTCGCTGTGCAGCGCGACTTCCTCCAGTCGCGCGCCGGCGTCGTCCATCAGCGGCGCACCAGATAGCGGCCGACGAAGCCCGGGAACGCCAGCACCAGGAACATCGACGCCGACACGGCGTAGAACTCCCAGTGCTGCGGGTAGATCTGCCCCAGCCTCGCTTCCATCGCGAGCGACGCGCCGCCGACGATGAAGTACAGCACCGTCAGTTCGGCGAGCCGCAGATACCAGGCCTTGCCCTCGTGCAGTTGCAGCACGCCGAACAGCCGGTCGGTCGCGAACGGCAGGTTGGCACCGATCAGGGCCAGCACCAGCACCAGCCACACAGCAGACGATTGCATCCCGACTCCAGAATCAGTGCAGCGACTTCGCCAGTGCTTCGTAGCACAGGGTCATCAACCCGCCCGGCAACAGCCCGAGCAGCAGCACGGCGACGCCGTTCAGGCTCATCACCGCCCACGCCATCGGCGAGGCCTGCACGCGATGCTCGCGAGTGGCTTCGTCGAAATACATCACCTTGACCACGCGCAGGTAGTAGAACGCGCCGATCACCGACAGGATCACCGCCGTCACCACCAGCCAGACCCGGCCGGTGGCCAGCAGCACGGCGAGCACTTCGAACTTGGCGTAGAAGCCGGCGAACGGCGGCAGCCCGGCGAGCGAGAACATCAGGAACGCCATGATCCCGGCCAGCCACGGATGGCTCTTGCCCAGGCCGGCGAAGTCGCGCAGCTCCTCGGCTTCGAAACCCTGGTGGGCCATGAACATGATCACGCCGAAGGTTCCCAGCGTGGTCAGCACGTAGATCACCAGGTAGAACGCGGCGGCGCCGTACGCGACCGAAGCCGACATGCCGTTGCCGTTGATCATCCCCGACATCATCCCGAGCAGCATGAAGCCGATCTGCGCGATCGTCGAATACGCCAGCATGCGCTTGAGGTTGGTCTGCGCGATGGCGGCGAAATTGCCGACGATCAGCGACAGCAAAGCCAGCAGCATGATCATCTGCTGCCAGTCGGGAGCCAGCGGGAACAGGCCCTGCACCAGCAGCCGGATCGCCATCGCGAACGCTGCCAGCTTGGGCGCGCCGCCGACCAGCAGCACGACCGCGGTCGGCGCGCCCTGGTAGACGTCGGGAATCCACATATGGAACGGGGCGGCGCCGAACTTGAACGCCACGCCGGAGACCAGGAACACGACGCCGAGCACCAGCGCAGCGCGGTTCAGCGGCTCGCTGGCCACGCTCTTGAACGCCACCGCGAGGTCGAGCGACCCGGTGGCACCGTAGATCATGCTCATGCCGTAGAGCAGGAAGCCGGAAGCCAGCGCACCGAGCACGAAATACTTCATCGCTGCCTCGGTCGCCAGCGCCGAGTCACGCCGCAGCGCCACCAGCGCGTACAGCGCCAGCGACAGCAGCTCCAGCCCGAGGTACAGCATCAACAGGTTGCTGCCCGAGATCATCACGTACTGGCCGAGCAACGCAAGCAGCGACAGGCTGAACAGCTCGCCGCCCCACAGTCCACGCTCGCCTGCGTAGCGGCGCGCATAGATCAGACTGATCAGCGTCGCGCCGGCGGTGAACAGCTTGAGCAGCATCGCCAGCGGGTCGATGACGACCATGCGCTGCATCGCGAAACCCGACAGCCCCGACGCGAAGTACGCGCCGTCGAGCACCATCAGGCCCAGCAATGTGACCACCGTCAAGCCATACGCGATGCGGTGTTCGGCGTCCTTGCAGACGAGGTCGGCGAGCATGACCACGCAGGCCATGGCCAGCAACAAGATCTCGGGGTAGATCGCAATCCAGTTCATCATCGCTCTCGCGCGTTACTGCAGTTTCGACGCAGCGACATGCTGCAGGAGGTGGGCGACGCTGGCCTGCATCGGATCGGTGAAGAATCGCGGATACAGACCGAACCACAGCACGCCTGCGGCGAGCAGCGCCAGGACCAGGAATTCGCGCGCACCGATGTCGGTCAGCGCGGCGACGTGGTCGTTGCGCACCGGGCCGAAGAACACGCGCTTGACCATCCACAGCGTGTAGCCGGCAGCCAGCACCAGCGTGGTCGCCGCTGCCATGCCGAGCCAGAAGTCCTGGCGCACGGCGCCGAGGATGACCATCCATTCGCCGACGAAGCCGCTGGTGCCCGGCAGGCCGGCGTTGGCCATCGCGAACAGCACCGCGAACGCGGCGAAGCGCGGCATCACCTTGGTCACGCCGCCGTAGTCGGCGATCGTGCGGGTGTGCATACGGTCGTACAGGACGCCGATGCTCAGGAACATCGCACCGGAGACGAAACCGTGCGAGATCATCTGCACGATGCCGCCTTGCACGCCGATGTCGGAGAACAGGAAGAATCCCAGCGTGACGAAGCCCATGTGCGCGATCGACGAATACGCCACCAGCTTCTTCATGTCGGTCTGCACCATCGCGACCAGGCCGATGTAGATCACCGCGATCACCGACAGGGTGATGATCAGCGGCGCCAGTTCATGGCTGGCATCGGGAACGATCGGAAGCACGAAGCGCACGAAACCGTAAGCGCCGAGCTTGAGCATGATCGCGGCCAGCACGATCGAGCCGCCGGTGGGCGCCTCGACGTGCGCGTCGGGCAGCCAGGTGTGCACCGGCCACATCGGGATCTTCACCGCGAAGGCGAAGAAAAAGGCGACGAACAGCAGGATCTGCGCTCCGCTCGTCAGCGGCACCGTGTACCAGTCGAGGATGTTGAAGCTGCCGCCCGACTGGAAGTACAGGTACAGCAGAGCGACCAGCATCAGCAGCGAACCCAGCAGCGTGTAGAGGAAGAACTTGAACGCCGCGTAGACCCGGCGCGGTCCGCCCCAGATGCCGATGATCAGGTACATCGGAATCAGCGTGGCTTCGAAGAAGACGTAGAACAGGATCGCGTCGGTCGCGCAGAACACGCCGTTCATCAGCCCGGACAGGATCAGGAACGACGCCATGTACAGCGGCACGCGCTGCTGGATCACTTCCCAGCCGGCGATCACCGTGATCAGGGTGATGAACGCGGTCAGCGGCAGGAACCACAGCGAAATGCCGTCGATGCCGAGCGCGTAGCGGATGTTGAACGGCTGGATCCAGGGACCGTTCTCGACGAACTGCATGCCGGCGTCGCCCGCGTGGAAGCCGCTCACCAGCGGCAGCGTGACCAGCAGGCCGGCGACTGCGCCGACCAGTGCCAGCCAGCGCATCGCGCCGGCGTTGGACTCACGCCCGAGCAGCAGGATCAGGATGCCGAAAGCGATGGGCGTCCAGACGGACAGACTCAGCAAGGGTAGCGATTGCATAGGGGTGAACGAGAAGCCGCGGGCCTTGTCGGATTTATCGGATGAACCAGCCGGACAGCAGCTTGCCCGGGACGTACAGCCACATGAAAACCACCACGCCTCCGATCATCGCCAGCGCGTAGTAGTAGATGAAGCCGGTCTGCAGCTGGCGCACCAGCGTCGCGGCGAAGCCGACCAGGCGCGCGCTGCCGTTGACCATCAGCCCGTCGATCAGGCCGGCGTCTGCGCCCTTCCACAGGCCCTGGCCGAGCAAACGTGCGCCCGCGGCGACGATGTGCTCGTTGATCCAGTCCATGTAGTACTTGTGTTCGAGAATGCGGTCGATGAACGCGAAACGACGCTTGATCGCTGCCGGCAGCGCCGGGTTGATCAGGTAGCCGTACCAGGCCACCGCGAAACCGGCAACCGCCAGCCACAGCGGCAGCGCCGTGACCGAATGCAGCGCCATCGCCAGCGGGCCGTGGAAGTCCTCGGCCAGCCTGGCCATCGCCGGATGGGCCGCGGTGTTGACCGTGATCGAGCCGTTGAAGAACCCGCCGAACAGCAGCGGCTTGATCGCCACGTAGCCGATCACCGCCGACGGAATCGCCAGCAGGATCAGCGGCAGCGTGACGACCCACGGCGACTCGTGCGGCTCCAGCGGCGCGTGATGGCCATGACCATGGTCGTCGTGGCCGTGGTGATGGTCGTGCTTCAGGTTGCGGAAACGCTCCTCGCCGTGGAACACCAGGAAGTACACGCGGAACGAGTACAGCGCGGTGACGAACACGCTGGCGGTGACCGCGAAGCTGGCGAATCCGGCTCCGGCGAGGTGGCTGGCGGCGACCGCGTCGATGATGCTGTCCTTCGAATAGAAGCCGGCGAAGAACGGCGTTCCGCAAAGCGCCAGGGTGCCGATCAGGAAGGTGATCCAAGTGATCGGCATGTACTTGCGCAGCCCGCCCATGTGGCGGATGTCCTGGTCATGGTGCATGCCGATGATGACCGAGCCGGCGGCCAGGAACAGCAGCGCCTTGAAGAACGCATGGGTCATCAGGTGGAACATCGCCACCGGGTACGCCGAGGCACCGAGCGCCGCGGTCATGTAGCCGAGCTGCGAGAGGGTCGAATACGCGATCACGCGCTTGATGTCGTTCTGCACGACACCGAGGAAGCCCATGAACAGCGCCGTGATCGAACCGATCACCAGGATGAACGACAGCGCCGTGTCGCTCAGCTCGAACAGCGGCGACATGCGGCTGACCATGAAGATGCCTGCCGTGACCATGGTCGCGGCGTGGATCAGCGCCGAGATCGGCGTCGGGCCTTCCATCGAATCGGGAAGCCACACGTGCAGCGGGAACTGCGCGCTCTTGCCCATCGCGCCGATGAACAGGCAGATGCAGATCACCGTCATCAGCGCCCAGTCGGTACCCGGGAACGTCAGCTTGGCCAGCGCCGGAGCCTGCGCGAAGATGTCCGCGTAGTGCAGGCTGCCGGTGTTGGCCAGCACCAGCCCGATGCCGAGGATGAAGCCGAAGTCTCCGACCCGGTTGACGATGAACGCCTTCATGTTGGCGAACGCGGCCGAAGGACGTTCGTACCAGAAGCCGATCAGCAGGTACGACACCAGGCCCACCGCTTCCCAGCCGAAGAACAGCTGCAGCAGGTTGTTGCTCATGACCAGCATCAGCATGCTGAAGGTGAACAGGCTGATGTAGGCGAAGAAGCGCTGGTAGCCGGGGTCGTCGGCCATGTAGCCGATGGTGTAGACGTGCACGCACAGCGAGACGAAGGTGACGACGACCATCATCAGCGCCGACAGGCTGTCGATCAGGAAACCGACATTCATCTGCAGCTGCCCGATCTGCATCCAGGTGTAGACCGTGCCGTCGTAGTGCGCGCCGGCGATGACCTGCTTGAGCACCCAGGCCGACAGTGCGAACGACAGCGCGACGCTTCCGGTGGTGACCAGGTGCGCGCCGGTACGGCCGACGGTCTTGCCGAACAGGCCTGCGACGATCGCGCCCGCCAGCGGCGCCAGCGCGATGACCAGCAAAAGCGTGGGATTGAGCGTGCCAGCCATGCTTAGCCCTTCAGGTGGTCGAGTTCGTCCACGCTGATCGTGGACAGGTTGCGGAACAGCACGACGAGGATCGCCAGGCCGATGGCGGACTCCGCGGCGGCGACCGTCAGGATGAAGAAGACGAACACCTGCCCTGCCATGTCCTGCAGGTAGTGCGAGAACGCGACGAAGTTCAGGTTGACCGCGAGCAACATCAGCTCGATCGCCATCAGCAGCACGATCAGGTTGCGGCGGTTCAGGAAGATGCCGACGACCGCGATCGCGAACAGGATCGAGCCGAGCACCAGGTAATGGGCCAGAGTCAGAGAGCCGAGCATGTTCTTATTCCTTGCCTTGCACCGGGATCTGCACGATGCGCACGCGATCGTTGCGCCGCACTGCGAGTTGGTCGGCCACGCGCTGGGCCTTGGTGTCCTTGCGCCGGCGCAGCGTCAGCGCGATGGCGGCGATGATCGCCACCAGCAGGATGACCGCGGCGATCTCGACCGGGTACAGGTACTGGGTGTACAGCACGACGCCGAGCGCCTGCGTGTTGGGCATCGCCGCCAGCGCGTGCGCGGCCGGCGTGGTCAACTGGCCGCCGACCTGCGCCGCGGCGGTCTGGCCGCCGATCTGGAACGCCTGCATCAGCACCGCGGCCATTTCCAGCACGATGAACACGCCGACCAGCGCGGCCAGCGGGAAATAGCGCCAGAAACCCTGCCGCAGCTGATCGACGTTGATGTCGAGCATCATGATGACGAACAGGAACAGCACCATCACCGCACCGACATAGACCAGCACCAGCACGATGGACAGGAACTCGGCCTGCAGCAGCATCCAGACCATCGACGCCTGGAAGAACGCCAGCACCAGGTAAAGCGCGGCGTGCACCGGATTGCGCGCAGTGATGACGCGGAAGCCGGCAAACAGCAGCACGGCGGAGAAAACGAAGAACAGCGCGGTTTGAATGGTCATGGCGAGGTTCGGTTGCGACGACGCGGAGGCGACGTGGGCCGCCGGCAGGCGAGAGCCGGCTCAGCGGTAGCGGGCGTCAGCCTCCTTGTTCGGCGCGATTTCGTGTTCGTAGCGGTCGCCGACGGCGAGCAGCATGTCCTTGGTGAAGTACAGATCGCCGCGTTGTTCGCCGTGGTATTCGAAAATGTGCGTTTCGACGATCGAGTCGACCGGGCAGCTTTCTTCGCAGAAACCGCAGAAGATGCACTTGGTCAAATCGATGTCGTAGCGTGTCGTGCGGCGCGTGCCGTCGGCGCGTTGTTCGCTTTCGATGCTGATGGCCAGCGCCGGGCAGACCGCTTCGCACAGTTTGCAGGCGATGCAGCGCTCCTCGCCGTTCGGGTAGCGGCGCAGCGCGTGCAGGCCGCGAAAGCGCGGCGACATCGGCGTCTTCTCTTCCGGGTACTGGACCGTGATCTTGCGCTTGAACGCGTACTTGCCGGTCAGCGCCAGGCCCTTGAAGAGCTCGACGAGGAAGAAACTGTTGATGGAGTCGAGGACGGCAGCCATGGGATTACTCGGTTCAGTTCCAGATCGACAGCGGGGTCTGCATCCATGCGCCGACGACGACCAGCCAGATCAGCGTCACCGGGATGAAGATCTTCCAGCCCAGACGCATGATCTGGTCGTAGCGGTAGCGCGGGAACGTCGCGCGTACCCAGATGAACATCGACACCAGCACGAACGCCTTGGCGCCGAGCCAGATCCAGCCCGGGATGAAGCTCAGCGCCGACACCGGCGCATCCCAGCCGCCGAAGAACATGATCGCGGCCAGGAAAGAGACCAGGATCATGTTCGCGTATTCGGCGAGGAAGAACAGCGCGAACGACATTCCCGAGTACTCGACCATGTGGCCGGCGACGATTTCCGACTCGCCTTCGACGACGTCGAACGGATGGCGGTTGGTTTCGGCGATTCCCGAGATCATGTAGACGACGAAGATCGGCAGCAGCGGCAGCCAGTTCCACGACAGCACATCGAGCCCCATCGCGGCGAAGTGCCCGTGCTGCTGGCCGGCGACGATCTGGCTCAGGTTCAGGCTGCCCGAGACCATCAGCACCACGACCAGGCAGAAGCCCATCGCGATCTCGTAGCTGACCATCTGCGCCGATGCGCGCAGCGCGCCGAGGAACGCGTACTTGGAGTTCGACGCCCAGCCGGCGATGATCACGCCGTAGACCTCGAGCGAAGTCACCGCCATGATCAGCAGCAGCCCGGCGTTGACGTTGGCCAGCGCGACGTTGGGGCCGAACGGCACCGCGGCCCACGCCACCAGCGCCGGGGTGATGGTCATGATCGGGCCGAGAATGAACAGCCGCTGGTTGGCCTTGGCCGGCACCACCAGCTCCTTGAAGATGAACTTCAGGCCGTCGGCGATCGGCTGCAGCAGACCGAACGGACCGACCCGGTTCGGCCCGATGCGGACCTGCATCCAGCCGATCAGCTTGCGCTCCCACAGCGTCAGGTACGCGACCGCGCCGAACAGCGGCAGCACGATGACCAGGATCTTGACGATGTCCCAGACCACCGGCCAGGCCAGCGGCCCGAGCAGTTGCAGCCCCGCGGAATTGATGGAGTCGATCATGGCTCAGACCTTTTGCACGGAAACGGGGCCGAACAGCGACGGCAGCGCCGCAGTGGCGTCCAGCGCACAGGCCACGCGCACGACGCCGCTGGCCAGCGCGCGATCCAGGCGGGCGGGCAACTCGACTGTCGCGCCGGCCTGCTGCACGCGCACGCGGTCGCCGTCGGCCAGGCCCAGCCGCTGCCACGCGTCGGCCGCCAGCCCGGCGTACTGCGCCTCGCGCGCGTCCCGCGTGGCCTGCAGCGCACGCGCGCGCCGCACCACGCCGTCGACGGCGTAGATCGGCACATCGGCGTAGCGCTCGAAGGCATCCGCCGCGACCTCGGTGCCGAAATCGATCGCCTGCGGCAGCGTCGCGGGAACCTCCCGCGCCAGCGCTTCGCGGTCGATCGCGCCCAGCGCCGCGGCGCGCACGGCCTCGACGCTGTCGTATTCAAAACCGGCCAGGCCGAGCTGGTCGGCGAGCACGCGCAGCACCTTCCACGCCGCACGCGACTGCCCCAGCGCGCCGACCACAGGACCGAAGCTCTGCTCGCGCCCTTCGGCATTGATCAGGGTCCCGGCGTTTTCGCTGAACGGCGCGATCGGCAGCACCACCTTCAACGGGCTGCCTTCGACCGGCTTGAACGCGCTCAAGGCCACCAGCATCGGCACTCCGGCCAGCGACGCGGGGACGTCGAGCGCCGGCTCCAGTCCGAGCAGCAGCAGCGCCGCCGGCGGATCGGCCAGCATCTGCGCTGCGTTGCGACCGCCGTCCTGCGGCAGCGCGCCGACCAGATGCGCGCCGACCGCGTTTGCGCCGTCGACCAGATGGCCGACGCGCGCGCCGGTCTGCGCCGCGATCCAGCGTGCCAGCTGTTCGAGCACGCCGGCCTGCGGGTGCCGCACCGCGGCGTTGCCCAGCCAGACGACCTTGCGCTCACCTTGCAGCAGCGCGCCGGCTGCGGCCTGTTGCGCCTCGCTTGGCCGAAGCGCGGCCAGCGCCTCCGGACGCGGCTGCTGCCGCGCATCGGCGACCGCCGCGGCGATGCCGCCGAGCTCGCGCAGCCACTGGCTCGGCGCCGCCGCGATGCGCGCGGCCAGCGGCATCAGCAGGTCGTCGTCGGCCGCGTGCAGCACCGCGACTTGCGCGCCGGTCTTCGCCGCGCGACGCAGCTTGGCGGCCAGCAGCGGATGGTCCTTGCGCAGCGTCGAGCCGATGATCAGCGCGCCCTGCAGCTGCGCCACCTCGGCCAGCGCCAGGCCCAGCTGAGGCACCGCGCCTGCGGCGGTGAAATCGGTCTGGCGCACGCGGAAGTCGACGTTGTCGCTGCCCAGCGCACGCACCAGCTTGCCCAGCAGGTACAGCTCCTCGACCGTGCTCTGCGCCGACGCCAGCGCGCCGATTCCGCTCGCGCCGTCGACGTCGATGACGCGCTGCAGTGCGCGGGCGACGAAATCCAGCGCGATCGGCCAGTCGGTCTCGCGCCAGACTCCGTCCTCCTGGATCATCGGGCTGCCCAGGCGATCGGCACTGTTCAGTCCTTCGTAGCTGAAACGGTCACGGTCGGCGATCCAGCACTCGTTGACCGCCTCGTTGGTCTGCGGCACCACGCGCAGCACGCGGTTGTTCTTCACCTGCATGACCAGGTTGGCACCGACGCTGTCGTGCGGGCTGAGCGAGCCGCGGCGCTGCAGTTCCCAGGTCCGCGCCGCGTAGCGGAACGGTTTGCTGGTCAGCGCGCCGACCGGGCAGACGTCGATCATGTTGCCCGACAGTTCGGAATCGATCGAGCCTTCGAGGAAGGTCGTGATCTCCGAATGCTCGCCGCGCATCGCCATGCCCAGCTCCATCAGCCCGGCCACTTCCTGGCCGAAGCGCACGCAGCGGGTGCAGTGGATGCAGCGGGTCATTTCCTCCATCGCGATCAGCGGTCCGGCGTTCTTGTGGAACACCACGCGCTTTTCCTCGTGGTAACGCGAGGTCGAGCCGCCGTAACCCACCGCCAGATCCTGCAGCTGGCACTCTCCGCCCTGGTCGCAGATCGGGCAGTCGAGCGGATGGTTGATCAGCAGCAGCTCCATGACGCCTTTTTGCGCCTGCAGCGCGCGCTCGGAGCGGGTGCGCACGATCATGCCCTGCGCGACCGGCGTGGCGCAGGCCGGCAGCGGCTTGGGCGCCTTCTCGACCTCGACCAGGCACATGCGGCAGTTGGCTGCGATCGAAAGCTTCGGGTGATAGCAGAAATGCGGCACGTAGACGTCGAGCTTGTGCGCGGCGTCCATCACCATCGAGCCTTCGGGCACCTCGACCTTGCGGCCGTCGATTTCCAGTTCAACCATGATGTTCGTTCAATTCCCGTGGCAGCTGCGAGGCGCCTTACAGATAAGCCGGAACCATGCAGGTCTTGTGTTCGATGTGGTGCTCGAACTCGGCGCGGAAGTGCTTGATGAAGGACTTGACCGGCATCGCCGCGGCATCGCCCAGCGCACAGATCGTGCGCCCGGAAATGTTGTCCGACACCGAATTGAGCACGTCGAGGTCCTCGGCACGGCCCTGGCCGTGCTCGATGCGATGGATCATCCGCCACAGCCAGCCGGTGCCTTCGCGGCACGGCGTGCACTGGCCGCAAGACTCGTGCTGGTAGAAATAAGCCAGGCGCTCGAGCGACTTGACCATGCAGCGGGTGTCGTTCAGCACGATGACCGCTCCGGAGCCGAGCATCGACCCCGCCTTGGCGATCGAGTCGTAGTCCATCGTGCAGTCCATGATCACCGACGCCGGCAGCACAGGCGCCGACGAACCGCCCGGGATCACCGCCTTGAGCGCGCGTCCGTCGCGCATGCCGCCGGCCAGTTCGAGCAGCTTCGAGAACGGCGTGCCCATCGGGACTTCGTAGTTGCCGGGCAGCGCGACGTCGCCCGAGACCGAATAGATCTTGGTGCCGCCGTTGTTCGGCTTGCCGGCTTCCAGATACGCCTGCCCGCCGTTGCGGATGATCCACGGCACCGCCGAGAACGTCTCGGTGTTGTTGATCGTCGTCGGCTTGCCGTACAGACCGAAGCTGGCCGGGAACGGCGGCTTGAAGCGCGGCTGGCCCTTCTTGCCTTCGAGCGACTCGAGCAGCGCGGTTTCCTCGCCGCAGATGTACGCGCCGAAACCGTGTGCGGCATGCAGCTGGAACGAGAACCCGCTGCCGAGGATGTTGTCGCCCAGGTAACCTGCGGCGCGCGCCTGCTCCAGCGCGATCTCGAAGCGCTCGTAATCGGCGAAGATCTCGCCGTGGATGTAGTTGTAGCCGACGCTGGTGCCCATCGCGTAGGCCGCGATCGCCATACCCTCGATCAGGATATGCGGGTTGAAGCGGATGATGTCCCGGTCCTTGAACGTCCCCGGCTCGCCCTCGTCGGTGTTGCACACCAGGTACTTCTGGCCCGGGAACTGACGCGGCATGAAGCTCCACTTCAGCCCGGTCGGGAAGCCGGCACCGCCGCGCCCGCGCAGGCCCGAGAGCTTGACCTCGGCGATCACCTGTTCCGGCGTCATCGCCGCGCTGCCGTCGGCACCCAGGACCTTGCGCAGTGCCTGGTAGCCGCCGCGCGCGACGTAGCCGTCGAGATCCCAGTTGCTGCCGTCCAGATCGGCGAGGATCTGCGGCTTGATGTGGCGGCCGTGGAAGCAGCCCTCGAGTCCGGTCGATGCGAAAGTCATTGGCCGCCTCCGGCTTGCGCGCGCAGCTCGTCGAGCAGCGCGTCGATCTTCTCAGGGCTCATGTACGAACACATGCGGCGATCGTTGACCAGCGCCACCGGCGCGTCGCCGCAGGCGCCCAGGCATTCGGTCTGCTGCAGCGTGAACACGCCGTCGGCGGTGGTTTCGCCGACCGCCACGCCGAGCTTGTCGCTGAGGTATTGCAGCGTCTGCGCGCCGCCGCTGAGCTGGCACGGCAGGTTGGTGCACACGTTCAGCTTGAAGCGGCCGACCGGCCGGGTGTTGAACATGTTGTAGAAGGTCACGACCTCGTGCACCGCGATCGGCGGCATGCCGATGTACTCGGCGAGGTCGCGCTCGGATTCGGGCGAGATCCAGCCGAGTTCCTGCTGCACGATCGACAGCGCCGCGATGATCGCCGACTGCCGCTGGTCGGCCGGGTACTTGGCCAGTTCGCGATCGACGCGCTGGCGGGTGGATTCAGACAGCATGGGATTGGATTACCGATCGATTTCGCCGAACACGATGTCCATCGTGCCGATGATCGCCACCGCGTCCGCGATCATGTGGCCGCGCGACATCTCGTCCATCGCAGCCAGATGCGGGAACCCGGGGGCCCGGATTTTCATGCGGAAAGGCTTGTTCGCGCCGTCCGACACCATGTAGATGCCGAACTCGCCCTTCGGATGCTCGACTGCCGCGTAGGCCTCTCCGGCCGGAACGTGGAAGCCTTCGGAGAACAGCTTGAAGTGATGGATCAGATCCTCCATGCTGGTCTTCATCTGCACGCGCGACGGCGGCGCGACCTTGTGGTTGTCGGTGATCACCGGACCCGGGTTCGCGCGCAGCCAGTCGACGCACTGCTTGATGATCCGGTTGGCCTGGCGCATCTCCTCGACCCGCACCAGGTAGCGGTCGTAGCAGTCGCCGGTCTTGCCGACCGGGATGTCGAAATCCATGCGGTCGTAGACGTCGTAAGGCTGGTGCTTGCGCAGGTCCCATTCGATTCCCGAACCGCGCAGCATCGGACCGGTGAAACCCAGCTGCAGCGCACGCTCGGGCTCGACCACGCCGATGCCCACGGTGCGCTGCTTCCAGATCCGGTTGTCGGTCAGCAGCGTTTCGTACTCGTCGACGTAGGCCGGGAAGCGCTGCGTGAAGTCGTCGATGAAATCGAGCAGCGATCCGTCGCGGTTGGCGTTCAGCCGCGCCACGTCCTTCGGCCCGTGCACGCTGGAGGCGCGGTACTGCGGCATGCTCTCGGGCAGGTCGCGGTAGACGCCGCCCGGGCGGAAATACGCCGCGTGCATGCGCGCGCCGGACGCCGCCTCGTAGATGTCGAACAGATCCTCGCGCTCGCGGAACGCGTACAGGAAAATCGTCATCGCGCCGCAGTCCAGGCCGTGCGCTCCGATCCACAGCAGGTGGTTCAGAAGCCGGGTGATCTCGGCGAACATGACGCGGATGTACTGCGCACGCAGCGGCACCTCGACGCCGAGCAGCTTCTCGACCGCGAGCACGTACGCATGCTCGTTGCACATCATCGACACGTAGTCGAGGCGGTCCATGTACGGCAACGCCTGGATGAAGGTGCGGGTCTCGGCCAACTTTTCAGTGGCCCGGTGCAGCAGCCCGATGTGCGGGTCGGCGCGCTGGATGACTTCGCCGTCGAGTTCGAGAACCAGGCGCAGCACGCCGTGCGCCGCCGGGTGCTGCGGACCGAAGTTCAGGGTGTAGTTCTTGATCTCTGCCATGTCGAACTCAATGTTGCAGACCGCCGTAGCCTTCTTCGCGCACGATGCGCGGAACGATTTCACGCGGTTCGATCGTCACCGGCTGGTAGACGACGCGCTGCGTCTGCGGGTCGTAGCGCATTTCCACGGTACCGCTGACGGGGAAATCCTTGCGGAACGGGTGACCGATGAAGCCGTAGTCGGTCAGGATGCGGCGCAGATCGTCGTGGCCCTCGAACATCACGCCGTACAGGTCGAACGCCTCGCGCTCATACCAGTTGGCAGCGCTCCAGATCGGATTGACCGAAGCCACCAGCGGGAAGTCGTCGTCGTCGCACCAGACCCGAAGCCGCAGCCGCAGGTTGCGCGCCACCGACAGCAGGTGCAGCACGACCGCGAAGCGCCTGCCAGGCCACGGCGCATTCGCGTAGCTGTGGTAGTCGACCGCGCACAAATCGATCAGTTGCTCGAACTGCAAGGTGTCGCGCAACGTGCGGCAGCTTTCCAGATAATCCTGCGGCGCGACCTCGATGGTCAGTTCGTCGACTTCGAGCTTGCTGGCGCGGATGCGCTCGCCGAAGTGCTGCTGCAGTTGTTGCTGAAGACTTTCGAGAGGGCTGGACATCGGAGCAGGCGTTCGGGACAGTTGGTCAGCGTGCGATCGTGTTGGTGCGCCGGATCTTGTTCTGCAGCTGCAGCAAGCCGTAAAGCAGCGCCTCGGCCGTCGGCGGACACCCCGGCACATAGACGTCGACCGGAACGATGCGATCGCAGCCGCGCACCACCGAGTACGAATAGTGGTAGTAGCCGCCGCCGTTCGCGCACGACCCCATCGACACCACCCAGCGCGGCTCGGGCATCTGGTCGTAGACCCGTCGCAGCGCCGGCGCCATCTTGTTGCACAGCGTCCCGGCGACGATCATCACGTCGGACTGGCGCGGACTGGGGCGGAAGACGATGCCGAAACGATCGAGGTCGTAACGCGCCGCCCCCGCATGCATCATTTCAACCGCACAACAAGCCAGACCGAATGTCATGGGCCATAAAGACCCAGTTCTAGTCCAGTTGATCAGCTTATCAGCCGAAGTGGTGATAAAGCCTTCGCTCAAAATACCTTCGATACCCATCTTTGGACCCTCGGTTGCTCGGACCGGACTATTCCCAGTCGAGCGCCCCCTTCTTCCACTCGTAGATAAAACCCACGACCAGAATCGACAGGAAGATCATCATCGCCCAGAAACCTGCAGCACCGACGTGCTTGAGCGCGACCGCCCACGGAAACAGGAAGGCGATCTCAAGATCGAACAAAATGAAAAGGATTGCGACCAGGTAGTAGCGAACGTCGAACTTCATCCTCGCGTCCTCGAATGCTTCGAAGCCGCATTCGTACGGAGAATTCTTCGCCGCGTCGGGTCGATGCGGGCCGAGCAATCTGCCCAGCGCCATCGGCGCGACGCCGACGCCGATCCCGATCAGAATGAAAAGCAAGACTGGCAGGTACTGCTCGAGAAACATGGCGCTAGCCTCCGCATGTTCTTCGGCGCACCTCGCTGAGGCACGCCGCGGGCAGGAACGCTTCGATCCCACCCACTTCTATCGTGTGCCGGCCGCGCTGCGAATCGCTGCAGGCGGCGCCTCGTTTTATGTCTTTGTGAACGTATATGTTGTATTGCAACAAATCTGGTGCCGACGGCGAGACTCGAACTCGCACAGCTTTCGCCACTACCCCCTCAAGATAGCGTGTCTACCAATTTCACCACGTCGGCGCCGGAACCCGAAACCTCGCGGTTTCAAGCCCAGTGCAACTCAGCATTCTAACCCTCGAAGCAGCCCTCAGGCAACGTTCAGGGTCGGTCCTTGCGCGTCGGCAAATTCGAATCCGGCCATGTATTGACTTGGCGCAGAGAACATGTTCGACGCGATGTCAATCAGTGTTTCTGCGCGTTGCCCTGCGCACCGCTTTGGGCCTTGCCCGGCGCGACGCCCGGGATCTGCGCGATTCCAGCCGGGACGCTCGCCGGCTTGGACGCGGCGCTGACCGCAGGCTTGGCGGCCAGCTCGCTCATCACCCCGCCGCCGTCGCCGCTCGTCGAGCGGGTGCTGAAGTAGGCCAGCGCCAACGTCGAGGCGAAGAACAGCGTCGCCGCCGCAGCAGTGCTGCGGCTGAGGAAGTTGGCCGAGCCGGTGGCGCCGAACAGGCTGCCCGACGAGCCCGAGCCGAACGACGCGCCCATGTCGGCGCCCTTGCCGTGCTGCAACAGGACCAGGACGACCATCGCGACGGCCGCCAACACCTGCACGATCAAGATCAGGTTCAGGACGAAGTTCATGTCAAATCCGAAAAGAAAGAATCCAGGCGGTCAAGCCGCTCCGGCGATGGCCAGGAAATCTGCGGCCTTCAGCGAAGCTCCGCCGATCAGGCCGCCGTCGATGTCGGGCTGCGCGAACAGTTCGGCTGCGTTGTCCGGCTTGACGCTGCCGCCGTACAGCACGCGCACCGCGTCGGCGTCGGCGCCGCGATGGCGCGCGCGCTCGCGAATGAAGGCGTGCACCTGCTGCGCCTGCTCGGGCGTGGCGGTGCGGCCGGTGCCGATGGCCCAGACCGGCTCGTAGGCAAGCACCAGTTCGGGCAGCCGCTCGCCGAGCAGGTGCAGGGTGGCGTCGAGCTGCAGGCCGATCACCGCTTCGGTCTCGCCGCGTTCGCGCTGCTGCAGCGTTTCGCCGACGCAGACGATCGGAGTCATGCCCGCGGCCAGCGCCCGCTGCGCCTTGGCTGCGACCGCAGCGTCGGTCTCGGCGTGGTAGGCGCGGCGCTCGGAGTGGCCGACGATGACGTGGCTGCAGCCGAACTCGGTCAGCATGCCGACCGCGACCTCTCCGGTGTACGCGCCGTGCTCGTGCATCGAACAGTCCTGTGCGCCCAGCGCGACTGCGCTGCCGGCGAGCAGCTGCTGCGCCTGCGCCAGGTATGGGAACGGGGTGCAGACGACCACCTCGCAGGTCGCGCGCGGCGCGGCGACCAGCGCGCGCAGCAACTCGGCGTTCGTTTGCAGCGAACCGTGCATCTTCCAGTTTCCAGCGACCATCGTTCGGCGCATGCGTCCGTCTCCTTTGTCGGGGAGTTTCAGTTCCAGCTCAGCACGATCTTGCCGACGTGCGCGCCTTGTTCGAGAAGCGTGTGCGCCTGCACCAGTTCGGCGGCAGGAAGCACCGCGTGCAGCTGCGGGCGCACGCGTCCGGCCTGCAGCAGCGGCCAGACGTGCTGGTGCAGCTGCTGCGCCAGCGCCGACTTGAACGCCACGCTGCGCGCGCGCAGCGTCGACCCGGTGATGGTCAGCCTCCGACGCATCAGCAGCCCGGCGTCGAACGCTGCCTTGGTGCCGCCCTGCACGGCGATGATGACCAGCCGCCCGTCCTCGGCCATGCACGCCAGATCGCGCGCGACGTAGTCGCCCGCGACCATGTCCAGCACCACGTCGACGCCACGGCCACCGGTGTGCGCGCGCACCGCCTCGACGAAATCCTCGTCGCGGTAGTTGATCGCGCGCTCGGCACCCAGCGCCACGCAGGCCGCGCATTTGTCGGCCGTTCCGGCCGTGGCCAGCACCCGGGCGCCGAGCGCCACGGCCAGCTGGATCGCCACGGTGCCGATGCCGCTGGCGCCGCCGTGCACCAGCAGGGTCTCGCCGGCGCGCAGCGCGCCGCGCTCGAACACGTTGTGCCAGACGGTGAAGAAGGTCTCCGGCAGCGCCGCCGCCTCCGCATCGCTGAAACCATCGGGCACCGGCAGGCACTGCCCGGCCGGAACCGCACAGTATTCGGCGTAACCTCCGCCGGAAAGCAGCGCGCAAACGCGCTGGAAGCGCCGCAGCGACGCGCCGACATCGCCGTCGACGATTTCGCCGCAGACCTCCAGCCCCGGAATGTCCGACGCTCCGGCAGGCGGAGGATACAGGCCGCGGCGCTGCAGCAGGTCGGGTCGGTTGACGCCGAACGCGCGCACCCTCAGCAGCACCTCGCCGGGGCCGGGTTGCGGGCGCTCGCGCTGCACCCACTGCAGCACGTCGGGACCGCCTGGATGGCTGACGTGGGCCGCGCGCATCAAGTCCATCGCTCAGTCCTGCGGCTGCGCGGCGCCTTCTCCCGCGCCCAGCAGGGCACGGATCGACAGCCGGAAACGACCCTTGTCGTCGGTCTCGATGACCTTGACGCGAACCTTCTGGCCTTCCTGCAAGTGGTCGCTGACCTTGTTCACGCGCTCGTTGGCGATCTGCGAGATGTGCAGCAGCCCGTCCTTGCCCGGAAGCACGTTGACCAGCGCGCCGAAGTCCAGCAGCTTGGTCACCGTGCCGTCGTAGATCTGGCCGACCTCGACCTCGGCGGTCAGATCGCCGATGCGGCGCATCGCCTCCTTGGCGCGGTCGCCGTCGGTCGACGCGATGGTGATGGTGCCGTCCTCGCCGATGTCGATCTGCGTTCCGGTCTCTTCGGTCAACGCGCGGATGACGGCGCCGCCCTTGCCGATCACGTCACGGATCCGCTCGGGATTGATCTTCATCGTGTACAGCCGCGGAGCGAACGGCGAGACTTCCTCGCGCGCGCCGCCGACCGCGGTCTGCATCAGGCCGAGGATGTGCATGCGGCCTTCGCGCGCCTGCGCCAGCGCCACCTGCATGATCTCGCGCGTGATGCCCTGGATCTTGATGTCCATCTGCAGCGCGGTGATTCCCGTGGCGCTGCCCGCGACCTTGAAGTCCATGTCGCCGAGGTGATCCTCGTCGCCGAGGATGTCGGTCAGCACCGCGAAACGGTTGCCTTCCTTGATCAGGCCCATCGCGATGCCCGCCACGTGCGCCTTCAGCGGAACGCCGGCGTCGAGCATGCTCAGGCAGCCGCCGCACACCGAAGCCATCGACGACGAACCGTTCGACTCGGTGATCTCCGACACCAGTCGCACCGTGTAGGCGAATTCGTCCTTCGGCGGCAGCACCGCGAGCAGCGCGCGCTTGGCCAGCCTGCCGTGGCCGACTTCGCGGCGCTTGGGCGCGCCCATGCGGCCGGTCTCTCCGGTGGCGAACGGAGGCATGTTGTAGTGCAGCAGGAAGCGGTCGCGGTATTCGCCGGCCAGCGCGTCGATGATCTGCGAGTCCTGGTCGGTACCCAGGGTGGTGACCACCAGCGCCTGCGTTTCGCCGCGCGTGAACAGCGCGCTGCCGTGGGTGCGCGGCAGCACCCCGGTGCGGATCGAGATCGGGCGCACGGTGCGGGTGTCGCGGCCGTCGATGCGCGGTTCGCCGTCCAGGATCTGGCTGCGCACGATGCGCGCTTCCATGTCGAACAGGACCTGCTCGACCTTCGTCCCGTCGACTTCGGCGCCGTCGGCGCCGAGCGTCTGGTGCACGCTGGCGTAAACCGCGCGCAGCGCATCGGTGCGCGCCTGCTTGGCGGTGATCCTGTACGCCGCGCGCAGCGCGTCTCCGGCGGCCGCGTCGATGCGCGCGATCAGCGCCTCGTCGCGCGCCGGAGGCTGCCAGTCCCACGCCGGCTTGCCGCCGTCGCGCACCAGCTCGTGAATGGCATCGATCGCCACCTGCATCTGGCGGTGGCCGAACATCACCGCCTCGAGCATCACGTCCTCGGACAGCTGGTCGGCTTCGGACTCGACCATCAGCACCGCGGCTTCGGTCCCGGCGACGACCAGGTTCAGCCTGGAATCGGCCTGCTGCGCGCGGCTGGGGTTGAGCAGGTACTGACCGTTGGCATAGCCGACGCGGGCGGCGCCGATCGGGCCGCTGAACGGGATCCCCGACACCGCAAGCGCTGCGCTGGCTGCGATCATCGCCGGAATGTCGGAGTCGACTTCCGGGTTCAGCGACAGCACGTGGATGACCACCTGCACTTCGTTGTAGAAGCCTTCCGGAAACAACGGGCGGATCGGGCGGTCGATCAGACGCGAAATCAGCGTCTCGCCTTCGCTCAGGCGGCCTTCGCGCTTGAAGAAGCCTCCGGGGATCTTGCCCGCGGCATAGGTCTTCTCGATGTAGTCGACGGTCAGCGGGAAGAAATCCTGACCCGGTTTGGCCGTCTTCTGCGCCACCACGGTGGCCAGCACCACGGTGTCGTCCATGTTCAGCAGCACCGCGCCGCTGGCCTGGCGGGCAATTTCGCCCGTCTCCATCGTGACCTGATGGTCACCCCATTGAAAGCTTTTCGTGATTTTGTCGAACATTGTGTTCTCCGAGTTGCGGGTCCCGCGCGCGCGGCACGGATGAGGCTATAGCCAACCAACTGGGGCCCGACGGGAAGCACAATGCCATTCCAGCGCGCAACTGCCCGTGTCGGCAAATGCGCGTTGGAATGACACAGCAGCACCCCCTCGCCGGTTTCGTGCGCGTCGCTGCAAGCGCGCGCCAGACAGAAACAAGGCGCCTGTACCGACGATCGACACAGGCGCCTGGAAGCATTCGCGGCTTACTTGCGCAAATTCAGCTTGCCGATCAACGCCACGTAGCGTTCGGCGTCGCAGCCCTTCAGGTAGTCGAGCAGCTTGCGGCGCCGGCTGACCATCTTGAGCAGGCCGCGACGGCCGTGATGGTCCTTGGCGTGGTCCTTGAAATGACCGGTCAGCTGATTGATGCGCGCGGTCAGCAGCGCGACCTGGACTTCCGGGGATCCGGTGTCCTTCGCCGCGCGCGCGTTGTCGGCGACGATCTGTGCCGTGGTGGCTTTGTCGAGACTCATGGTGGTGGTAGTTTCCGGTTGAACTGACTTGCGAACGCGAAAGAAACCGTTCCGCGCCGTGCCTGAGAAAAAATGCAAGTGTAACCGATCGCCGGGGCGCGCAGCGCATCGGGTCAGCCTTGCGTGACGCAGTTCACGCCAGGCGACGAATTCTTCGCCCGGGATCCCTCCCGGCGCACGCGCCGGCGCGTCGAGCGCTACAGTGGGCGCCGGCCCCCCACCTGGACCGTCATGCGCCTGCAACTGATCTCCGACCTCCATCTCGAGACCGAGTCCTTCGAGCCGACTCCGACTCCCGACGCCGACGTGCTCGTGCTGGCGGGCGACATCGACTCGGGTCACGCCGGGCTGGACCGATTCGCCGGCTGGCCGGTCCCCGTGCTGTACGTCGCCGGCAACCATGAATACGACGGCCGCGACTTCGACGACGCGCACGCGGCCTTGCGCGCGCGATGCGCCAGGAACGGAATCACCATGCTCGAGCGCGATCGCGTCGTGCTGACCTGCGCAGCGCAGCGGGTACGCTTCATCGGTACCACGCTGTGGAACGACTTCGAGCTGTTCGGCGCCGGCGCGCGCCCGCGCTGCATGCGCGCGGCGCGCTATTTCGTCGAGCAGGTGCAGCGCTCCACGCGCGGCGGTGCGGCGATGGACGTCGAGGCGGTGCGCCAGGAAGGCATGCGCTGCCGCGACTGGCTGGCCGGCGAACTGCAGGCCGCGGCCGCGCAACCGGGGCAATGGGATCGCACCGTGGTCGTGACCCATTTCGCGCCGAGCCTGCGCAGCGCCGATCCGCGCTACCCGCGCGACTCCGCCACCGCCAGCTTCTGCAACGCCTACGAAGCGCTGATCGCACGCAGCCACCTGTGGCTGCACGGACATGTGCACTGCAGGCACGACTACCGGGTCGGCGACGCGCAGGTGGTGTGCAACGCGCGCGGCCGCGCCAGCCGAGGCGAGTCCGGCGATTTCCAGCCGCTGGGCACCTGGGTCGTCTGAGCCGGCTCAGCGATCGAGTTCGTCGAGGTCCCAGCGCGGCCGGATGTCGAACCCGTAGTCGCGGCGCGGGGTCGCCAGCCCGGCGCACAGCCGCAGGCACGCGGCATGCGCGATCATCGGCCCG
Organism: Pseudomonadota bacterium; assembly: GCA_021805805.1. Lineage (GTDB taxonomy): Bacteria > Pseudomonadota > Gammaproteobacteria > Burkholderiales > Burkholderiaceae_C > Thiomonas_A. Next base: position 12,169 of record JAJZEB010000017.1, on the reverse strand, counting down.
TTGTCGGTGCACCACGACAGGGCCGGATAACAGACCCGCGCGCCGCGCGCCGCGCAGGCGGCGTCGAGTTTGGCGCGCAGGCTGCGATTGGCGCCGACGCCGCCGGCCACGACCAGGGTTGATCGTCCGGTCGCCGCCAGCGCTGCCATCGCCTTGGCCGCCAGCACGTCGGTGATCGCATGCTGCGCGGCAGCGGCCAGGTCGGCGCGTGCCTGGTCCGGCGGCGCGTCACCCATTGCGCGCACGCGAGTCAGCACCGCGGTCTTCAGCCCGGCGAACGAAAAATCGAGATCGCCGCTGTGCAGCATCGGCCTCGGCAGCGCGAACGCATGCGGATCCCCGGACTCGGCCAGCCGGGCCAGTTCAGGCCCGCCGGGGTAGCCCAGGCCGAGCAGCTTGGCCGATTTGTCGAAAGCCTCGCCCGCGGCGTCGTCGACCGTTTCGCCCAGCAGCCGGTAGCTCCCGAGCGCCGCCACGTCGAGCAGCATGGTGTGCCCACCGGACACGAGCAGCGCGACGAAGGGAAACCGCAGATCGGGTTCCGACAGCAGCGGCGACAGCAGGTGCCCCTCGAGGTGGTGCACACCCAGCAGCGGCTTTCCCGCGCCCATCGCCAGCGCCGCCGCCAGCCCTGCGCCGACGAGCAGCGCCCCGGCCAGTCCGGGGCCCTGCGTGTACGCGATGACGTCGATGTCGCGCAATGCGCAACCGGCCTGCTGCAGCGTGCGTTGCACCAGCGGCAGGGTGCGCGCGATGTGGTCGCGCGAAGCCAGTTCGGGAACCACGCCACCGTAGTCGGCGTGCATCGCCACTTGCGAGTGCAGCGCGTCGGCGAGCAACCCGCGCGCGCTGTCGTAGACTGCGACGCCGGTCTCGTCGCACGAGGTTTCAAGACCGAGCACGCGCAGCGGCGCGCTGTTGCGGACAGTTGACATGTCGGGATCCGGACGGTGCGGGCGCGCGCGACCGCGCCGCGAAAAACGCTATACTTTACAGGTTTATTCGTCCCCTTCTTGCTGGAAGTGCGCTTCAATGACGCCTTCCGACCCGGAGCCAGATAAAGGTAACTGCTTGCAATGACCACGATTCGCGTGAAAGAGAACGAACCCTTCGACGTCGCCCTGCGCCGCTTCAAGCGCACGATCGAGAAACTGGGCCTGCTGACCGACCTGCGTGCGCGCCAGTTCTACGAAAAGCCGACGGCGGAGCGCAAGCGCAAGAAGGCGGCAGCGGTCAAGCGCCACTACAAGCGCATTCGCGCGCACATGCTGCCCAAGCGCCTGTACTGAACTCCGGAATCGCCGGTGGTCGGGCGCGTCCCGATCCTGCCGCCCCCACCCGCAGCGCGCTTTGCCGCCCGGCAGGGCATCCGGGCGCAGCAACCGGAATCCGCATCGCAAGCAGCCCGCCCGGCCTTGACCTGAGCGGGCTTTGTCGTTTTTTTCCCTGCCAGCAATCGATCGCTCCATGACCACGCTGAAAATCCGGATCCAAGACGAGATGAAAGCCGCGATGCGCGCGAAGGACAGCGCGCGCCTGGGCACCATCCGCATGTTGCTGGCCGCGATCAAGCAGCGCGAAGTCGACGAGCGAATCGAACTCGACGATGCCGAGGTGATCGCAGTCGTCGACAAGATGATCAAGCAGCGGCGCGACGCGATCGCGCAATTCACGGCCGGCGGCCGCGACGATCTGGCGCGCCATGAATCCGCCGAGATCGAGGTCCTCACCCCCTACCTGCCGGCGCGGCTGGCCGGCGCCGAACTCGACGCCGAGGTCAGCGCAGCGATCGACGCCGTCGGCGCCACCGGCGTCGGCGACCTGGGCAAGGTCATGGGCGTGCTGAAGAGCAGGCTGGCCGGCCGCGCCGACCTGGGTCAGGCATCGGCCCGCGCCAAGGCGCTGCTCGCCGAGCGCTGAGCCGCTGCACGCCGGCGGCTGCGCGCACGAAAGCCGGCGAGCCCGTCGACCCGGGCTCTGGTCAACCCTCGAGGCGCGCGTACGCCGAGTGGTTGTGGATCGATTCGAAATTCTCGGCTTCGACCACGTAGGCCTCGACACCCGGTTCGACGCGCACCCGCGCGGCAACGTCGCGCACCAGGTCCTCGACGAACTTCGGATTGCGATAGGCGCGCTCGGTGACGTACTTCTCGTCGGGCCGCTTGAGCAGACCCCACAGCTCGCACGACGCCTCGTCCTCGGCAATCCGGATCATCCGCTCGAACGCCAGCGCCGATCCCAGACGCGCGGCGATCGTGATATGCGAGCGTTGATTGTGCGCACCGAACTCGGAGATTTCCTTCGAGCACGGGCACAGCGCCTTGACCGGAACGCGCACCGACGCGGTGACCCGCGCGGAGTCGCCGTCGACCTCGCAGATCCATTCCGCCTCGTAGTCCATCAGGCTCGACACACCGCTGACCGGAGCGCTCTTGCGCAGGAACAGCGGGAAGCGCAGCGCCAGGCGCGCGCAGCGCGCGTCCAGCCGTGCGCACATGCCGAGCGCGAGCTGTTGCAGCGCGGTGAAGTCGAGCGCCCCGGAAATGCCGTCGAGCACTTCGACAAAGCGCGACATGTGCGTTCCCTTCTTGTCGGCCGGCAGCGCCACGTCGGCGTCGATCAGCGCCACCGTGGCCTGCTCGCTGCCATCGGCCATGCGCACGCGCAACGGGTAGCGCAGACTCTTGATGCCGACGCGCTGGATGGCGAGCTTGCGGTGGTCGGTGCTGCTCTGGATATCGGGAATGGCTTCGACAGCTTGATTCATCGTGGCTGCGGGCTCCGCAGCGCGGGTCCGTTTGTTGAGTAAAAGCTTCGGGAATTATCGGCCATCCGCGGCCGGGCTGCAGCGCACCGCGTCAGCCGTTGGCCGCGCGCTGCGCCGCCGGCAGCTCGCCGAGCAGATGCGCGTAATGCTGGCAGATCGCGTGCAGCACACCCGGGGCATCGAGTCCGGCAGAAGCCGCGACCTGGGCCGGGTCGCCGTGTTCGAGCCAGCGATCCGGCAACCCCAGCGCAAGCAGCGGAACCTGCAGCTGCAAGGCCTGCAGCGCCTCCAGGCACGCGCTGCCGGCGCCGCCGGCGATCATGCCGTCCTCGAGCGTGACCAGGGCATCGTGGTCCTGCGCCATCGCGCGCAGCATCTGCACGTCCAGCGGTTTGACGAAGCGCATGTCGACCACGCTGGCGTCGAGTTCCTGCGCCACTTTCAGCGCAACGTGCAGCTGTGGCCCGAACGCCAGCAGCGCCAGGCGACGGCCGCTCGGTGCCGTGCCGCTGCGGCGCAACTCGGCGCGTCCCAGCGGCAAGGCGTCGAGCCGCGCGCGGTCGATGGCTGCACCGCAACCTGCGCCGCGCGGGTAGCGCACCGCGCTCGGCCCGTCGATCCCCAGCGCGGTGCTCAGCATGCGCCGGCACTCCAGCTCGTCGCTCGGAGTCATCAGCACCATGTTCGGCACGCAGCGCAATGCCGCGATGTCGAACGCTCCGGTGTGCGTGGCACCATCGGCGCCGACGATTCCGGCGCGGTCGATCGCGAACAGAACGGGCAGGTTCTGGATCGCGACGTCGTGGATCAGCTGGTCCCAGCCGCGCTGCAGGAAGGTCGAATAGATCGCCACCACCGGCTTGAGTCCCTCGCACGCCAGTCCGGCGGCAAACGTCACCGCGTGCTGCTCGGCGATTCCGACGTCGTGATAGCGCGTCGGGAAGCGGCGCGCGAACTCGACCATGCCCGAGCCCTCGCACATCGCAGGCGTGACGCCGATGACGCGGGAATCGGCGGCCGCGGCGTCGCACAGCCAGTCGCCGAACACTTGCGCATACGTCGGCTTCGGCGGCACCGCCGGCGCCTTCAGTCCTTCGGCCGGGTTGAAGCGCCCCGGGCCGTGGTATGCGATCGGATCGGCCTCGGCGAGCTTGTAGCCGTAGCCCTTCTTGGTCACCACGTGCAACAGCCGCGGGCCTCCGCGCTGGCGCAGGTTCTGCAGCGTCGGAACCAGAGCGTCGAGATCGTGACCATCGATCGGCCCGACGTAGTCGACGCCGAATTCCTCGAACAACGTGCCCGGAGCGACCATGCCCTTGGCGTGCTCCTCGAAGCGCCGCGCCAGCTCGAACAGCGGCGGCGGCGCAGCGCGCAGAACCTGCTTGGCCGCATCGCGCGCGCTGGCGTAGAAGCGTCCGGACAGCAATCGCGCCAGATAGCGGTTCAGCGCACCGACCGGCGCCGAGATCGACATGTCGTTGTCGTTGAGCACCACCAGCAGGTCGGCCTCCGGGTGCACGCCGGCATTGTTCAGCGCCTCGAACGCCATGCCGCCGGTCATCGCGCCGTCGCCGATCACCGCGACCACCTTGCGCCGCTCGCCCTTGGCCGCGGCCGCCAGCGCCATGCCCAGCGCGGCTGAAATCGAGGTCGACGAGTGCGCGGTGCCGAAGGTGTCGTAAGGCGATTCGTCGCGCCGCGGAAACCCGGACAGGCCGCCGTACTGGCGCAGCGTTCCCATGCGCTCGCGTCGCCCGGTCAGGATCTTGTGCGCGTAGGTCTGGTGGCCGACGTCCCACACCAGGCGGTCGCTCGGCGTGTCGAACACGTAATGCAGTGCCAACGTCAGCTCGACGGTGCCGAGGTTCGACGACAGGTGCCCGCCGGTGCGCGACACGGTGTCGACGATGAACTGACGCAGCTGCCGTGCGACCTCGGGCAGCTGTTCGGGTTCGAGCCGGCGCAGGTCGCGCGGCGCGTCGATCGCATGCAGCAAATCCATGATCAGTGACTCCGGCTGACGATGCGCAGCGCCAGGGTGGCGAGATGGTCGCAGCGCGCGCGCAGCGCAGGCGCCAGCGCGTCGAGCGCGCGCAGCGCATCGTCGCGCAAGCGCTGCGCCAGCGCGCCGGCGGCAGGCGCGCCCAGCAAGGTGACATACGTCGCCTTGCCCTGGCGTGCATCCTTGCCCGCCGTCTTGCCCAGGGTGCCGGTATCGGCGCTGGCGTCGAGCAGGTCGTCGACGACCTGGAACGCAAGCCCGATCGCATCCGCGTACGCGCCGAGCTGGCGAACGCTGTCGGCTGCGGCATGCGGCGCGCAGGCGGCGCCCATCAGCACGCTGGCCTTGAGCAGCGCACCGGTCTTGCGCCGGTGCATCGCGCCGAGCGCGTCGACGTCGAGCATCTGCCCGGTCGACGCCAGATCGACCGCCTGCCCGCCCGCCATGCCGTCGGCACCGGCGGCCTGCGCCAGCAGCCGGCACAAGCGCGCCTGCACCGAGCCGGACATTGCTTCGTCGGCGGTCAGGACTTCGAACGCGCGCGTCTGCAGCGCGTCGCCTGCGAGCAGCGCCAGCGCCTGACCGAAACGCACGTGCGCAGTCGGCTGGCCGCGGCGCAACACGTCGTCGTCCATGCAAGGCAGATCGTCGTGCACGAGCGAATACGCGTGCACCAGTTCGACCGCGCAGGCCGCAGCGTCGAGCGCGCCGGGCTCGGCGTCGAGCGCCTCGCCGGTGGCCCAGACCAGCAGCGGGCGCATGCGCTTGCCGCCGAGCGCGGCCGCGTAGTGCATCGCCTGCTCGAGCGGCTCGCGCTGCGGCAGCGCGCGCTCGAGCAGCACACGCAAGCGCTCGATGCGCAGCGCTGCCCAGACGTCGAACGCGTCGACCTCAGGCGTCGCCGTCGCGCTCGCCATCGGCATCGGCATAAGTCTTGAGCTCCGTACCGTCGAGAACCTGCACCTGCTGCTCGACCGCCTGCAGCCGCTCGCGGCAATGGCGCAGCAACTCGGCGCCGCGCGCGTAGGCGTGCAAAGTATCGTCCAGGGACATCTGGCCGGATTCGAGTTGCTGGACCAGTCGTTCGAGCTCGCCCACCGCCTGCTCGTAGCTGACCGGTGCGGCGCTTGGGCGCGTTGTGGCGTTCATCGGCGTGTCGCTGCGCCCCGCCGTTCGCGGCGCGCGGTCAAAGGGGAACATTTTATCGCGTCGCGCCGACCTTGCCATGGCATGCTCCTACGGCTTGGACGGGCTTGCCCCCCGGGGCTAAAATTCGGCCCTCCGGCGCGACGCAAGTCTGCGCAAAAGCGCGGACCATCGCGCAATGAACAGGAGATTCCAGCACCATCATGTCGGATTTGAGCGTGCATCTGGCCCCGAGCAAGACCCAGCTGCCGGTGACGGCATATTTCGATCCGGAGCTTCATGCCAAGGAGCAGCGCCTCATCTTCGATGACGGTCCGAAGTATCTCGGCCACGAACTCTCCGTGCCCAACGTCGGCGATTACTACGCGCTGCCGCAGGAAGGCGAAGGCCGCGTGCTGGTGCGCAACTCCGAAGGAATCGACCTGCTGTCGAACGTCTGCCGCCATCGCCAGGCCGTGATGCTCAGAGGCCGTGGACAGACCGGAAGCAACATCGTGTGTCCGCTGCACCGCTGGACGTACCGGACCGACGGCCAGCTCGCGGGCGCGCCGCATTTCGCCGAAGATCCCTGCCTGCATCTCAAGCGCCATACCCGCCCGCAACGCTGGAACGGGCTGCTGTTCGAGGCCAACGGCTACGACCTCGCCGGCGCGCTTGCGCCGCTGCGGCATCCGGCGTTCGACTTCGACGGCTACGTGCTCGACCACGTCGAGCATCACGTGTGCGACTACAACTGGAAGACCTTCATCGAGGTCTACCTCGAGGACTACCACGTCGGACCGTTCCACCCCGGGCTGGGCAACTTCGTCACCTGCGACGACCTGAGCTGGCAGTATGGGGCCGATTTCAGCGTGCAGACCGTGGGAATCCACGACGAACTGCGCAAATCCGGCAGCAAGGTGTACGCCCGTTGGCAGGAAGTTCTGCTGAACTACCGCCAGGGGGTCGCTCCCGAGCGCGGCGCGGTCTGGTTGACGCTGTACCCGACCCTGATGGTCGAGTGGTATCCGCATGTGCTGGTCGTCTCGGCGCTGTACCCGCAGGGGCCGCAGCGCACGCTCAACGTCGTCGAGTTCTACTACCCGGAAGAGATCGCCGCGTTCGAGCGCGAATTCATCGAAGCCGAGCGTGCCGCCTACATGGAGACCTGCATCGAGGACGATGAAATCGCCGAGCGGATGGACGCCGGGCGCCGGGCATTGATGGAACGCGGCGACGACGAAGTCGGCCCCTACCAGTCGCCGATGGAAGACGGCATGCGGCATTTCCACAGCTGGTACCGGGCCAAGCTCGGCATGTCCGAGCGTTGAGCAGGGCCGCGACGCGTACGCAGCAGCGCGAGGCGGGATAATCGGCCATCTCCGACGCCCCGCATCGCATCGCACATGGCACCGAACTCATCCCCGCCGTCGACTTTCGACACCCTGATCGACTGCGCCACGCTGCAGCGCCTGCTGCCCGCGGTGCGCGTGTTCGACTGCAGCCACGACCTTGCCGACCCGGATGCCGGCGCGCGCGCCTGGCGCGACGCGCATCTGCCCGGAGCGCTGCATCTGCATCTCGACCGCGACCTGTCGTCGCGGCCGCTCGGCGGCAACGGCCGCCATCCGCTGCCCGAGCGTTCCCGGCTGGCCTCGCGACTGGCGCGGGCCGGTCTGCATGCGGGCCAGCAGGTTGTCGCCTACGACCGCAGCCAGGGCGTGTTCGCGTCGCGGTTGTGGTGGCTGTTGCGCTGGCTCGGCCACGATCGCGTTGCCGTACTCGACGGCGGCTGGCAGGCGTGGCTGGCCGCCGGCGGCGCCAGCGCTGCGGGCGTCGAGCCGACTCCGCAGCCCGGCGACTTCAGCGCCGCCGAGTCGCTGGCCGAGACTGTCGATGTCGCCGCGGTGCTGGCCAACGTGGCCAGCCGCGAGCGCCTGCTGGTCGATGCGCGTTCGCCGCAGCGCTACGCCGGCGAAGGCGAGACGCTGGACCCCGTCGGCGGCCACATCCCCGGAGCCCGCTGCCGCTTCCACCGCGACAACCTGGCCGGCGATGGCCGTTTCAAACCAGCCGACGCGCTGCGCGACGAATGGCGCGCGGTGCTTGGTCCCAACGCTCCGGCACAGGTCATCCACCAATGTGGCTCGGGCGTGTCGGCATGCCACAATCTGCTGGCGATGCACAGCGCAGGACTGACCGGCGCTGCGCTATACCCCGGATCCTGGAGCGAATGGTGCGCGGATCCGGAGCGACCGCAAATGCGCGGCGACGAACCGGGGTGATTGCACGCGCGGCTTGCACCAGATCAAACCGAAGGGATCGGCGGCAGCGCACGATATAAGCGCAATCTGATCTTTTGCTGGACGACATTCATTGGAGGAAAGCGTGTACAAGAAGATTCTGGTGCCGATCGACGGCTCTGCGACCGCGGCCAAGGCCATTGCTCCGGCCGTCGACATGGCCACCCAATTCGGCGCCTCGGTCGTCGGCATCACCGTCAGCGACCCCTACCCCTACTCGGGTCTGGCCGAGACGGTTCCGGTGACCGCCGACGCGTATCGCGCCAGCACGACGAAGGCTGCCGAGCATGCGCTGCAGCCGCTGATCGACGCCTGCGCGGCGGCTGCGGTGAACTGCGAATGCGTCGTCGCCGAGGACGTGCACCCATGGAAGGCGATGCTCGATGCGGCCAACGAGAAGGGCTGCGATCTGGTCGTGATGGCTTCGCACGGTCGGCGCGGCATGCAAGCCGTGCTGCTCGGCAGCGAAACCCAGAAGCTGCTGACCCATTCGAAACTGCCGGTGCTGGTCGTGCGCTGACGCGCGGCCACCCACGTTCCTGGAGAGCGCGATGTTCAAGCACATCCTGATTCCGACCGACGGCTCCGAACTGGCCGAGCGGGCCGTTCCGATCACCATCGAGCAGGCACGGCTCAACGGTGCGCGCATCACCGCGGTGTCGGTGATCGACCTGTATCCGTACATCGGCGCGATCGAAGTCATGCCCACCGGAATCGAAGGCTGGCAGGAAGCGATCCGCGCCGAGGCCGACGCGGCAGTCAAGAAAGTCGTCGATGCGGCCACCGCCGCCGGCGTGCAGTGCGACAGCGCAGTGCAGGAGGACACCCTGGCCTGGCGCGGTCTGCTGACCGTGGCCGAACGCGAGGGCTGCGACCTGGTCGTGATGTCGTCGCACGGCCGCGGCGGCCTCACATCGGCGCTGCTGGGCAGCCAGACCGCGCGCGTGCTGTCGCACACCAAGGTGCCGGTGCTGGTCGTGCGCTGACGCGCACCGCTGCGGCCCGCCGGCCGCGGGCGCAATCAGTGGGCGAGCTCCCAGTTCGCCCCGATGCCGAGCTCGGCGACCAGCGGCACCGCGAGCTCGGCCACGCCGGCCATCAGCCTCGGCACCTCGGCGCGCACCCAGTCGACCTCGTCGGGCGCGACTTCGAGCACCAGTTCGTCGTGCACCTGCATGACGACCCGGCTGCGCCTGGCTTGCAGCGCGTCGTCGACCGCCAGCATCGCCATCTTGATCAGGTCGGCCGCGGTGCCCTGCATCGGCGCGTTGATCGCCGCGCGCGCCGCTGCCGCACGCCGCGGGCCGTTCGGTGAGTTGATCTCCGGCAGCCACAGCCTGCGGCCGAACACCGTCTCGACATAGCCTTGCGCCTTGGCCTGCTCGCGGGTGCGTTCCATGTACGCGGCCACTCCGGGGTAGCGCGCGAAATAGCGCTCGATGTACATCTGCGCCGCACCGCGATCGAGCCCGAGGTTGCGCGCCAGGCCGAACGCGCTCATGCCGTAGATCAGGCCGAAGTTGATCACCTTGGCCATGCGCCGCTGCTCGCCCAGCACCTCGCCCGGCGCCACGCCGAAGATCTCGGCCGCCGTGGCGCGGTGGATGTCCTCGCCGGCGGCGAACGCCGCCAGCAGCCCGGCGTCGCCCGACAGGTGGGCCATGATGCGCAACTCGATCTGCGAGTAGTCGCACGACGCGATGCTCCAGCCCGCAGGCGCGATGAAGGCCTCGCGGATGCGCCGACCTTCTGCGGTGCGCACCGGGATGTTCTGCAGATTCGGGTCGTTCGACGCCAGCCGTCCGGTGACCGCGACCGCCTGTGCGTAATTGGTGTGCACGCGGCCTCCGGCGTCGACCAGCTGCGGCAGCTTTTCGGTGTAGGTGCTCTTGAGCTTGGCCAGGCCGCGGTGCTCGAGGATCACCCGCGGCAGCGGGTAGTCCTCGGCCAGCGCCTCGAGCACTTCCTCGTCGGTCGACGGTGCGCCGCCGGCGGTCTTCTTCTGCACCGGAAGCTGCAGCCGATCGAACAGTACCTCGCCGATCTGCTTCGGGCTGCCGAGATTGAACGGACCGCCGGCCAGCTCGTGCGCGCGAGCTTCCAGCTGGACGATCTTCGCCCCCAGCTCGCTGCTTTGCGCACGCAGCAACGCGGCGTCGATCAGCACGCCGTGGCGCTCGATGCGCTGCAGCACCTCGGCCACGCGCACCTCCAGCGCGTAGATCCGCGCCAGCCCGGGGTCGGCGGCGATGCGCGGCGCCAGCTGGCGGTGCACCTGCAGACACAGGTCGGCGTCCTCGCCGCTGTAGCGCGTGGCCAGCGCGATGTCGACCTGGTCGAAGCAGATCGCCTTCGCCCCCTTGCCGCAGACCTGCTCGTAGCTCAGGGTGTCGTGCCGGCCGAGGTGGCGCTGCACCAGGCTGTCGAGCGCGTGCGGCTTGTGCGCCTCCAGCACATAGCTCTGCAGCAGGGTGTCGTCGGTGTAGCCGCGCACCTGCACGCCGGCGTTGGCCAGCACGTGCATGTCGTACTTGGCGTTCTGGCCGAGCTTCGGCGCGCCCGCATCCTCCAGCCAGCGGCGCAGCCGGCCCAGCACCTGCTCGGCGTCGAGCTGCTCGGGCGCGCCCGGATAGGCGTGGGCCAGCGGAATGTAGGCGGCCTCGCCCGGCGTGACCGCCAGCGACAGCCCGACCAGCCGCGCGCGCAGCGGGTCGAGCGAATCGGTCTCGGTGTCCAGCGCGGTCAGCGCCGCCGCCTCGACCCGCGCCGCCCAGCGCTCCAGCGCGTCGGCGTCGAGCACCGTCTCGTAGTTGCCGGCGACCGCCGGCGGCGGCTCGTGCGACGCCGCCGGTTCGATCGCACGAACGAACTTGTTCAAGCCATGGGACTGGAAAAACGCCAGCAGCGCCGCGTCGTCCTCGGGCGCGAGCATCAGCTCCTGCATGAAATCCTGCGCATGGCCGTCCAGCGAGCACGCGGTGTCGATGGTCACCAGCCGGCGCGCGGTCGGCAGCCAATCGAGCGCGGCGCGCAGGTTCTGTCCGACCGCGCCGCCGACCTCGTCGGCATGCGCGATCACCCCGTCGAGCGAGTCGTAGCTGGCGAGCAGCTTGACCGCCGTCTTCGGACCGACCTTGGCCACCCCGGGCACGTTGTCGACGGCGTCGCCGACCAGCGTCAGGTAATCGACGATGCGCTGCGGCGGCACGCCGAACTTGGCCTGCACGCCGGCGGCGTCGAACACCTCGTTGCTCATGGTGTTGACCACCGTGACGTCGTCGTCGACCAGTTGCGCCAGATCCTTGTCGCCGCTGGAAATCAGGGTGCGGATTCCGCGCGCGCTGGCGCGCCGCGCCAGGGTGCCGATGACATCGTCGGCTTCCACCCCCGGGACCTGCAGCAGCGGCCAGCCCATCAGCCGCACCACGGCGTGGATCGGCTCGATCTGCCGCGCCAGGTCTTCGGGCATCGGCGGCCGGTGCGCCTTGTACTGCGGGTACAACGCGTCGCGGAAGGTCGGGCCGCGGGCATCGAACACGCACGCCGCGTGCACGTAGCCCTGCTGCGGCGGATACTGCTCGCGCAGGCGCCGCAGCATGGCGACCATGCCGTACAAGGCTCCGGTCGGCTCGCCTGCCGGGCCGCGCAGGTCCGGCAGCGCGTGGAACGCGCGGTAGAGGTAGCTGGAGCCGTCGACCAGCAACAGGAACGGCTGAGTGGAATCGCCCATGGCCGCGATTATCGGTGGTGCTCAGCGCGCGCGCCGAGCGCACGGTGCCCCCGCGTGCGAAGCGCATCGCTGCGTCAGCGGCGCGCGCCGCGCAGCGGCGATCGCACCGGCGCAGTGGGCTAGCCTGGATATTTCGCGAGCAAAAAGGTCGGCCGCTTGATCCGGTCGTGCGTTTCAGAGGTATCGAGACTCGAAACGTGACGAACAAAGGAGGAAGCGGCCGATGCCAAAGTGTACCGAGG
>JAJZEB010000137.1 GCA_021805805.1 Pseudomonadota bacterium | reverse complement strand
GAACATGGTGTTTTCCTTTTGTCGCGTCAACAGAAATTGATCTGTTGATGTAAGACTAACGGCCGCCCCCCCCGAATCGGGTTGACCAAGGTCAAACAAGGGAAAACACGCGTAATCGTGTGTTTCGTCAAAGAGTGAGCGACCTCGCGCGGATCCGGCCCCGTTGTTGCATGGCTGCGACGCACCTGCGCGGAAGCCCGCTTCGAGTGACAGGGCGCATCGATTTGTATCTGGTGCGCAGCCGCACACCTGCGCGCAGCGCCCGATCCGGCAGCCGGTGCGCCTTGCGTGCGCACATTGACCTGGAGCCAAGCGGGGGCGATGCCCGCGGTGTGATGCAGATCAGCCGCGGCGGGCTTGTTCCGGCGTGGGCATTGCGCTGGCGCAGGCCGGAGCGCGGCGCGTGGCGCCGACTACGTGGCCGCGCCGGTGCTCAGTCGCTCCGATGCGGCGGCCGCGACGCCGCGGCGTCAGCGGGGCGTTATTTGCCAAACGCACAATTGACGCAGAGGCGCAGGCGCCCGCGCGGATGGTCCGCACGCGCCGCCCGCGAACATGACTCAGGAGATCCGGATGTCTCAATTGCCGACCCGCTTGATCGGCTTGCTTGGCGTCGCCGCACTGCTTGGCGGCTGCGCGGCGACGATGCCCCAGATGCGCTATGCCGGAAAGGTCGATGGCGCCGCGCTGGCCGGCAACAAGGTCGCGGTGGTCACCGAGGTGTCGCCGGCGGCGAAGTATCTGCAGCACGACTGCGCCACGTTCCTGACCAAGGAGTGCCGCAGCTGGACCTATCCGGAAAAGATCACGGCCGACGACTACAGCGCGATCCTGCGCTCGGCACTGAGCGCCGAAGGCGCCACGCTGGTGGCCAAGCCGGCCGACGCCGACCTGGTGGTGCACACCGTGATCACTCCGGACGCGCCGGACGGCTACCTGGTGCTCGATCAGTTCCGCGCCGGGCGCACCTTCGCCTACAACCTGATTCCGCTGCACCACACCCAGTTCTTCCACCAGACCATCGCGCTGGTCGACTCGGTGCAGGCCACGCGCGGCGACCGCACGCTGGCGACGGTCAAGGTGCCGGTGCATGCGTCGACCAACTACCGCGGCTCGACCACGGTCGGCGGCAGCGGGCTGGCCGCGTCGCTGGCGCTGTACAAGTCGGCGCAGGCGGCAGCGGTGGGCAAGATCCTGGTCGCTGTGCACCAGGCCGCGGTCGCGCACTGAAGCCGCGTCGGGGATGCACGGCCGCGGCCGGCGGCGTCAGCCGCGGCGGTCGCGCTGCGCGATGACGCTGTTCGCTCCGGAGGGCAGGGTCAGCGGGTCGTCGTCATCGGGCGCGGTCAGCAGCATGCGGTAGTAGCCGCGCGCCGCGGCGCCCAGGCGGCTGCCGGGGTTGAGCAGGTCGCGCCAGGCGCTGGTCTGCAGATTGCCCATCAGGCGCCAGATCAGCTCGTTGAACAGGCGCTGCCGCTCAGCGTTCAGGGGTGCTTCGGCCATGGTCGTGCAAACGCCGGGATGGCGTTGGTATTGCATTGCAGCAAGCGTTCATTGCGCAATTGTTGCTCTGCCCGGTTAAGGGCATTGCGGTGCATTCCCTTGCCAGTTGGCGAATTGCGACTAGGATTGCCGTCAAGCCCCCGGACTCGAGGGGATACTCCCGTTCATCCAGCCGATTGCGCCGTTACTCCTTCTCTATTTCACTGCCCGATGCCCGACAATGCATTTTTCCGTTTCGTGCACCTGATGCATGCGGTGCGCGAGCTGCCTGGCATGCCACGCATCGACCCGATCGAGGAGCGCATGCTGCACGCGCTGATCGAAATGTGGCGCGAGGACAGTGCGCCCAGCGTGCTGCAGGCCATGCAGCTCGACTTCGGCGTGTCCCCGACGACCGCGCACCGCAGGCTTAAGACCCTGCGAACTAAAGGGTTGATCGAGCTGCGCCCCCAGCCCGGAGATTCGCGCTCCAAGCTGGTGGTGCCGACCGCGCTGGCGATGGACTACTTCAATCGGCTGAGCGATTGCGTCGGCGAGGCCACACGCAGTGGCGCGCGCAGACGCGCATCAACCTGAGTGCGCGCCGTTTCAGGCGGCGATGACCGCGGCCAGCGGCGCGCGGCAGGCGACGAGCAGTCCGCCATGCGGCTGGTCTGAGAACGACAGCTGGGCGCCCAGGCTGCGCGCGCGGTAGCGCATGATCGACAGCCCGAGTCCGTGCGGCGCGTCCGCAGCCAGCCCGATGCCGTCGTCCGCCACGCGCAGCGTCAGCGCCTGCTCGCCGTAGTGCAGGCCGACGTCGATGCGCTGCGCGCGAGCGTGGAGCACCGCGTTGTTGGCAGCCTCCTGCGCGATGCGGTAGAGGTGCACGGCGGACACCGGAGCCAGCCTGCGCACGTCGCCGTCGATGCACAGCCCGCAGGTGGCGTCGGTGCTTTCGCGCAGCAGCTGCACCAGCTGGGCCAGCGCGTCGTTCAGACCGTCGGGGCCGATTTCCAGCGGCGACAGGCCGCGCGCCAGCGCGCGCACTTCGCGCAGCACGACGTTGAGATGGCTGCGCATCTCGGCCAGCCGTTGCGCGGTGGCGGGGTCGTCGGCCTGCAGCCGTTCCTTGTGCAGGCTGCTGGCGAAAAGGCTGACCGCGGTCAGTTGCTGGCCGATGCCGTCGTGCAGCACACGCCCGGTGCGCGCCTGCTCGAGCGCGCCGGCGTCGATGATCATGCGCTCGAGTTCGAGGCGCTCGGTGATGTCGCGCGCGAAGACGAACACGTGGCCGTCGGCATCGGGCCAGTACGCGGCGTGGACTTCGACCGGCCAGCTGCCGCCGTCGGCCGTGCGGTGGCGGGTGATGAAAGCGTCGCGTTGTTGCGCGTGCAGCCGTTGCAGTCGCGCATCGATGGCCGGCGCGGACTCCTGCGCGTCGAGCGCGGCCAGGGGCATGCCGATCAGCTGATCGCGCGTGCGGCCGCTGCGCTCCAGGTACGCGGCGTTGACATCGCTGACGTGGCCGCGGCGGTCGAGGTCGAGGAAGCCGTCGGTGGCGGTCTCGAGCACTGCGCGGTAGCGCGTCTCGCGCCCGGAAACCTCTTCGTACGACGCCTGCAGCCGGGCCTTGCCGCGCTCGATTTCGTCGCGCTTGGCGCGAAGCCGCGCGCCCATGCGGTTGAACGCGGCGACCACGCGGCGGATTTCGTCGTCGCCGCGCTCGGGCAGCTCGACCGGCGCCGCGTCGTCGTGCGCCATGGCGTCGAGCCGCATGGCGGCGTCGTGCAGCACCCGCAGCGGCGCGCGCACCAGCCAGGTCGCCGCGGCGAGCGCGACGAGCAGGATCAGCGCGCCGCCGGCGAGCAGCTGCCGGCGCAGCGCGGCCACCGGCGCGAGCAGGATGCGGGTCGGCACCGATTGCACCACGGCCCAGTCGGCGCGGCGCAGGTGCGCCACGGCGTAGACGCTTTGCACGCCGTGCCGGTCGGTGCTGGTGGTGACGCCGCTGAAGCCGCCGCGCAGCAGGTCGGCGAACGCGCTTTGGCCCGCTGGCGGCAGCACGCGCATGCGCAGCGCCGGGTCGCTCGATGCCAGGTAGACGCCCTGCGCCAGCGAGACGACGCTGCGCCGCGTGTGGTCGCCGCGGTCGCGCAGGAACGCACGCAGGAACGTCGGGTCCGCCAGGTCGCTGCGGCCCAGCAGCGCGGCGACCGTGCGGCCGTCGGCTCCGCGCACCGGAGCGACGAACGCGAGCAGCGGGGCGGCCCCGCCGCGCGTGCCCAGCGTGGTGACGTGCGCCTGCCCGTCGCGCAGCACGCTGCGCAGCTCGGCGCGGTCTGCCGGATCGGCGCTGCCGCGCGCCGCGCCTGCCCGTGTGATGCCCAGCAGCCTGCCGTCGCGCCCGACCAGCGCCAGGCCGCGCGCCGAGAACATCGGCCAGGTGGTTGCGTGCTGGCGCAGGAAGCTCGAGACGTACGCGGTGTCGTGCAGCCGCGCCGGGTCGATCTGCGCGGCGATCGCGTCCAGCGCGCGCAGGTCGTCGCCCAGGCGCTGGTCGAGGTTGGCGGCCAGCAGCTGCGCGTCGGCGCGGGCATGGGCGAGTTCCTCGGCCTTCAGCCCGGAGCTGACGGTGAGCACCGCGACGACGGCGAACAACGACATTGCGCAGAGCAACACGAGCAGCGCGGCCGCCAGTGTCCTGCCACGCAAACCGATCCGTAGCCGCATCCCCCCGGTGCTCCAGATTGCCGCGTGCTTCGCGGCTCGTCCCCGACCGGGACGGCCCGTCGCCGTCCCTGCAACGATGCCAATCTAGCTGACGCGGCAGCCGTTTCGTTGAGGTGGATCAACGTTGGTCGCGGACAAGCGCCAGCCCGCTGGCTTCAGCCGGAGGCTCGCCCCAGCCGCACGTCCAGCGGCCGCGGCGAGCTGAGCTCGACGGTTCGCGTGGGGAACGCGAATGCGATTGCGCGCGCGTTGCAGATGCGCAGCAGTTCCAGGTTGATCGCCTGCTGGGTGTCCATGTACGCGGTGTAGTCGGCGGTCGTCATCCAGTAGACGACTTCGAAGTTCAGCGACGAGTCTCCGAAGTCCTTGAAGTGCGCGCGATCGAAGCGCGCGTCGGGCTGTGCCTGCACGATGTCGCGCACGATGCCGGGCAGGGCCTGCAGGTGCTCGACCGCGGTGTCGTAGGTCACGCCGAAGCCGAACACGATGCGGCGCTGTTCCATCGCGCGGTAATTGCGCAGCCGCGCCTTGGTCAGGTCGGTGTTCGAGAACACCAGCATCTCGCCGCCGATGCTGCGAATCCGGGTCGTCTTCAGGCCGATGTTCTCGACCGTCCCGGAAAAGTTGTCGACGACGACGAAATGGCCGATCTGGAAAGGCTTGTCCAGCACGATCGACAGGCTGGAAAAAAGGTCGCCGAGGATGTTCTGCAGCGCAAGCCCGACCGCGATGCCGCCGACTCCCAGCCCGGCGAGCAGGGTGGTGACGTTGTAGCCCAGGTTGTCGAGCAGCAGCAGGATCAGCAGCGCCCACAGCACCACGCGGGCGATGAAGCTGGCGGCGGCGAGTCCGGTGGCAGCTTCCGGATCGTCCTGCAGCGCGCGGGCGCGCGACGACTTGATCCAGTGGTCGAGGAAGCGGCTCGCCCACAGTCCGAGCTGCGCGAACAGGCCGATCGAGCCGATGGCGCTGATCCAGTGCGCCACTCCGGGCTGCAGCCGCAGGTTCTGCGCCAGCGGGACCAGCGCGATGGCCGCCACCAGCGGCACACGGGTTCCCTCCAGCGCGTAGACCAGCGCGTCGTCCCAGGTGTTGGGGCTGGCGTGCGCGATGGCGCGCACCCGGGTCAGCAGGCGCGTCTTCACGATCCTGACCGCGAGCGTGACCACGAACAGCCAGAAAGCGGCCACCGCCCAGGCGACGACGGAATTGCCGGCGATCGAGTCGAGCAGCCAGTGGGGCAGGTGCGGTGTGGTCACGGTGCGGCGCAGGCGGTGCGGAGACGGGCAACATCCCGAGTCTACGTGCGCATCGCCGCCGGCGCGCGCCGGCCCGCGCGTGGCCGCGCTACAGCACGTGGGTGACGAGCTTGAAGTCCGGATCCTCCGGGTACGACTGGATGCTGAAGCCCAGCGACTTCATCAGCTTGAGCATTCCCGGGTTGTTGACCAGAACCAGGCCGTCGATTTCCTTCAGCCCCTGTTCGCGCGCCACGTCCATGATGCCCTGCATCAGCCGCGAGCCGATTCCCTTGCCGGCGAACTCGTCGGCCACGACGAGCGCGAACTCGCAGCTGGTGCGGTCGGGGTTGGTGACGTAGCGCGACACGCCGATGATGCGCTCGGTGGGCTGTTCGCCGTCGTCGCTGCGACGCAGGCGTTGCACCGCGACCAGCGCCATTTCGCGGTCGTAGTCGATCAGCGTGAAGCGCGCCAGCATCGCCGGCGGCAGCTCCGCGCGCGACGAAACGAAACGGAAGTAGCGGCTTTCCGGAGACAGCCGCTGCACCATGTCCTGCAGCATTTCGGCGTCGTCGGGGCGGATCGGGCGCATCAGGTATTCGCCGCCTCCCGGCAGCGGAACGACTTCGGTGTGCGCGGCCGGATACGGCAGGATCGCCAGGTGGCCGTAGCGCCCGATGTGCGCCGGACCGCGGCCGTGGCCGCCCTGCGGCGCAGGGCCGACGACGATGCGC
>JAJZEB010000136.1 GCA_021805805.1 Pseudomonadota bacterium | reverse complement strand
GGTCGGCACGTGCGCCGCCGGATAGTGCCCCGAACGGGCCACGTCGGGCGAGTCCGCGCGCGCGAAGAATGTGCCGCGGCTGACCGTGTAGCCGAACGCTCCGCGCCCGGGGCGACCGGGGCGGGGATCGGCGCTGGCGGCGAGATCGACGTCGAATGGCAGCCGCCATTGCGGCCCGTCGCCGCCGCCTTTCGACAGCTCGAAGATCTGCACGTCGGTCCACTCGGCGCCGTCGGGCGGCGCCGGAAGCTTGCCGTCGTCGTCGTCTGGAGCCGTATTGCTGAGCAGCAGGACCAGGCGATTGGGGCCGAACTGCACCCCCGGGCGGGCGATCAGTCGACGACCGTTCCATCTGAAATCATCGTCGTCGGCAGCTGCGGCGAGCACGTGCTCGAACATCGGCGGCCGCAACGGCGCGGCCGCCGTGCGCTCGATGTCGGCGACCACCGCGCGCGTGTCCGCAAGCAAGCGGTACATCGCCGCATCGTCGCCGGTGAAGCGCGCGCGTGACGGCGCTGCGACCGACTCGGCGTAGGTGCTGTAGATGTCCTCGGGCCGGTCGGCGCTCGACGCCATGTAGGAGCGAAGCGCGAGGTTGACCAGGCGCAGCCGGCGCACCCCAGGGGGCAGGCCCGAGAGGTCGAGCACCACGTCGCGGCGCTGCGCCGGGGCGATGACCAGTGTCTCGGTCGGGCGCATGCGCAGCGAGCGCGCGAGCAGTCCGCCGTCGGCGCCGACGAGGCGCAGCCGGTCGCTCCACCACACGCGCCCGTCGCCGCGCTCGAGGGCATCGAGGTCGCAGAGCGCCAAGGCCACGGTGCGCGCATTGCAGCCGTTGAGCAGGCGCAGGCGCCAGGCGCGCGGCGCCAGGACATGGCGGGCCGCAGGTCGGCCGTTGACGAACAGACGATCGCCGAGGAACTCGGGCCGCGCGTGCGGCGCGTTGACGATGCGGCCGGCGTCGTAGTCGAAGCCGAGTCCGTCGGCCCGCACCACGCGATCCTGGATCACCAGGGTGCGTTCGACGTCTTCGCCCCCGAGCGCGGCGAGCAGCGCGTCGTCGGCCGCATCGCGAATGAAGTACAGCCCCACCAACCCGGCGTGCACGTGCTCGCCGGTGTGGTCCATGGCGTGGTCGTGGTACCAGAGCAGGGTCGCGCGCTGGCGGTTGGGGTAGATGCAGGTCCGCGTGCGCGGGAAGTGGTAAGGGTTGCCCTCGCAGCCCATCGGAGCCAGCGGCCAGCCATCGCTCTCGCCGGCGCGGCCGGGAACGTTGCCGGGAACGCGCCCGCCGTGGAGGTGGGCGACGACCCCGACGTCGCTCTGCACCACGACCCCGCCGCAAAGCGGCGCCTGCAGCGCCGATGTGCCGGGAGGCAGCGGCAGCCGCCCGTCCGGGCGTGCAACGAGGGCGTTGCTGTAGGTCACGTGGCACGCAACTCCGCGGCGCTGCTCGAAGGTCGGTCCGAACGCCGTCGCCAGCGCTCCGCCGCCAGCGCCGGGCCCGCAGTAGACCCATGCGTTCGGCGCACCCGGCGCAGCGTTCTCGCCGATCTGCACCGCGCGCGCCTCGATGGACAGCGCGCAGTGCGTGGCGCGAACGACCGGCTGCGCCGTTGCCTCGTCCGCAACGCCGAGGCGGGGTGGCGCGGGCAGCAGGGCCACCCCTGCGGCTCCACTCCAGCCGAGGAAGCGCCGCCGGCTGACCCGCAGGCCGGCGGCATCGCCGCCCTCCGGGGCGGCAGGATTCGACTGCGTCATGGGACCCGTTCCACGCTTGGGCGAATACCCATGATGATATTACTGGTATTAATTCAGGGCCAGCCCGCCGTGCGCGACCCGGGCCATTGCGGAATTCCGCCACTGCGAGGCGGCGCCTGTCACCGATTCCGCCGTTTGTTCGGCAGCACCGACGCCATTTCATGAGGACGCGCTCGGCCCGCGGCGGCTGGCACGCGACTTGCAAACCGGAGCCCGCAGTCGCCGCCGGCGGCTGCGCGACAACGACCGCGCGGCCGATGCAGCCGGCAGCTTCCCACGACCTGTCAAGGAGACACAGATGCCTCAGCGCAAAACCCTGTTCGTGAAACTCGCCGCTGTTGCGGCCGCCGTGGCGTGCGCCGCTGCGCAGGCCGCGCCGGCGCCGGCGCAGATCAAGATCGGCACCCTCTACGCCAGCAGCGGCCCGTTCGCCGTGGCCTCGCAGAGCGAATATGCCGGGCTGAAATTCTGGGCCGGCCTGGTGAACAAGGACGGCGGCGTGTTCGTCAAGGCGTTCGGCAAGAAGATCCCGGTGAAGATCGTCGCCTACGACGACCAGAGCTCGACGACGACCGCGACCACGCTTTACAACCAGCTGATTTCGCAGGACAAAGTCGATCTGCTGGTGTCGGACTTCGGCTCGGTTTTGACCTCGGTGGCGATTCCGCTGGCGGCCGAGCACAAGATGCTGCTGATCGACCCGACCGGATCGGGCGCGAACTTCTTCACGTCCAAGACCGACTACCTGGCCGACGTCAGCATTCCGTCGTCGCAGGTCTGGCCGGTGCCGCTGGCCAACTACCTGACCCAGCAGAAGATCAAGCGCGTCGCGATCGTTTACGGCGCCAACGACTTCGACGCCTCGCAGGCGCAGACGCTGAAGGACGTGCTGGCCAAGAGCGGCGTGCAGCCGGTGTACTACCACGGCGTGCCGACGACCGAGTCGAACTACACCGTGCTGCTGCACACTGTGGCGGCAAGCCGACCGGACGCGGTGCTCGAGTTCGGCTATCCGCCCAATGACATCGCGTTCCTGAAGGCGCTGTCTCAAAGCGGACTGCATTTCAATATGGTGTTCACCGTGTTCCCGGGCCAGCTGATGAACCTGCTGGTGAAGAACGTCGGCACCAAGGCGCTGGCCTACAGCTACACCTACCCGACGCCGCCGCTGGTGCGCTACGACAAGGTGAGCTACGGCATGAACACCGCGCAGTTCACCCAGGCGTTCCAGGCCGCGACCAAGCAGCAGCCGAACTTCCTCGACTGCGCCGGGTACAACGCCGGACTGGTCATGCAGAAGATGCTCGGCATGGCGCCGAAGTTCGCGCAGACCGACTTCCACCAGGCACTGCTCGACATGTCGGGCAAAACGACGACGCTGCAGGGTCCGTTCCGCATCAACGCAAACGGTGCGCAGCTCGGCCAGCCGTTCCCGGTGGCGCAGATGGTGCCGCAGGGCAAAGGCCTGAAGCTGGTCATCGTCTATCCGAAGGACAAGGCCACCGGCCACGCGGTGTACCCGGCACCGAAGTCCTGATCGGCGTGCTGCCCGGGCCGTTCGCGGCCCCGGCAGCGGCCGCATCGGCCCGGCCGCGCCACGCGCGGTCCGGGCCTTCCCCCGCGCAATGGCGCCGCCGCATCGCGGCCGCGCCGTTGGTATGCCGTTTCCCGCGCGAGGACGCATCGTGGAACTCTTCGAATACGCCGTGATCGGCGGAATTCTGTACGGGATTTTCTTCAGCCTGGTCGGACTCGGGCTGAACCTGATTTTCGGCGTCATGCGCATCATCAATCTCGCGCATGGCCAGTTCATTGTGCTGGGCGCGTATTGCGCGTGGCTGCTGTCGAGTCACTACGGCGTCAACCCGCTGTGGGGCGCGGCGCTGGCGGTGGCCGGTGCCGCGGTCATCGGCTGGCCGCTGTACCGTGCGGTGGTGCCGCGGCTGCAGCGCAGCGCCGATCCGGAAATGCTGTCGTTCATCCTGTTCTTCGGAGTCGGCCAGATCCTCGAGTCGCTGACCGTGCTCGGCTTCGGTGCCGACCAGCGCTCGCTGCCCGACGGCGCGCTGGGCAGCGGCAATCTCGGCGTGTTCGGCCAGCAGTTTCCCGACAGCTGGTGGTGGGCCGCGGCGTTCAGCGTCGCGGCGATGGCCGGGCTCTGGTTCTACTTCACACACACCCGAGCCGGCTACGCCACGCGTGCGGTGATGGCCAACCGCGAGGAGGCGCTGGCCACCGGAATCGACGTGCATCGCGTCTCGGCGATCGCGTTCGTCGCCGGACTGGCGCTGGCCGGAATCGCCGGCGTGTTCGTCCCGTACCTGCTGGGTTCGGTGTCGCCCGATCTCGGCAACGGCCTGACGACGACGGCGTTCGCCATCGTCATCATCGGTGCGCTGGGCAATCCGCTGGGCACGGTCGTCGGCGGACTGGTGTTCGGACTGGGAACCATGCTGATGCAGACCTATTACGCGTCGTGGTCGAACGTGGTGCCGTACGCGCTGCTGCTGGCCATCGTGCTGGTGCGGCCGACCGGCCTGCTCGGAAAGGCGGTGCGCCATGCCTGATTCGCAAGTCTCCGTGCTGCGCCGCGCGCGCTCCGGCGCCATCGTCGTCGCGCTGCTGGCCGTGGTCTTCACGCTGCTGCCGCACGTCTACGGCAACCTGACGCTGCTGTTCACGTTGATGACCTTCGTCGTGCTCGCGCAGGGGCTGAACCTGCTGTACGGCTTCACCGGCTACCTGCCGTTCGGCTACGTCGGCTTTTTCGGCTGCGGCGCCTACGGCACCTCGCTGCTGGTGCTGCATACCCACCTGCCGGTGCTGGCATGCGTGGCCGGCGGCGCCGGGGCGTCGCTGTTGATGGCTCTGGTGCTGGGTCCGCTGCTGCGGTTGTCGGGCGCGTATTTCTCGATCGCCAGCTTGGCCGCGTCGCAGATCCTGTATTTCGTCGTTTCCAACCCGAACCTGACCGACCTGACCGGCGGTCCTTACGGGCTGAAGATCGAGCGCGTGTTCGCGCCGCATGCCAGCTACGACGCCATGCTCGGCGTGCTGCTGCTGGCGGCTGCGATCGCCGCCTATTTCCGCTCGTCGCGTTTCGGGCTGGCGCTGCGCGCGATGAAACAGGATCCGATCAGCGCCGGCATGGCCGGAATCGACGTGGTGCGCCTGCGGCTGCTGGTGTGGCTGCTGTCGGCGATGGTCGCCGGGCTGGCCGGCGGCGTCTATGCGTGGAACCTGTCGGTGTTCTATCCCGATGCGGTGTTCACGCTGCAGATGTCGGTGTTCGCGATCGTCTTTGCGCTGTTCGGCGGCGTCGGCACGGTGCTCGGGCCGATGCT
The DNA here is from genome assembly GCA_021805805.1 of Pseudomonadota bacterium. Classification (GTDB taxonomy): domain Bacteria; phylum Pseudomonadota; class Gammaproteobacteria; order Burkholderiales; family Burkholderiaceae_C; genus Thiomonas_A. The sequence goes on along the minus strand of JAJZEB010000136.1, from coordinate 1,094 downwards.
CGGCGCGGCGTTGCTGTACACCCTGTATGCGGCCATCGGAGTGTCGTCGCCGCAATACTTCCAGCTGATCTACGGCGGCCTGATCGTCGCGCTGGTGCTGTTCCTTCCACGCGGCGTGCTGTCGCTGTTCACCCGGCGGGGGATCGATGTCTACTGAACTGTTGCGTCTGTCGGGGGTGCGCAAGCGCTTCGGCGGCTTCGTCGTGCTCAACGACGTCGGTTTCGCGGTGCGCGCCGGCGAGATCGTCGGTCTGGTCGGCCCCAACGGCTCGGGCAAGACGACGACCATCAACGTGATCTCCGGGCTGCTGCGCGCAGACGGCGGCAGCATCGTCTTCGACGGCCGCGACGTCGGCGCGCTGCCGCTGCACCGCCGCGCGCGGCTGGGGATCAACCGCACGTTCCAGGTGCCCAAGGTGTTCCGCGACATGACGGTGCGCGAGAACATCGAGGTCGCGGCGCACGCCGGGAGGCTGCAGCCCGGGCAGGTCGACGCGATCCTCGACGACATCGATCTGGCGCACGTGGCCTCGCGGACGGCAGGCGCGCTGACCGCCAACCAGCAGAAGCTGCTCGACCTCGGGCGCGCGCTGGCGACCAGCCCGAAGCTGCTTCTGGTCGACGAAATCGGCGCCGGGCTGAACCCGGCCGAACTCGGCGCCATCGCCACGCTGCTGGAACGGCTGGCCGCGCGCGGAATCGCGCTGATCGTCGTCGAGCACCTGCTCGACTTCCTGAACCGCATCACGGCGCGGGTGATCGTGCTCGGCGCAGGCTGCATGCTGTTCGAGGGTGCGCTCGAGGCCGCGTCGCGCGAGCCCGAGGTCGTCGCGGCCTTCTTCGGAGGTTGATCCAGATGTCGGCATTGCTTGAATTCAACGGCGTCGAATCGGGCTACGGCCCGTTGCAGATCCTGTGGGGAATCGACATGCGCGTGGCCGCAGGCGAGACGGTGTTGCTGCTGGGCGCCAACAGCGCGGGCAAGACCACGCTGCTGCGCACCCTGATCGGGCTGCTGCCGTGCCGAGGCGGCAGCATCACCTTCGACGGCGAGCGCATCGAAGCGCTGGCGCCCGACCAGCGCATCCGTCGCG
>JAJZEB010000016.1 GCA_021805805.1 Pseudomonadota bacterium | reverse complement strand
TGGCGGGCGCGGGCTGCGCGCTGCGGCTTTCTGCGTCAGGCTTCCACCGGGCGGATCGACGCGCTCCGGGGCGAATGGCTGGCGCGGGCTCCATTCGAGTCGGGCTGGCGATTCGTCGAGTGCAACGGACGGTGGCGGCGCGTGGCGGCTGGGCCCCGCGCATGGCCGGCATCGGGGCGGCGAGCAGCGCAGGGGTGCAGGCGGCGTGCGCAGCGCGCCTCCACCATCATGCTCGCGGCGGCTGTTCGAGCGCAGCGCGCGCGAGCGCGCGTAGCGAGTCCCGCCGCGCGCCTGCGGCCCGAGCAGCGCAAGCGCAGTCGGCCCCGCAGGGGGCGACCGCACCGGGGCCGGTCGTGCGCAGGGTCCGGCCGCCGCGCGCCCACGCGATCCGGGCGCGCGGCGTGCGCAGCGCGCCTCCACCATCATGCTCGCGTCGCGCAGGCGACGCGGTGTCATCGACACGCCTGGGGGTGATCGATCAAGGTCCTCCGAGACGCCAAGGCATCCAATGGGTGGGTTGCGCGGCCTCGCACTGCACCGCGCCGCAACCAGGGAGGGCATGGGCATGGCGATGCGTGCATGCGCAATGGCCGCGGCACTGGCCGTGGCAACGCTCGGCGCCCAGGCCGCCGGGCCGACCTACGTCGAAGGTCGCACCATCTTCATCGAGACCGGAGTGGAAGCTCCGGATCGCTCCCCCACCTGGTATGCGTCGATGGTCGCCAGACCGTATGCGCCGATCTTCGAAATGCTCGCGACGCAGGGCACCCAGGGCCGCTACGCCCCCTACACGTACCCGGTCACGCTGAAAGACCTGATCCGCTTCCACGGACATGACTGTGAAGGCACCGTGCATGTGGCCAACGCGGCCTGGGTGGCGTTCAGGCTCCTGTTTCCGGACGGCATCATCGATCGCAGCGTGCTGGCGGGCATCAGCGGCGACTCGCCGTGCTGGTCGGATGGGGTCGCCTACCTGACCGGAGCGCGCCTGCAGTACGGCAACCTCGGCTTCTTCCGTGACAAGCGCTACAGCCACGCCATCATCCTGTACCGGGAAGACACCGGGGTCGCCGTGCTCGCCACTTGGAAGGAAGGCATCAACAACATTCCCGGCGAGCCGGTGATGTTGCCGGGCAGGATCAGCTGGACTCCCAAGGTCTCGATGAAGGATGTCCAGGCGCTCAAAGCCGTGGTCAAGAACGCCGGCGGACGACCGACCCCGTACCAGGTCGACCGCATGCGCTACGCGCAGTGGGTGCATGTCAATGACATCCTCGACCACCCGCTGACCGAGAGCTACAGCGCTGCGATCATTCCCGATTTCAAGTGGAGCGACTGGGTCGACCCCGCCAGGACGATTGGTACGCCGTTCACCCGCTCCGACGTGCGGCTGAAGAACCACCCGTATCGCAAGCGCCCGATCGACGAAGGCCCCTAGTCCACTGCGTCAGGGAAATGGCACCCCTTGGCGCCTCGGCGGGGGGTGCCATTTCCCTGACGCAGTGGACTAGCCTGTCCCGCTGATAACTGTCATTTCGCTGGGCCGTATCGGGGGGAAGCAAGGCGGCTCGCGCCGCCTTGCTCAGGGGGCCCACATCTACCTCTTCGGCACGTCCGTGCAGACGCCTTCGGCGACTTCGGCGGCAAGACCGATCGATTCGCCCAGCGTCGGGTGCGGATGGATGGTGCGGCCGATGTCGACTGCGTCGGCGCCCATCTCGATCGCCAGCGCCAGCTCGCCGATCAGGTCACCGGCGTGGGTGCCGACGATGCCGCCACCGACGATGCGCCCGCTGTCGGCATCGAACAGCAGCTTGGTGAAGCCCTCGTCACGACCGTTGGCGATCGCCCGCCCCGACGCGCTCCACGGGAACAGGCCCTTGTGCAGCTTGACGCCCTGCTGCTTCGCGCTGTCCTCGGTCAGTCCGACCCAGGCGATTTCCGGGTCGGTGTAGGCCACGCTGGGAATGACACGCGCATCGAACGCCGCACGTGCCAGCGCCTCGTCGCCGCGCAGCTCGCCGGCGCACACTTCGGCCGCGACATGGCCTTCGTGCACCGCCTTGTGCGCCAGCATCGGCTGGCCGACCAGATCGCCAATGGCGTGGATGTGCGCCACGTTGGTGCGCAACTGGGCGTCGACCGCGATGAAGCCGCGCGCGTCGACTGCGACACCGGCGTGCTCGGCACCGATGCGGCCGCCGTTGGGTCGACGTCCGACCGCCTGCAGCACCAGGTCGTAACGCTGCGGCTCGGAAGGCGCGCCGTCACCGTCGAAGGTGACCCAGATGCCGTCGTCGCGCGCTTCGGCGGCGACCGTTCGCGTCTTCAGCATCACCCGATCGAAGCGTGCCGCGTTGACCTTCTGCCAGACCCGCACCAGGTCGCGGTCGGCGCCGGGCATCAGGCCATCGAGCATCTCGACCACGTCGAGCCTCGCGCCCAGCGTCGAATACACCGTCCCCATTTCCAGGCCGATGATGCCGCCGCCAACGATCAGCATGTTGCGCGGCGCGTGCTGCAGCGCCAGCGCACCGGTGGAGTCGACCACCCGCGGGTCGTCGGGCAGGAACGGCAGGTGCACCGCCTGGCTGCCGGCGGCGATGATCGCGCGCTTGAAGCGCACGGTCTGGCTGGCGCCGGTCGACGCGCGTGCGCTGCCCTCGGTCAGCGCCACGCGCAGGTGGTGCGGATCGACGAAGCTGCCTTCGCCGCGCACCACGGTGACCTTGCGCATGCGCGCCATCGCGCTCAGGCCGCCGGTGAGCTTGCCGACCACCTTGGCCTTGTGCGCGGCCAGTTTGGCGCGGTCGATCTGCGGCGCGCCGAAGTGCACGCCGAGATCGGCGAAATGCGCCGCCTCGTCGACCACCGCGGCGACGTGCAGCAACGCCTTGCTCGGAATGCAGCCGACGTTCAGGCACACCCCGCCCAGCGTGGCGTAACGCTCGACAAGAACCACCTTCAATCCAAGATCGGCAGCGCGGAACGCAGCCGAGTACCCGCCGGGGCCGGCACCCAGCACCAGCACGTCGCAGTCGTGGTCGACCGCCCCTGCGAAGGCCGGCGCGGCCTGCGGCACCGGCGCGGCAGCGGGCTTGTCGCCAGGCTTGTCGGCCGCTTGCTCTGCCGGCTTGTCCGCAGCGGGCGCGGCGCCGCTCGCGGCCGCTGCGCCGTCGGCGTCGAGCTCGGCCAGAACGCTGCCTTCGCTGACCTTGTCGCCGAGCTTGACGCGCAGGCTGCGGATCACACCAGCCGCACTGCTCGGAATTTCCATGCTCGCCTTGTCGCTCTCGACCGTGATCAGCGACTGCTCCAGCGCCACCCGGTCGCCCGGCTTGACCAGCAACTCGATGACTTCGACGTCCTTGAAATCGCCGATGTCCGGAACCTTGATCTCGATGCTCATTGCGCGTTCCTCCTCACAGCAGCACGCGACGCAGGTCGGCGAGCAGGTCGCCGAGCAGCGTCGTGAAACGCGCGGCCATCGCACCGTCGATGACGCGGTGGTCGTACGACAGCGACAGCGGCAGCAGAAGCCGCGGCTGGAACGCCGCGCCGTCCCACACCGGCTTGATCTGCGATTTCGACAGGCCGAGGATCGCGACTTCGGGGGCGTTGATGATCGGCGTGAACGCGGTGCCGCCGACGCCGCCGAGGCTGGAGATCGTGAAGCTGGCACCTTGCATGTCCGACGGCTTGAGTTTGCCCTCGCGCGCCACCGCGGCCAGCTGGCCCATTTCGGCGGCGATCTGCGACAGCCCCTTCCTGTCCACGTCGCGCAGCACCGGAACGACCAGGCCCTGAGGCGTGTCGGCGGCAAAGCCGATGTGCACGTAGTCCTTCAGCACCAGGTTCTCGCCGCTTTCATCCAGCGAGGCATTGAACGCCGGCATCGCCTTCAGCGCGCTGGCGCACGCCTTCATGACGAAGGCCAGCATCGTCAGCTTCACGCCGCTCTTGCCCAGGCGCTCGTTGCTGCTCTTGCGGAACGCCTCCAGCTCGGTGATGTCGGCATCGTCGAACTGGGTGACGTGCGGAATCATCGCCCAGTTGCGCGCCAGGTTCGGGCCCGAGATCTTCTTGATCCGGCTCAGCGGCTCAACATGCACCGGGCCGAACTTGGCGAAATCGACCTTCGGCCACGGCAGCAGATCCAGCCCCGAGCCTCTGCCGGCAGACGGCGCAGCGCCCGCCGATGCGCGCGTGGTCGTCGTGCCGGCCATCACAGCCTTGACGAAGGCCTGCACGTCGCTTGCCGTGATGCGCCCTTTCGGCCCGCTGCCCTTGACCTCGGCCAGCGGCACGCCGAACTCGCGCGCCAGCCGGCGCACGCTCGGCGACGCGTGCGGCAGCTGCGCCGGATTGTCGGGCAGCGCCAGCGGCGGCAGCGCGCCGGTCGGCGGGGTGTGCTGGATCGGCTCGGAGGCGAAACCGACCCCGACCTCGGCCGGAGCCAGCGCCGCCGCGCGCGCGTCGGCCGTGCGGGGCTCGCCGGCCGGGCTTGCGGCCGCATCGGCCGCGGTCGTTTCGCCGGCGGTCGTCTTCGCCTCGACCGCCCTGGCCGCCTGCGCGCCTGCCGGCGCCGACGCGTCGTCGGCGTCGAGCTCGACGATCACACTGCCCTCGCTGACCTTGTCGCCGAGCTTGACGCGCAGGCTGCGCACCACGCCGGCAGCGCTGCTCGGAATCTCCATGCTGGCCTTGTCGCTCTCCACCGTGAGCAGCGACTGCTCGACCGCGACCCGGTCACCGGGCTGGACCAACAGCTCGATGACCTCCACGTCCTTGAAATCGCCGATGTCCGGCACCTTGACGTCGATGACTGCCATGATTCGTGTCTCCTGTGTCTGGTATCGGGCGCCGGACTCAGGCCAGCAGCGGATTGATGCGTTCGGCGTCGATTGCGTACTTGGCGATCGCCTCGGCGACCTTGGCCGCCGGCAGCGTGCCGTCGTCGGCCAGGCTGCGCAGCGCGGCCAGCACGACGAAATGGCGATCGACTTCGAAATGGCGGCGCAACCTGGTACGCGTGTCCGAACGGCCGAAGCCGTCGGTGCCGAGCACCCGATAGCTGCGTCCCTTGGGCAGGTACGGGCGGATCTGCTCGGCGAACATGCGCACGTAGTCGGTGCTGGCGATCACCGGGCCGGTGTGGCGTTCGAGCTGCTGCGCGACGAAACTGGCACGCGGCGCGGCGTCCGGGTGCAGCAGGTTCCAGCGCTCGACGTCGGCGCCGTCGCGCGCCAGCTCGTTGAAGCTCGGGCAGCTCCAGACGTTGGCCGCAACGCCCCAGTCCTGTTCGAGCAGGTCGGCCGCGGCCAGCACCTCGCGCAGGATCGAGCCGCTGCCCAGCAGCTGCACCCGTGGCGTGCGTTTCGGGCCTTCCTTGCACAGGTACATGCCCTTGAGGATTTCCTGCTCGGTGCCTTCGCGCAGCCCGGGCTGGGCGTAGTTCTCGTTGAGCAGGGTCAGGTAGAAGAACACGTTCTCCTGCTTCTCGACCATGCGCTGAAGGCCGCTGTGCAGGATCACCGCGACCTCGTGGGCGAAAGTCGGGTCGTAGCTGATGCAGTTCGGAATGTTCGCGGCCATGATCTGACTGTGGCCGTCCTCGTGCTGCAGGCCCTCGCCGTTGAGCGTCGTGCGCCCCGAGGTGCCGCCGAGCAGGAAGCCGCGTGCGAGCATGTCGCCGGCGGCCCACGCCAGATCGCCGATGCGCTGGAAACCGAACATCGAGTAGTAGATGTAGAACGGGATCGTGATCCGGTTGCTGTGCGAATACGACGTCGCCGCCGAGATCCACGAACACATGCCGCCGGCCTCGTTGATGCCTTCCTGCAGGATCTGGCCGGCCTTGTCCTCGCGGTAGTACATCACCTCGCCGCGGTCGACCGGGGTGTATTTCTGGCCTTCCGGGGCGTAGATGCCGATCTGCCGGTACAGGCCTTCCATGCCGAAGGTCCGGGTCTCGTCGACCAGGATCGGCACCACGCGCGGGCCCAGGGTCTTGTCGCGCAGCAGCTGGTTCAGGCAGCGCACGTAGGCCTGGGTGGTCGAGATCTCGCGCCCCTCGGCAGTGGCCTCGAGCACCGGCTTGAACAGCTCGTGCAGCGCCGGCACCGGCAGCTGCTCGTCGGCGCGCGCGCGGCGTTGCGGCAGGTAGCCGCCCAGCGCCTTGCGCCGCGCGTGCAGGTACTGCATCTCCGGAGTGTCGTCGGCCGGCTTGAAGAACGGCAACTTCGGCAATTCGTGGTCCGGCACCGGGATGTTGAAGCGGTCGCGGAATTCGCGGATGTCGTCGTCGGTGAGCTTCTTGACCTGGTGCGCGACGTTGCGTGCCTCGGCCGCGCTGCCCATGCCGTAGCCCTTGATGGTCTTCACCAGCAGCACGGTCGGCTGGCCCTGGTGGTGGGCGGCGGCGTGGAACGCGGCGTAGACCTTCTGCGGATCGTGACCTCCGCGGTTCAGACGCCAGATGTCGTCGTCGCTCATGTGCTTGACCATCTCCAGCAGACGCGGGTCGCGACCGAAGAAATGCTTTCGCACGAAAGCGCCGTCGTTGGCCTTCATCGCCTGGTAGTCGCCGTCGAGAACGTCCATCATGACCCGGCGCAGGATGCCGTCCTTGTCGCGCGCCAGCAGCGGATCCCAGTACGAGCCCCAGATCAGCTTGAGCACGTTCCAGCCCGAACCGCGGAACTCGGCCTCGAGCTCCTGGATGATCTTGCCGTTGCCGCGCACCGGGCCGTCCAGGCGCTGCAGGTTGCAGTTGACGACGAAGACCAGGTTGTCGAGCTTCTCGCGCGCGGCCAGCCCGATCGCACCCAGCGATTCGGGCTCGTCCATTTCGCCGTCGCCGCAGAACACCCAGACCTTGCGCTTGGAAGTGTCGGCGATTCCGCGCGCGTGCAGATATTTCAGGAACCGCGCCTGGTAGATCGCCATGATCGGTCCAAGGCCCATCGACACGGTCGAGAACTGCCAGAAGTCGGGCATCAGCTTCGGATGCGGGTAGCTCGACAGGCCGTGGCCTTCGGCTTCCTGGCGGAAGTTCAGCAGTTGCTCTTCGCTCAAACGCCCTTCCATGAACGCGCGGGCGTAGATTCCGGGCGCGCTGTGGCCCTGGAAATAGATCAGGTCGCCACCATGTTCCTCGCTGGGCGCGTGCCAGAAATGGTTGAAGCCGGCGCCGAGCATCGTCGCCAGCGAGGCGAACGAAGCGATATGGCCGCCAAGGTCGCCGCCATCGGCCGGGTGCAGCCGGTTGGCACGCACGACCATGGCCATCGCGTTCCAGCGCATGTACGCGCGCAGGCGTTCCTCGACCTCGACATTGCCGGGGTTGTGCTCTTCGAGATCGGGCGGAATGGTGTTCACATAAGCCGTGTTGGCCGAAAAGGGCATGTCCACGCCATCCTGCCGCGCCTGGTCGAGCAGCGACTCGAGAAGCTGGTGCGCGCGCTCGCGGCCTTCCGTGGCGATCAACGCCTGCAGCGCGTCAAGCCACTCGCGCGTTTCCTGGGGGTCGCCGTCGGCGGCATTCGGGGGAAGATCGGGCACTGCGGACATGGTGGTCTCCTCTGGATGTTGGCCGCGATTGTGGCAAACAATTTTTTGAATCGCAAGATCGCTTTCTATAATGTGAAATACGCCCTGTGTTTTCTCCAAAATCAGACGCCACAGAGCCGTTAAGCTTCGAACGTGGCGCGCGCGCCGTCCTTCTCGTGGATAGACCGTCTTTGTGAAATTTGCCAACCCGTTTGCCGCCCTGCGCCGCGCGTTCCGTGCCGACAGGCGTTCTGGGACCGGTTCGCGGCGCTTCCGTCACGCAGAGCGCGCGCTGCTGTTCGGCCCGCTGCTCACGCTGGTGCTGTTCCTGGGCGCGGCAGCCGCGCTGTTGCGGTACGCGCAACAGACCGAACTGCAGCGCGAGCGCGACACCCTGCAGCGCGACGGCGAGTGGGCGCAGCAGCGCTACAGCGTCGAAATGGCGCTGATGCTCGAACAGCTGCAGTCGATCGCCAACATGCTCGAAGACGCGTCGCACCGCGATGTGCGCTTTCGCGCCATGGCTGCGGGCTTCGTGCACCAGCACTCCAGCGCGCTGCTCGTCTACCGCATCGACGCCAACGGCATCGTGCGCCAGGCCATGGCCAGCGCGGCAATGCCCCGCGACCTGCACTGGGTCCGGATCGGACACGAGCTGCCCGACGCGGCGCGCGACGTCGCCGCGCGCGCGGTGCTGACGCAGCGCACTGCGTACTCGTTGCCGTACCGCGTGCCCGGGCTCGGCTGGGCGGTCGAATCGTCGACTCCGGTGATCATCGACAACGTGCGCGCCGGCAACGTCGATGCGGTGTTCGCGGTCGATGCGATGTTGCGCAGCCGCGTCGCGCAGGAGCTCAGCGCGCGCTACGCGGTCGCGCTGCTGGCACGCAACGGCCAGGTGCTGGCCAGCACGGCGTCGAGCGACGCCGACAGCAAGCCGCTGCGCTACCGGGTCGGTCTGCGACCGTTCGACGCCGGACTGGCGATGCGCGTGAGCAGTTACCACACCGCGCCGGGCTGGGGCGTGCGCGGCCTGTACTGGGCGGTGATCGTGCTGTCGGCGCTGATGCTGTGGATGCTGTGGGGCACCTGGCGGCAGATGCGCGAGCGGCTGCGCGCACAGGACAGCCTGACGCGCGAAACCGCGTTCCGCCGAGCGGTCGAGAACTCGCTGTCGACCGGAATGCAGGCCATCGATATGAAGGGGCGCATCAGCTACGTCAACGTGGCCTTCTGCAAAATGACCGGGTTCGCCGAGGAGGAGCTGATCGGACATGGTCCGCCGCATCCGTACTGGCCCATGCGCCGCGCTGCCGAAATGGCGCTCGCGCTGCAGCAGACCATCGACGGCCTGGCGCCTGCCTCCGGGTTCGCGTTGAAGATCGCACGCAAGGACGGAAGCGAGTTCGACGCCCGCGTCTATGTCTCGCCGCTGATCGACGCACGCGAACGCCAGACGGGCTGGATGACCTCGGTCACCGACATCACCGAGCCGACCCGGATCCGCCAGGAACTGGCGGCCTCGCACGAGCGATTCGTCGCGGTGCTCGAAGGGCTCGATGCGGCGGTTTCGGTGCTCGCCCTCGACCGCAACGAGCAGCTCTATGCGAACAAGCTGTACCGGCAATGGTTCGGCGCCTCGGCGCACGGCCACCACCTGCTCAGCGGCGAGGAGCCACCGGCGTTTTCCGGGCAGGACGCCTCCGACGGAATCGACGACTACGCAGGACTACCTGCCGACGAATTCCTCGCCCCGCAAGCTCAGGTGCACGAAATCCGGGTACCGACTCTCGACCGCTGGTTCGACGTGCGCCAGCGCTACATCCAGTGGGTCGACGGCCGCGTGGTGCAGATGCTGATCGCCACCGACGTCACCGCCAGGCGCCAGGCCGAGGAAGTCGCGCGCAACCAGGAAGAAAAGGCGCAGATCACCAGTCGCCTGATCGCGATGGGCGAAATGGCGTCGTCGCTCGCGCACGAACTGAACCAGCCGCTGACCGCGATCAACAACTACTGTTCGGGAATGATCGCGCGGCTGCGCAACCAGGGCATGCCCGAGGACGAACTGCAGGCGGCGCTGGAGAAGACGGCACGGCAGGCGCAGCGCGCCGCGGCGGTGATCCGCCGCGTGCGCGATTTCGTCAAGAAAAGCGAGCCGCACCGCGTTCCCTGCAGGGTGCAGGTCATCGTCCAGAACACCCTCGAGCTTGCCGAAATCGAACTGCGCCGCCGCAATGTGCGGCTGTTCACCCATATCGCTCCGGGAATCCGGATGCTGCACGTCGACCCGATCCTGATCGAGCAGGTGTTGCTGAACCTGCTGCGCAACGCCGCCGAATCGGTCGACAAGGCGCAGCGCCAGGGTGTGCTGCGCGCGATCACCCTCGACGTCGACGCGGGCGAACAGATGATCACCTTCGCCGTGCGCGACAACGGCACCGGAGTGCCCGACGACGTCATGGCGCACCTGTTCGAGGCTTTCTACACGACCAAGGCCGAGGGCTTGGGAATCGGCCTGAACATCTGCCGCTCGATCATTGAGTTTCACCAAGGTCGGCTGTGGGCCGAGAATCAATACAATACGCAAGGATTGTGTGGCAGCGTGTTTCGATTCACGCTGCCCTTCGAACCGCTACCCGCCGCTCAAGACGACGCAGCGGAACAAGGCGACGCGGCCGCATCCAACGAACGGACGAGCCCATGAAACCTGCCAGCAAAGGAACCGTCTACGTCATCGACGACGACGAGGCCGTGCGTGATTCACTGCAATGGTTGCTCGAGGGCAACGATTACCGGGTACGCTGCTTCGACTCGGCCGAAGCCTTCCTGAGCCGTTTCGATCCGCGCGAAATCGCGTGCCTGATCGTCGATGTGCGCATGCCCGGAATGAGCGGGCTCGAACTGCAGGACCGCCTGCTGCAGCGCGGTGTGGCGATGCCGCTGGCGTTCATCACCGGCCACGGCGACGTGCCGATGGCGGTCAACACGATGAAGAAGGGCGCGATCGACTTCATCGAAAAGCCGTTCAACGAGAACCTTCTGCGCGACCTCGTCGACCGCATGCTGCAAAAGGCGCGGATCGACCTCGAGGAACACGTGCAGAGCGCCAGCCGCGAGGCGTTGCTGTCGAAACTGACCAGCCGCGAATCTCAGGTGCTCGAACGCATCGTTGCCGGACGCCTGAACAAACAGATCGCCGATGACCTGAACATCAGCATCAAGACGGTCGAGGCGCACCGCGCCAATATCATGGAGAAGCTCGGCGCCAATACCGTCGCCGACTTGTTGAAGATCGCGCTCGGCGCACCGAAGTGATCGGGCGCACCCCGGACCCAACCCGATGACAGCTCAATGGATCGACGGACGGGCGCTGGCCGCCCAGGTGCGCGCCGAAGTCGCCACCCGTGCAGCAGCACTGACCGCAAGCGGACGCCAGCCGGCGCTGGCCGTGGTTCTGGTCGGCGAAAACGCCGCCAGCCAGGTCTACGTACGCAACAAGATCGCTGCCTGTTCGCAGGCCGGAATCCGCTCGATCCACGAGACGTATGCGGCCGACCTGCGCGAAGGCGAACTGCTGGCACGCATCCACGCGTTGAACCAGGATCCCGCCGTGCACGGCATCCTGGTGCAGTTGCCGCTCCCCCGCCATATCGACGCGCAGCGTGTGATCGAGGCCATTTCGCCGCGCAAGGACGTCGACGGATTCCACGTCTCGAGCGCCGGCGCGCTGATGGTCGGCCGCGAGGGCTTTCGCCCGTGTACGCCGCTGGGCTGCATGCGCATGCTCGAGCACATCGGCATGCGCGACCTGCGCGGGCGCCACGCGGTCGTCGTCGGGCGCTCGAACATCGTCGGCAAGCCGCTGGCGCTGATGCTGCTGGAGGCCAACGCCACGGTGACCATCGCGCACAGCGGCACGCCCGATCTGGCAGCGACCTGCCGCGGTGCCGACGTTCTGGTGGCCGCGGTCGGCCGGCCGCGGCTGATCACCGGCGACATGATCAAGCCCGGCGCCGTGGTGCTCGACGTCGGCATCAACCGGCTCGATGACGGCCGCCTGTGCGGCGACGTCGATTTCGACTCCGCCGCGCGCGTCGCCGGGTGGATCACCCCGGTACCGGGAGGCGTCGGACCGATGACCATCGCGATGCTGCTGGCCAATACCGTGCAGGCCTGCGAGCTCGCGTGACGCGGACAAAAATGGGCGATGACGCCAATCCGTTGCTGGACATCGGCGAGCTGCCGCGCTACGCCGACGTGCGTCCGCAGCACGTTTCGCCTGCGCTGCAGCAGCTGATCGCCGCGGCGCGCGGCGCGTTGCGCGCCGCGGCGGACGCGGCACCGCGCTGGGACACGGTCATCGACCCGCTCGACACCGCGACCGAACGTCTCGGCCGCGCCTGGGGCACGGTGGGCCATCTGACCGCAGTCGCCGATACGGCCGAGTTGCGCGACGCGTACAACGCGATGCTGCCCGAAGTCACCCAGTTCTGGACCGAACTCGGCGCCGACCCGGCCTTGTACGCCAAATACAAGCAGGTGGCCGAGCACGACACCGCGCTCAGCCCGCTGCGCAGGCGCATCGTCGCCCACGCGCTGCGCGACTTCAGGCTCGGCGGCGCCGAACTGGTGGGTGCCGAGCGCGGGCGCCATGCGCAGATCCAGGAACGCTCGGCCGAGCTCGAGCAGGCGTTCTCCGAACACCTGCTCGACGCCACCAACGCGTACGCGCTCGATGCGACCGAAGCCGAGATCGACGGCATTCCCGACGACTGCCTGCAAGCCGCGCGGGCTGCGGCGCAGGCAGCGCAAGTTCCGGGCTGGCGATTCACCCTGCACCAGCCCAGCTACCTGCCGGTGATGCAGCACGCGCGCGACCGCGCGCTGCGTGCGCGCATGTATCGCGCCTACGTCACCCGCGCCAGCGATCTGGGCGACGCCGCGCTGGACAACTCGGCGCTGATGGCCGAGCTGCTCGCGCTGCGCGACGAGGAGGCACGGCTGCTCGGTTTCGCGGACTTCGCCGCCTTGTCGCTGCAGCCCAAGATGGCCCGCAGTGCCGACGAGGTCGAACACTTCCTGCTCGACCTGGCGCGGCGCGCGCGCGCGCAGGCCGAGCGCGATCTGAGCGATCTGCGCGCGTTCGCCGCCGCCGAACTCGGCCTGCGCGAACTGCAGGCATGGGACCTGGCGTTCGCTTCCGAGCGCCTGCGCGAGGCGCGTTACGCGTACTCGGAACAGGACGTCAAGGCCTACTTCACCGAGCCCCAGGTGCTGGCCGGACTGTTCGACCTGGTGCACGAACTGTTCGGCGTGCGCATCGTCGCCGAGCCGGCTCCCGAGGCGCTGCGCTGGCATCCGGATGTCGGCCTGTGGCGCGTGGAGGATTCCCGCGGCACCCTGGTCGGGCGTTTCATCACCGACCTGCATGCGCGTCCGGGCAAGCGTTCCGGTGCCTGGATGGACGACGCGCGCGCGCGCTGGCGCCGCCCCGACGGCACGCTGCAGACCCCGGTCGCCTTGCTGACGTGCAATTTCGCCAGCGGAGTCGGTGGCCGCCCGGCGCTGCTCACGCACGATGACGTGCAGACGCTGTTCCACGAGTTCGGCCATGGCCTGCACCATCTGCTGACCGAAGTCGACGACATCGCTGCCTCGGGAATCAGCGGCGTCGAGTGGGACGCTGTCGAGCTGCCCAGTCAGTTCATGGAGAATTTCTGCTGGGAATGGGGCGTGCTGCAGCGCCTGACACGCCATGTCGACACCACCGAGCCGATGCCGCGCGCGCTGTTCGAGCGCATGCTCGCCGCACGCCATTTCCAGTCGGGACTGCAGATGCTGCGCCAGGTCGAGTTCTCGCTGTTCGACCTGCGGCTGCACCACGGCCTGCGCGCGTTCACACCGCAGGCCATTGCCGAGCTCGCCGATGCGGTCCGCAGCGAAGTGGCGGTCGTGTTCCCGCCCGATTTCTACCGGTTCCAGCATAGCTTTTCCCACATCTTCGCCGGGGGCTACGCTGCCGGCTATTACAGCTACAAGTGGGCCGAGGTGCTGTCGGCCGACGCCTACGCCGGATTCGAGGAACACGGCGTGCTCGACCCGGACACCGGCGCGCGCTTTCGTGCCGAAATCCTGGCCCGCGGCAGCAGCCGCGACGCCATGGAGTCGTTCCGCGCATTCCGCGGGCGCGAGCCTGCCATCGACGCATTGCTGCGCCACCAGGGGATCGGGCAGCGGCCATGAAGTCTGTGCGACGCCCTGCACTCGCGGCACTGCTTGCGCTGCTGCCGCTGCACGCGGCGTGGGCGCTGTACAAGGTGGTCGGACCCGGCGGCCAGGTGACGTTCACCGACATCCCGCCGCTGTCCGGAACACACCAGGTGCAGCGCCTGACCAGCCAGGCCACTCCGGCGCCGCCACCGTCGCTGCCGGCCGAGCTGCGCGCGGTCGTCGCGCGCTATCCGGTGGTCATCTACACCATGCCTGAGTGCGCCGCCTGCGACGACGGCGTGCAGCTGCTTCGCCAGCGCGGGATTCCCTACACCGAGCTGCGCGTCGACAACCCCGCGGCACGCGCGCGCTTCGCACAACTCAGCCACGGCGTGCGGCGCCTGCCGCTGCTGGCCATCGGCGCGCTGCAGCTGACGCCCGGATTCGACGCCGCGGCCTGGCAGCACGCGCTGAGCGCGGCCGGCTATCCGGCGCACAGCCGGCTGCCGCCGCATGACCACTTCACGTCGGCGCGTTCGCTGGCACCACCTGCCGCAGCCGTGGCGTCGCGCCCGGCAGCCGAGCGGTCGCCGTTGCCGAGCGTTCCCGTGAAGCCGCCGCCCGACCCGCACGCGCCGCCCGGATTCCAGTTCTAGTCCGGCACTGCAATGCCCCGGCGGCCGGCTCGGCGCGCAGGTGCCCAGCCCCGCAATCAGCCGAAGCTGCGCTCGTCGACGCCGTCCGGCGTGCCGACCAGCGCCCGATCGGCGCCGCGATGCGCGAACAGGCCGACCGTGACCACTCCGGGAATCTGGTTGATCCGCGTTTCCAGCGCCCGCGGGTCGTCGATGTCCAGCCCGTGCACGTCGAGAATCTGGTTGCCGTTGTCGGTGACGAAACCCTCGCGCAGCCGCGGCGCTCCACCCAGCGCGACGAGCCGGCGTCGCACCAGCTCGCGCGCCATCGGCACGACTTCGACCGGAAGCGGAAAGCGGCCGAGCCTGGGCACCAGCTTGGAAGCGTCGACGATGCAGATGAAGCGCTCGGCGACCTCGGCGAGGATCTTCTCGCGGGTCAGCGCTCCGCCACCGCCCTTGATCATCGCCCCGGCCGGATCGATCTCATCGGCGCCGTCGACATACACCGGAACGCTCGTCACCGCGTTGAGGTCGAGCACCTCGAAGCCGTGGGCGCGAAGCCGTTCGGTGCTGCGCTCCGAGCTCGACACCGTCGCGCGCACGCGGTGGCGGATGTCGGCGAGGGCGTCGATGAAGAAATTCACCGTCGATCCGGTACCCACGCCGATGATCTGGCCTTCGGGAATCTGGCGCAGCGCGGCTTGCGCGACTTCGCGCTTGAGTTGATCCTGATTCATCTGAGCGGTATCGCGCAAGGTCGTGTGTCGGGAAGCGCTTATTATCGTCGATCGCCCAGTGGCCCCGTCGCACCATGCCGATTCCCTATGCCGTCGCCCGCCCCCTGCTGTTCGCACTCGAGCCCGAAACCGCGCACGCGCTGAGCCTGCGTGCTCTGCGGCTGCTGCACGGCTGCGGACTTTCGCTGCTGGCCGCACCGGCGCGGGTGCACGACCCGGTCCAGCTTCTCGGCCTGCGGTTTCCGAACCGTGTCGGGCTGGCTGCCGGACTGGACAAGAATGGCGAGGCGATCGATGCCCTCGCCGCGCTCGGGTTCGGTTTTGTCGAAGTCGGCACGGTCACGCCCAGGCCGCAGGCGGGCAATCCGCAACCGCGGCTTTTCCGGCTGCCGCAGGCGCGCGCGTTGATCAACCGCATGGGGTTCAACAACGCAGGGCTCGACGCGTTCCTGCGCAACGTCCGGCGCAGCCGCCGTGAAGTTCCGCTCGGACTGAACATCGGCAAGAACGCGACCACCCCGATCGAGCGCGCGCTCGACGACTACGCTGCCGGATTGCGCGCGGTGCATGCGAACGCCGACTACGTCAGCGTCAACGTGTCGTCGCCGAACACGCGCAATCTGCGCCAGCTGCAAAGCGACGAGGCGCTGGAGACGCTGTTGCGCGGACTGGCCGACGAACGCGCGCGGCTGGCCGACGCGCAGGGGCGGCGCGTTCCGCTGTTGCTGAAAGTGGCGCCCGACCTCGATCCCGCGCAGATCGCCGCGCTGGCCGACGCGCTGCAGCGCCACGGAGTCGACGGCGTGATCGCGACCAACACCACGATCGCGCGCGACGGCGTCGAAGGCCTGCGCCACGCCGCCGAATCCGGAGGCCTCAGCGGTGCCCCGCTGCAGGTGCGCTCCGACGCGGTGATCGCGCAGTTGCGCGCGCACCTCGGACGCGGCTACCCGATCATCGGAGTCGGCGGAATCGTCGACGCTTCCGGCGCACGCGCGAAAATCGCGGCCGGCGCCGACCTCGTGCAACTGTATACAGGCCTGATTTACCAGGGACCGCAGCTGGTCGCCGACTGCGCGGCAGCGCTGGCCGCGCGCTGAGTTTGCGCCGCCGGCCTGGAACGGCCGGCTTACTTCTGCTTCAGCCGCGTCTTGTTCGCCGTGATGTGCTCGTAGATCTCGCGCGAACGCTGCGACAGCGGACGTCCGAAGCCTTCTCGCCACGGCGACGAAACCTTCACCTGGGGACGCTTGCGGAAGGTCGACGCGACCTCGGCCGCGTTGGCCATCATCAAGTCCCAGGGATTGGCCTCTTTCGAGACCTGCGGTTTGGTAGGAGTCAGGACATCGCTATCACTGTCCACGGATTTGCGCGTAGTAGTTGTTTTCGCCACGGCTCGCCCTTTTGCCCTTGAAACCTCTAAACAAATCAATTGTAACCCAAACCGTCGCGTGCCCGCAACGCGCCTCAGCCGCGCAAGCCTGCGGTCAGGCGATCGAGCACCGCTTCGCGCCCGCACAGCGCCAGCACCGCGTCGACCGACGGCGTCTGCAGCCGACCGGTGACGAGCAGCCGCAGCGGCATCGCCAGTTGCGGCATCTTCAGCCCGCAGGACTTCAGCGACGCTTTCAGCGCGGCGCCGATCGACGCTGCGTCCCAGTCCGGCAGCGCCTGCAGACGCGGCAGCAGGTCGGACAGTCCACCGCGCGCGGCGTCGCCCAGGTGCTGCGCCAGCAACTCCGGGTCCGGCTGCGGTGGCGCGTAGAACATTGCGCACAGCTCGGCGAGCTCGGCCAGAGTGCTCGCGCGCTCGCGCAACAGCTCGGCGGCGGCGGCCAGATCGACACCGTGCTCGACCAGCCCGGCACGCTGCACGAAAGGACGCAGCTGCGCGGCCAGCTCGGCCGCCGGCATCGCGCGCAGGTACTGTGCATTGAGCCACTTGAGCTTCTCGCCGTCGAACTGCGCCGCCGAACGGCCGAGGTGGTCGAGATCGAACCACTGCACCAGCTGCGTGCGCGAGAACACCTCGGCGTCCCCGTGCGACCAGCCCAGCCGGGCCAGGTAATTGACCATCGCATCGGCCAGGTAGCCCTCGTCGCGGTACTGCAGCACGCTTTTCGCGCCATTGCGCTTGGACAGCTTCTCGCCCTGCTCGTTGAGCACCGTCGGCAGGTGCGCGTAGACCGGCGGCTCGGCGCCCAGCGCGCGAAAGATGTGGATCTGCCGCGGCGTGTTGTTGACGTGGTCGTCGCCTCGGATGACATGGGTGATGGCCATGTCGATGTCGTCGACGACGACGCAGAAGTTGTAGGTCGGCGTTCCGTCGGGGCGGGCGATGACCAGGTCGTCGAGCTCGTCGTTGCGCACCTCGACGCGGCCCTTGACCTTGTCGTCCCACGCCACGCTGCCGCTGGCAGGCGTGCGAAAACGCAGCACCGGCTGCACGCCGGGCGGAGGCTCGGGCAGCGTGCGTCCCGGCTCCGGACGCCAGCGCCCGTCGTAGCGCGGCTTCTCGCCGGCGGCCATCTGCTGCTCGCGCAGCGCATCGAGCTCGGCCGTGCTCATGTAGCAGGGATAGGCGTGGCCGGCGTCGACCAATTGCTGCAGCACGGTGCGGTAGCGCGCCATGCGCTGCATCTGGTAGTACGGACCTTCGTCGTAGTCGAGCCCCATCCATTGCATGCTCTGCAGGATCACCTGCACCGCAGCGTCGGTCGAACGCTCGGTGTCGGTGTCCTCGATGCGCAGGATGAAGCAGCCGCCGTGGTGGCGTGCGAAGGCCCACGGGTACAGCGCCGAGCGGATGTTGCCGAGGTGGATGAAACCGGTCGGACTGGGTGCGAAACGGGTGCGGACGGGACGAGTCATGGGCACAGGAGAGGTTTCAGGCCGGCGCACGCAATCCGCGCGCCAGATCGCGCTGCAGGTCGCCGACATGCTCGAGGCCGACCGCGATGCGCAGCAGGCCCTGGGTGATTCCGGCAGCGGCGCGCTGCTCCTCGCTGAGGCGGCCGTGCGAAGTGCTGGCCGGGTGGGTGATGGTGGTCTTGGTGTCGCCGAGGTTGGCGGTGATCGAGCACAGCCGGGTGGCGTCGATGACGGCGAAGGCGCGCGCGCGCGCGCTGGCCGCGTCGGGCGCAGCGACCTCGAACGACAGCACCGCGCCGCCCTGGCCCGACTGCTGGCTCATCGCCAGCGCGTGCTGCGGGTGCGTCGGCAGTCCGGGGTAGTGCACCCGCGCCACTGCAGGCTCGCGCTGCAGCCAGTGCGCCAGCTCCAACGCGTTGGCGCTGTGCGCGCGCATGCGCAGGCTCAGCGTCTCAAGGCCCTTGAGCACCACCCAGGCGTTGAACGGCGACAGCGTGATTCCGGCGCTGCGCTGCATCGGCAGCAACCGGCCCTCGATCAGTTCGCGACTTCCGCACACGGCGCCGGAAACCACGCGGCCCTGGCCGTCGAGGTACTTGGTTCCCGAATGCACGACGAGGTCGGCGCCGAACTCGGCCGGGCGCTGCAGCGCCGGCGAGCAGAAGCAGTTGTCGACTGCCAGCAGCGCGCCGGAGTCGTGCGCCAGCTCGGCCAGCGCGGCAATGTCGCAGACCTCGGCCAGCGGATTGGTCGGCGACTCGGCGAACAACAGCCGGGTGCGCCCGGGGCGGATCGCCGCGCGCCACGCCGCAAGGTCGGTCTGCGGCACGAACGTGGTCTCGACGCCGAACTTGGCGAACTCGGCGCCGAGCAGCTTCAGCGTGGCGCCGAACACCGAGCGCGAACACACCACGTGGTCGCCCGACTTCAGCAGCGCGAGCATGATCAGCGCGATCGCGCCCATGCCGCTGGCTGTGCCGAGCGCGGCCTCGGTTCCTTCCAGCGCAGCCAGCCGGCGCTCCATGCTGGCCACCGTCGGATTCGAGAAGCGCGAGTAGATGAAGCCGTCCTCGTCGCCTGCGAAGCGCGCTGCAGCGCTGGCCGCGTCGGGCTGCACGAAGCTGCTGGTCAGGAACAAGGCCTCGCTGTGCTCGCCCCAGGCACTGCGCGGCAGCGCCTCGCGCACGGCGATGGTGTCCGGGTGCAGCGGCGCGTCGTCGTCGAATGTCTCGCTCATTGAACTACCCCGCGCGCTGCGCTCATGCCGGCGTCTCCTCCTGGCCCTGCAGGTTCAGCCGCCCCCCAGGCGGGTCGTCGCCGTTGCCGCGTTGCGCGCCGCGCAGCGCCGCATCGACGTCGCCGGTGACGTAGCAGCCGTCGAAGCACGAGGCTTCGAAGGTCGCGATATCGGCGCGTTCGCGGCGCACCGCGCGCTTCATCGCTTCCAGATCCTGGTAGATCAGTGCGTCGCAGCCGATCTGCGCCCGGATCTGTTCGACATCGCGCCCATGCGCGACGAGTTCGCCTGCGGTCGGCATGTCGATGCCGTAGACGTTCGGATAGCGCACCGGAGGCGCCGCCGACGCCAGATAGACCTTGCGTGCTCCTGCCTCTCGCGCCATCTGCACGATTTCGCGCGAAGTCGTTCCTCGCACGATCGAATCGTCGACCAGCAGAACGTTGCGCCCGGCGAATTCCTGGCCGATGGCGTTGAGCTTCTGGCGCACCGACTTCTTGCGCACCGCTTGTCCAGGCATGATGAAGGTGCGACCGACGTAGCGGTTCTTGACGAAACCTTCGCGGTACGGCCGGCCCAGCTTCCACGCCAGTTGCATCGCCGACGGCCGGCTCGATTCGGGCACCGGGATGACGACGTCGATTTCGCTCGGCGGCATCACCGAGATGACACGCTGCGCCAGCGTCTCGCCCATGTTCAGCCGCGCCTGGTAGACCGAGATGCCGTCGAGCACCGAGTCGGGCCGCGCCAGGTAGACGAACTCGAAAATGCACGGATTCAGCGTCGGCGCAGTCGCGCACTGCTCGGCGCTGAGGCGGCCGTCGAGATCGACGAACACGGCCTCGCCCGGCGCTACGTCGCGCTCCAGGCGGAAGCCGTTGCCCTCGAGCGCGACCGATTCGCTGGCGACCATGAAATCGCCTTCGGTCTCGCTACGGCCGAAACAAAGCGGCCGGATGCCGTACGGATCGCGGAACGCGAGCAGTCCATGGCCGGCGATCAGCGCCACCACCGCGTACGAGCCGCGCACCCTGCGGTGCACCCCGCGCACCGCGGCGAACAGGTCGGCCGGAGCCAGCGGCTGCGCGCCGCTGACGCGATCGAGTTCGCTCGCCAGCACGTTGAGCAGAACTTCGGAATCCGACCCGGTATTGATATGCCGATGATCGGTTCCGGCGAGTTGGCCGCGCAACTCGGCGGTGTTGGTCAGGTTGCCGTTGTGCGCCAATGCCAGCCCGTACGGCGCGTTGACGTAGAACGGTTGCGCTTCCTCTTCGCTGTCGGCGCTGCCTGCAGTCGGATAGCGCACCTGGCCCAGGCCATAGCTGCCCGGCAGCGCGCGCATGTTGCGGGTGCGGAAAACGTCGCGCACCATTCCGCGCGCCTTTTGCATGTACAGCTTGCCCGACTGGCCGGTGACGATTCCGGCGGCGTCCTGACCGCGGTGCTGCAGCAGCAGCAATGCGTCGTAGATCACCTGATTGACCGGCTGTCGCGAAACGATGCCGACGACTCCACACATGATGCACTCCAACGAAACCGAATCAATGGGCCGGCAGCGCGTGCGCGACGGCGTGGGGCAAAGCGGGAAGCAGCGCGTCCAGCGCGGCCGACGCCGGCGGTACGAACAGCGAGGTCTGCCACAGCGTGCTGTGCGGCAGCGCGGTATAGCGCGCCGTGAACAGCGCGACCAGCACCAGCAGCACGCCACGCGCCAGGCCGAACAGCGCACCCAGGCTGCGATCGAACAGCCCAAGCCCGGTCGACCGCAGCAGCAGCCGCGCCAGCGTCGCCAGCAATCCGCTGGCCAGCAGCGTGGCAATGAAGCACACGCCCCAGCCGACCCCTGCGCGCAGCTCGGGCGCCGCGATCGCGGACGGTAGCCGCAGCGCGACCCACGGCGCGCCCAGATGCGCGACGACGATGGCGGCGACCCAGCCGCCAAGGCTGATCAGTTCGTATGCGGCGCCGCGCAGCACCCCGACCAGCGCCGACACGCCAAGCGCGGCGATCGCCAGCCAGTCGAGCGGGTTCACAGCGTCAGCACCACTGCGCTCAGCCCCAGCGCGCGGATGCGCGCGGCGACCTGCGCCGCCTGTGCGTGGCTGGTGAACGGGCCCACGCGCACGCGAATGCGCTTGCCGGCCGCCGTGTCGACCACCTGGGTGTAGGTCCGGTAACCGGCATGCTCGATGGTCATGCGGACACGGCGCGCGCTGGCTGCGTCGGCGTAGGCGCCGGCCTGCACGATGAAACGCGTGTCGTGCGGAACCGCCGCCTCGGCCGCGCTGGCTGCACTGATCTGCCCCGGCGTCTTGCCTTCCAGTGCGGCCAGCGCCTGGCGCGCGCCGGCCATGCGCTGCGCGCTGCGCGCCGCGGTGGGCCCGGGGGGCTTGCCTGGCGCCGTCTCAGGCGCAGGGCGGGCCGTCGGCGCAGGGCTGATGTTCGGCGCGGGGCGGCCAGTCGGCGCAGGGCGGGCAGTCGGCGCGGAGCGGACTGTCGGCGCAGCAAGCGGAGGCGAAACCGCGGGCGTGTTCGCTGCCACGGTGCCCGGAGCCGCTGCCGCGGCGCTGGCTGCGCGTGCGGCCGGAGCCTGCGCCGCCGCTGCGCTGGCAGCGCGCAGCGCGGGTTGCGGCGGGATGTCCAGCGTCATGTTCGACGCCACCGGCCTGGGCTGGGTCTCGAAAATCAGCGGAAAAACAACGATTCCGGTCAGCACCAGCGCCACCGCGCCGATCAGCCGCCGGCGTGCGCGAACGCGCAACGCCTCTTCGCTCTGCGGCTCGGAGGCGCGCGCGCGGCGCTCGCCGTCCTTGCCGCGCTTGCCTGGGACTTTCATCGGGTAGCTGGGGTGCGATCGCCGCGCAGCGCCTCGAGCACTCCGCCGACCGTGTGGAACGAGCCGAAAACCACGATTCTATCGGCTGTATCGGCGGCAGCGCGGGCCGCCGCGAACGCCTGCGCCGGAGTCGGGTAGACGCCGGCAAGCTGGGCCGGATCGATGCGCGAGGCCAGCGCCGCGACGTCCTCGGCGCGCGCCACAGGCAACGCACACGGGTACCAGCGCTGCACCAGCGGCGCGATCCGCGCCAGCATCGAGGCGATGTCCTTGTCGGCCATCGCACCGAACACGGCGTGGGTCGTCGGAGCGAAGCCCAGGGCATCGAGATTCTCCGCCAGCACCGCGACCGCGTGCGGGTTGTGCGCGACATCGAGCACGATCTGCGGCTGCCCGGGCAGCACCTGGAAGCGCCCCGGCAACTCGGCGCGCGCCAGGCCCTGGCGCACGTCGCGCGCACTGGTCGGCAGCCGCTCGCGCAGCGCGTCGAGCGCGGCCAGCGCAGCGCTGGCGTTGAGCAACTGGTTGGCGCCGCGCATCGTCGGCCAGGCCAGCGCCGGCCGGCGCAGATGCGGCCCGTGCCACGCCCACTGCTGCTGGCCCAGCGCGCTGAAGCCGAACTGTTCGCCGACGCGCCACAGCTGCGCGCCGACGTCGGCCGCATGCCGCAGCACGCTGGCCGGCGGCTGCGGGTCGGCGACGATCGCGACGCGTCCGCCGCGCAGGATTCCTGCCTTCTCGAAACCGATGGCCTCACGGTCGGGGCCGAGGAACGCGGTGTGGTCCAGCGCGATGCTGGTGATCACCGCGCAGTCGGCGTCGATCACGTTGACCGCGTCGAGCCGTCCGCCCATGCCGACCTCGAGCACCACCGCGTCGAGCCCCGAAGCGGCCAGCAGGCGCAGGATCGCCAGCGTGGTGAATTCGAAATACGTCAGCGCCTCGGCCGGCTGCAGCGCGCAGCGCGCCTGTTCGACCGCCAGCATGTGCGGCACCAGCGCGTCGGCGTCGACCGCGACGCCGCCAATGCGGCAGCGTTCCTCGAACGCCACCAGGTGCGGCGAGCCGTACAGTCCGACGCGGTAGCCGGCGGCGAGCAGGATCTGCTCGATGTAGGCGCAGGTCGATCCCTTGCCGTTGGTCCCGGCGACGGTGAACACCGGGCAATCGAAATGCAGCCCGAGCGCATCGCGGACCCGCGCCACGCGCTCGAGCCCGAGCGCGATCGGCTGCGCATGCAGCTGTTCGGCGTGCTGCAACCAGCGCGCCAGGTCCCAACCCGGCGCGCCGGGGTCAAGCTGAGATGGCATCGGCGGGCTGGCGCTGCAGCATGGCGAGCATGTGGGCGAGTTCGGCACGCAACTCGCGGCGGTCGACGATGCGGTCGATGCCTCCCTTCTGCATCAGGAATTCGGCGCGCTGAAAACCTTCAGGCAATTTCTCGCGGACGGTGTTTTCGATCACCCGCGGCCCGGCGAAGCCGATCAAGGCCTTCGGCTCGGCCAGCACGATGTCGCCGACGAACGCGAAACTGGCCGACACCCCGCCCATCGTCGGGTCGGTCAGCACGCTGATGTACGGAATGCGCGCGGCGGCAAGGCGCGCCAGCGCGGCGTTGGTCTTGGCCATCTGCATCAGGCTCAGCAGGCCTTCCTGCATGCGCGCGCCGCCGGTGGCGGTGAAACACAGGAACGGCACCTTCTGCTCCAGCGCGGTTTCGACTCCGCGCACGAAGCGCTCGCCGACCACCGAGCCCATCGAGCCGCCCATGAATTCGAACTCGAAGCACGCGACGACCACCGCGATGCTCTGGATGGCGCCTCCCATGACGACCAGCGCGTCGGTCTCCTGGGTATTTTCCAGCGCTTCCTTCAGACGCTCGGAATACTTGCGGCTGTCCTTGAACTTCAGCGCGTCGACCGGAAGCACTTCCTGGCCGATTTCGTAGCGCCCTTCGCCGTCGAGCAGCGCGTCGATTCGCTGGCGCGCACCGATGCGCATGTGGTGCGCGCATTTCGGGCACACCGACAGGTTTTTCTCGAGGTCGGTCTTGTACAGCACCGACTCGCACGACGGGCACTTGATCCACAGCCCCTCGGGCATCTGCCGGCGACTGCCCGCTTCGGTGGGCTGGATTTTCGGCGGCAGCAGTTTTTCGAGCCAACTCATGATGCGCTCCTGTTGGGCGCCGCGCGCGGCGCGTCGATGGCCTGGCGGATGTCGGCGACGAAACTCGCCGCTGCGGCGCGCGCGGCGTCGTCGTCCAGGCCTTCCATCAATTCGATGATGCGCGAGCCGATGATCACCGCATCGGCGCTGGCGGCCACCGCGGCCGCGCCGACGCCGTCACGGATGCCAAAACCCACGCCAAGCGGCAGTTTCACATGCGCGCGCAGTTGCTGCAAGCGCGCGGCGACGTCGGCGGCGTCGAGGTGGCCGGCGCCGGTCACCCCCTTCAGCGACACGTAGTAGACATAGCCGCTGGCCAGCGCGTCGACATGGCGCATCCGCGCCTCGGTCGAAGTCGGCGCGAGCAGGAAGATCGGGTCGATGTCGCGTGCCTGCAGCGCGCGCGCGAAATCGACCGCCTCCTCGGGCGGATAGTCGACGACCAGCACGCCGTCGACCCCGGCTGCGGCCGCCGCGGCGATGAACGCATCGACTCCGTAGCGCTCGATCGGGTTGGCATAGCCCATCAGCACCACCGGGGTGCGCGCGTCGTCGGCGCGAAACGCCCGCACCCAGTCGAGAACCTGGGCCAGCCGCACGCCATGCGCCAGCGCGCGCTCGGCGGCGCGCTGGATCACCGGGCCGTCGGCCATCGGGTCGGAGAACGGCACGCCGAGCTCGACGATGTCGGCACCTGCGGCGACCAGCGCGTGCATCAGCGCCACGGTCCCCTGCGGCGATGGGTCGCCGGCGGTGATGTACGGGATCAGCGCCTTGCGGCCCCGCGCTGCCAGCGCGGCGAAAGTGGCCGGAATGCGGCTCATTGGAAGCCCCCTTCGCGCGCCGCGATGGCGCCGATGTCCTTGTCGCCGCGACCCGAGAGGTTGACCAGCAGGATCTTGTCGGAGTCCATCCCGCGCGCCATTTTCATCGCCTGCGCCAGTGCGTGGCTCGATTCCAGCGCCGGGATGATTCCTTCGGTGCGGCACAGCCGGTGGAACGCTTCGAGCGCCTCGGAGTCGGTCACCGCAACGTACTCGGCGCGGCCCAGGTCCTTCAGCCAGGCGTGCTCGGGGCCGACTCCGGGGTAGTCGAGCCCGGCCGACACCGAGTGCGTCTCGATGATCTGGCCGCCGGCGTCCTGCAGCAGGTAGGTGCGGTTGCCGTGCAGCACCCCCGGCGCTCCGGCCGAAAGCGACGCCGCGTGGCGCCCGCTGGCCAGGCCCTCGCCGCCGGCCTCGACGCCGACCAGCCGCACCGCGTCGTGCTGGATGTAGGGGTAGAAAATGCCCATCGCATTGCTGCCGCCGCCGACCGCGGCGAGCACCACATCGGGCTGGCGCCCGACCATCGCCGGCATCTGCTGCAAGCACTCGTCGCCGATGATGCGCTGGAAATCTCGAACCATCGCCGGATACGGATGCGGCCCCGCCACCGTGCCGATGATGTAGAAGGTGTTCTCGACGTTGGTCACCCAGTCGCGCAGCGCTTCGTTGAGCGCGTCCTTCAGCGTCTTCGATCCGCTGTGCACCGGCACCACGCTGGCACCGAGAAGCTTCATCCGGTAGACGTTAGGCGCCTGGCGTTCGATGTCCTCGGCGCCCATGTAGACGACGCATTCCATGCCGTAGCGCGCCGCCACGGTGGCCGACGCCACCCCGTGCTGGCCGGCGCCGGTCTCGGCGATGAC
Source organism: Pseudomonadota bacterium (assembly GCA_021805805.1). Taxonomy (GTDB): domain Bacteria; phylum Pseudomonadota; class Gammaproteobacteria; order Burkholderiales; family Burkholderiaceae_C; genus Thiomonas_A. The sequence continues at coordinate 17,763 of JAJZEB010000016.1, read as the reverse complement.
GCGCGGCTTGCCCATGCGCCGCGCCAGCATCGCCTGGCCGATGGTGTTGTTGATCTTGTGCGCGCCGGTGTGGTTCAGGTCCTCGCGCTTGAGGTAGATCTGCGCCCCGCCGAGCTCGCGGCTGAGCCGGGCGGCGTGGTAGATCGGGCTCGGGCGGCCGACGAAGTGCTTGAGCTCGTACGCCAGTTCGTCGAGGAACTCGCGGTCGCTGCTGTAATGGGTCCAGGCCGCGTCGAGTTCGTCGAGAGCCTTGAACAGGGTCTCGGCGACGAAACGGCCGCCGTAGGGGCCGAAATGGCCCTGTGCATCGGGGTAGTCGTAATCCAGCATTTCGGTGTGTGCGCAAATGGTCTGCGGAGGACACGGCCGCGCCGCGGCGCTCAGCGCGGCGGCGACGTGTCGGCGGCGCGCACCGCGGCGACGAAGTCGCGCATCGCGGCGGCGTCCTTCACGCCCTTGGCGGCCTCGACTCCGGAGGAGACGTCAACCGCCCAGGGACGCACGCGCGAAACCGCCTGCGCCACATTTTGCGCACGCAACCCACCAGACAAAACGATGGGAAAGCCGACGTTTGTTGGAATCAGTGACCAATCGAACACCTCGCCGCCGCCGCCGTAGCCATCGACGAATGCGTCGACCAGGATTCCCTGGGCATCGGCGTAGCGCGCAGCGAAGTCTACCAAATCGAACCCGGCACGCATGCGCGCGGCGCGCAGGTACGGGTGGCCGTGGCGCGCGCAGTCCTGCGGCGTTTCGTCGCCGTGGAACTGCAGCAGCGACGGGCGCAGGCGCTGCACCACGCGGTCGACGAACGCGGCCTCGGCGTTGACGAAAAGCGCCACGGTCCCCACCAGCGGCGGCAGCGCGCGGCGGATCGCCAGCGCCTGCTCGATGTCGACCGCGCGCGGGCTCGGCGGGTAGAACACCAGGCCAATGGCATCGGCTCCCGCGGCGGCAGCCGCCAGCGCATCGTCGACGCGGGTAATGCCGCAGATCTTGATCCGGGTGCGGTGCATGGCGAGGACGGGGACGGGGACGGGGACGGCGGCGCGCAGACGCGCGCTCAGGCGCGCAGCACCGGCTGGCCGCGAACGGGCTCGGGAAGATCCCATTGTCCCGCATAGCTCGGCCCGGCGAAATACAGGCCGTCGGGCATGAAGGTCGGCGCTGCGACACGGCGGTCGCGCGCGTGCAGCACCGCGCGCAGCCAGGCGGCGTCGCGCGCGCCGCTGCCGACCGCGAGCAGGCAACCCATGATGTTGCGCACCATGTGGTGCAGGAACGCGTTGGCGTGGAAGTCGAAGGTCCAGGTGTCGCCCTCGCGCGCGATGTCGATCGCGTGCACGGTCTTCACCGGACTCGGCGCCTGGCAGGCGCTGGCGCGCATCGACGAGAAATCGTGTTCGCCGAGCAGCTCGGCGGCGCCCGCGCGCATGGCGTCGGCATCGAGCTGAAGATGCGTCCAGCCGACCAGGCCGTGCAGCAGGGCCGGGCGCACCGCGTGCTGCAGCAGCACATAGCGGTAGCGCCTCGAGCGCGCGCTCTTCTGCGCATGGAATGCGTCGTCGACCTCGCGTGCCCAGCGCACCGCGACGTCTGCCGGCAGGAAGGTGTTGACGCCGCGCACCCACGAGAACGGAGCCCGCGTCACCGGGCTGTCCAGATGCACCACCTGCTGCAGCGCGTGCACGCCAGCGTCGGTGCGCCCGGCGCAGACCACGCGCAGCGGGCTGCCGACGAAGCGCTGCAACGCGCTCTCCAGCGCGTCCTGCACGGTGCTGCCTCCGGGCTGGCTCTGCCAGCCCTGGTAGGCACAGCCGCGATAGCTCAGGCCCAGCGCAATGCGCATCGTGCCGGATCGCCGCAATGCGCGCGCCGCACGACCGCGCTCAACCCAGCTCGGCCAGCATCGCCTCGGCGCGTGCGCGCGAGGGCCCGTCGGACTCGGCGACGATTTCGCGCAACAGGTCGCGCGCCGTGTCGACATCGCCGAGCGCGCGGCATTCCTCGATCAGCTCGAATCGGGTGTCGACTGCCTCGGCAGGCTCCTGCGCATGGACCGGGCCACCCGATGGCGCGGCTTCGAGCGCATGGCCATCGGCCGCGGGCTCGACGGCGTGCTCCGGCCCGGCGGGCAATTCATCGAGGTGCAATTCATCGAGGTGCAATTCATCGAGGTGCGATTCCTCGAGGTGCGATTCCTCGACAGGCGATGCGCCGGCTGGCTGTTCCGCATCGTGCGGCTCGTCGCGCAGCGGCTGCTCGAACGCTGGCGCGGGCGAGGCAGCGGCTTCGTCGGCGTCGTCAACGGCGACCAGCTCGAGATCGCCGTCGAGCACAGGCTGCTGCGTGGGTTGTGCATCTGCCGGAACCGAACCCGCAGGAGGAGTCAGGTCCAGCGACAGCCCGCTGAGGTCGAACTCCAGCGGCGCATGCTCCGGCACGGCACGGGGTTCGGGCTCGATCCCGGCGGCAGGCGTCGCAAGCCCGGCCGGCGCGACTCCGCCAAGATCGAAATCGAGCTCCGCCGGCGGCACGGCCGGCTCGCTGCCAGCGCCGGCACCGCTGCCGGCGAGGTCGAGGTCGAGGTCGAGTCCGCCCGCGTCCGTCGGCGCGCTGGGCACGCTGCGCGTTCCGGCGGCCATCAGCTCGGTCGCCGGCAGCGTTGGTGCCGCGTCACCGAGCTCCGATGCGGCGGGTTCGAATCCGCTCGAAGGCATGGTCGACGGATTGTTCAGCGAACTCGGCGGCTGGGTGTTGTGGTACAGCGGGTTGACCGGATCGAGGTGACGCCCCAGGTCCTGCGCCTTCTTCCAGTCCGGGCCAGTGCCTTCGGTCAGCGTGAACAGCTCGGCCGCGGTCATTTCGAACGAACGCACGTCCTTGCGCTTGGCGTAGATTTCAAGCAGCTTGATTCGAGCCGCATTGCGGTCCGGGTGCTGCTTGAGCGCCTCCTTGAGGATTTCCTCGGCCTGCAGGTCACGGCCGTAGGCCAGATAGACATCGGCTTCGGCCACCGGGTCGACGTCGCCGGCATCGAGCTGGCTGGGCGTGTAGGCGATCGACGAGCCCAGCGTGCTGTTGCGCGTGTCGACTCGCTCGCCACCGCTGCCACCGAAAAAGCTGTCGGCGCTCGTGAGCCGGCTGTCGAACACCGAACTGTCGCGAGGCGCCTTGGATGCCGCCCTGCGGCGCAGCCACAGCAGCAGCAAGAGCAGGACCAGCACGCCGCCGGCGGCCGGCAGCAGCATCGGGTTGGCGAGCAGTCGGTCGCTCCAGCTGACGCTCGGCTCGGCAGGGCGCGGTCGCGCCGCCGGCGGCGCGATCCATCTGGGCAGCTTCGGGGCTGCCTTGTGCGCCGCAGCCGAGGCCACGGAATGCGCCCGCGGCGCCGCAGGTGCAGGCGCCGCCACGCGCGGCTTCGCCTGCACCGGCGCCTGCACCGGCGCCTGCACCGGCGCTTGCACCGGCGCCTGCGCCGGCGCCGGGCGGGACGCCGAAGCGCTCGCCTCGGCCTGTGCGGCACTGGCCTCCAGCCTGGACAGTTCGGCCACGCTGGCGCGCGCCGCAGCCAGCTTCGCGGCGATCGCCGCAGCCTGTTCCTGCCTGGCAATGCGGTTCGCCTCGGCACTTTGGGCGCCGACCGCGGCTTTGCTCAACTTCAGGCGCGAGCGCGGCGCCGATGCCGCACCGGCAGGCTCGCGCACCTCGGCGACGATGCGCCCTGCGCTGCGCCGCGATGCGTGCGAAGGCTGCGGCGTGGCGTGTCCGGCGAGCTGCGCAAGGCGTTCGCGGTAAGCCTGGAAATCGCGGCTTTGCGCGACCACCTCGCGCTGCGCAGCGTCATCGGGAACCGCGCCCGCAGCCCCTGCGGCCGGCAGGCGCAGCACCGCGCCGGCGCGCAGCAAGTTCATGTTGTGATCGATGAACGCGCCGCTGTTGGCCCTGTACAAGGCGACGAGCATCTGATCCAGCGATACGTTCTCGACCTGGACCCGGCGCGCGATCGTGCTCAGCGTGTCGCCCGGGCGCACGCGGTAGGTCGCCGCAGCAGAAGCCGTCGCAGGCGCACTGGAACGCGCCGCGCCATGCCGCCGGACCTGCCCTTCGGCACGCCGCGTCGAAGGCGCAGGCGCCACCGCAGCAGCAGCCTGGGTCTGCCCGCCGGCGACCTGTGGCGCAACCAGGGTCGGAGGCCCAGGCTCATGGAAACCGGGCGGGTCGAACAACAAGGTGTAGTCGCGCGTCAGCTCGCCTCCGGACCAGGTCGCGCGCAGCAACACGTCCAGATAGGGATCATCGACCGGCTGGTTGCCGCGCAACTGAAGCCAGACGCGGCCATCGGCGCCGTGCTCGATGGTCACGCGCAACTGGTCGAGCGCGTGGCTGTAGCTGAGCTGGCGCGCGGCGAAGTCCGCTGCGGGCGCGAGCGCGATCTTCAGGCTTGCCGCCTCGCTGGCGCTGAGCGGGTCCATCGCGATGACCACGCGCAACGGCTGGCCCAGCGCCGACTGCACGCTGGCTGCGCCCAGTTCCAGCGCCTGCGCCTGCGCCATGGCGCCTCCCGCCAGGAACAAGGCGGCGATCGCCCGGCACAGACCGGAACGTGGTACGCGATGCGTCGGTGACTTGCGCGGATTCACTAGAGGCGGCGATATTAGAGTGAAATCACCATAGCATCAGAGAGTTAGGCTGACAAGTTCGCACACTGACCGAACTTGTGCTGCTGGCCGAATTGTCGCATCGCCGCCGCAAACGCGGGATTGACGCCTTGCGCAACGCAGGAATTTGCGCTGCGCAAGGCTTGCGCAACCCCGCCCGGCGTGCGCCCGCAGCGGTCGCTCAGGCCTCGAGCACGATGCGCAGCATGCGCCGCAGCGGCTCGGCAGCACCCCACAGCAGCTGATCGCCGACGGTGAACGCGCCGAGATAATCGGAGCCCATCGCCAGCTTGCGCAGCCGTCCGACCGGAATCGTCAGCGTGCCGGTCACCGCCACCGGGGTCAGCTCGCGGATGGTGGCCTCGCGGGTGTTCGGCACCACCTTGGCCCAGGGGTTGTCGGCCGCGATCATGGCCTCGATGTCGGCCAGCGGCACGTCGCGCGTGAGCTTGATGGTCAGCGCCTGGCTGTGGCAGCGCATCGCACCGACGCGCACGCACAGGCCGTCGACCGGGATCGGCGTGCTGCGGCCGAGGATCTTGTTGGTCTCGGCGCCGCCCTTCCATTCCTCGCGCGACACCCCGTTGCCGAGGTCCTTGTCGATCCACGGGATCAGGCTGCCGCCCAGCGGCACCTCGAACTGCCGCGTCGCCGCCGCCGGCAGCGCGCGCTGGGTATCGATCACGCCGCGGTCGATGTCGAGGATCGCCGAGGCCGGATCGTCGAGCAGACCGCGCACCGACGCGTTGAGGGTGCCGAACTGGGTCAGCAGCTCGCGCATGTGCTGCGCGCCGCCGCCCGAGGCGGCCTGGTAGGTCATGCTGGTCATCCACTCGACCAGTCCGGCCTTGAACAGCGCGCCGACTCCCATCAGCATGCAGCTGACGGTGCAGTTGCCGCCGATCCAGTTGCGCTGGCCGCGCGCCAGCGCGGCGTCGATCACCGGGCGGTTGACCGGGTCGAGCACGATCACCGCGTCGTCGCGCATGCGCAGCGTCGACGCGGCGTCGATCCAGTGTCCGTTCCAGCCGCTGGCGCGCAGCGGCTCGAACACCGCGCCGGTGTAGTCGCCGCCCTGCGCGGTCAGCACCACGTCGCAGCTGCGCAGCGCATCGAGGTCGTGCGCATCGTGCAGCGTCAGTCCGGCGCCGGCCCACTCCGGCGCGGCGCCGCCGGCGTTGCTGGTGGAGAAGAACACCGGCTCGATCCGCGCGAAATCGCCTTCGTCGCGCATGCGCTGCATCAGCACCGAGCCGACCATGCCGCGCCAGCCGACCAACCCTACTCGCATCTTTGCCATCGTCGTCTTCCGTCGGATTCGAATCAGTCCAGCGCCGCGACCACCGCGTCGCCCATCGCCGCGGTGCCCACGGTGGCGGCGCCCGGCTGCGCGATGTCGGCGGTGCGCAGGCCGTCGCGCAGCACCTGCTGCACCGCGGTCTCGACGCGCGCCGCGGCCGCGTCCTGGCCCAGCGAATAGCGCAGCATCATCGCCGCGCTGAGAATGGTCGCCAGCGGATTGGCGATGCCGCGCCCGGCGATGTCCGGGGCCGAGCCGTGCGACGGCTCGTACAGCCCGCGCTGCTCGGCGTTCAGCGACGCCGACGGCAGCATGCCGATCGAGCCGGTCAGCATCGACGCCTCGTCGGACAGGATGTCGCCGAACATGTTTCCGGTGACGATGACGTCGAACTTCTTCGGCGCGCGCACCAGCTGCATCGCCGCGTTGTCGACGTACATGTGCTCCAGGGTGATGTCCGGATAGTCCTTGTGCACCTCGGTGACGACGTCCTTCCAGAACTGGAAGGTCTCCAGCACATTGGCCTTGTCGACGCTGGTCACGCGCCCGGCGTGGCCCGCCGCGCGACGCGTGCGCGCGGCCTGGAACGCGACGTGGGCGATGCGCTCGATTTCCGGGCGGCTGTAGCGCATGGTGTCGAAGGCTTCGGGCGCGCCGGCGAAGGCGCCGTCGGGCGCCGTGCGGCGGCCGCGCGGCTGGCCGAAATAGATGTCTCCGGTGAGTTCGCGCACGATCAGGATGTCCAGCCCGGCGACGACCTCGGGCTTCAGGCTCGACGCGTCGGCCAGCTCGGCGTACAGCAGCGCCGGGCGCAGGTTGGCGAACAGCCCCAGGTTCTTGCGCAGGCCGAGGATGGCCTGCTCCGGACGCAGCGCGCGCTCCAGGTTGTCGTAGCGCGGATCTCCGACCGAGCCGAACAGCACAGCGTCGGCGGCCTGCGCCAGCCGCAGCGTGGCCTCGGGCAGCGGATGGCCGTGGTTCGTGTAGGCGGTGCCGCCGACATCGGCGTACTCGAGCTCGAAACGCAGGCCGTGGATCGCCTGCAGGCGTTGCAGCACCTTGACCGCCTCGGCGACGATCTCGGGGCCGATGCCGTCACCGGGCAGAACAGCTATCTTCATCGGAATTTCAGGAGGTGGATGACAGGATTCGGTGCGCAAGCCACGGCATCCGCGCGATGCGCTCGGCCTCGAAGCTGCGGATCTTGTCGGCGTGACGAAGCGTCAGGCCGATTTCGTCCAGGCCGCCGACGAGGCATTGCTTGCGGAACTCGGTGATCTCGAACGGCAGCTCGGTGCCGTCGGCCTTGACCACGCGCTGGCGCGGCAGGTCCACCGTCAGCCGGTAGCCGACGAACGCCGCGACCTCGTCGAACAGTCGCGCCACCTCGTGCTCGGGCAGCACGATCGGCAGCAGCCCGGTCTTGAAGCTGTTGTTGAAGAAGATGTCGGCGAAGCTCGGCGCGATCACGGCGCGGAAGCCGTACTGATCCAGCGCCCACGGCGCGTGCTCGCGCGACGAGCCGCAGCCGAAGTTCTTGCGCGCCAGCAGGATGCTGCCGCCGGCGTAGCGCGGCTGGTTCAGCACGAAATCGGGGTTCGGCTGCCGCGACGCCGGGTCCTGCCCCGGTTCGCCGTGGTCCAGGTAGCGCCACTCGTCGAACAGGTTGGGGCCGAATCCGGTGCGCCGGATCGACTTCAGGAACTGCTTCGGAATGATCGCGTCGGTGTCGACGTTCTCGCGGTCGAGCGGAACGACCAGACCTTGATGAACGGTGAAGGCTTGCATGGGAGTGGAGTCCGGTTCGGGTATCAGCCTCGGCGCCGCGTCACAGCGCGCGCACGTCGACGAAGTGGCCGGCCACCGCGGCCGCGGCGGCCATCGCCGGGCTGACCAGGTGGGTGCGTCCGCCCTGCCCCTGGCGGCCCTCGAAATTGCGGTTCGAGGTCGACGCGCAGCGCTCGCCCGGCTCCAGCCGGTCGGCGTTCATCGCCAGGCACATCGAGCAGCCGGGCTCGCGCCATTCGAAGCCGGCGGCCTTGAACACCTTGTCCAGGCCCTCGCGCTCAGCCTGCGCCTTGACCAGACCCGAGCCCGGCACCGCCAGCGCCAGCCGCACGTTCGACGCGATGCGCCGCCCGGCGAGCACGCGCGCGGCGTCGCGCAGGTCCTCGATGCGCGAATTGGTGCACGAACCGATGAACACCTTGTCGATGCGGATGTCGGCCAGCGGCTTGCCAGGCTCCAGGTTCATGTACTGCAGCGCACGCTCCATCGCCGCGCGCTTGACCGGATCGGCTTCCTTGTCCGGGTCCGGAATGCGCGCGTCGATGCCGGCGACCATTTCCGGCGACGTGCCCCACGTGACCTGCGGCACGATGCGCGTGGCGTCGAGGTCGACGACGACGTCGAAGTGCGCGCCGGAATCCGAGCGCAGCGTTCGCCAGTAGCTCTCGGCCTGCGCCCACTCGACGTCGGTCGGCGCGAACGGGCGGCCCTTGATGTAGCGCAGCGTGGTGTCGTCGACCGCCACCAGGCCGGCGCGCGCACCGGCTTCGATGGCCATGTTGCACAGGGTCATGCGACCTTCCATGCTCAGCGCGCGGATGGTCGAGCCGGAGAACTCGATCGTCGTGCCGGTGCCGCCGGCGGTGCCGATGCGGCCGATCACGGCCAGCGCGATGTCCTTCGCGGTGCAGCCGGCGCCCAGCCGGCCCTCGACGCGCACCAGCATGTTCTTCATCTTGCGCGCCAGCAGCGTCTGCGTCGCCAGCACGTGCTCGACCTCGCTGGTACCGATGCCGAAGGCCAGCGCGCCGAAGGCGCCGTGGGTGCTGGTGTGCGAGTCGCCGCAGACCACCGTCATGCCCGGCAGCGTCGCGCCCTGCTCGGGGCCGATCACGTGCACGATGCCCTGGCGGCGGTCGGTCATGCGGAACTGGGTGATGCCCAGCCGCGCGCAGTTCGCGTCCAGGGTGTCGACCTGCAGCTTCGAGACCGGGTCGGAGATTCCGGCCGAGCGATCGGTGGTCGGCACGTTGTGGTCGGACACGGCCAGGTTGGCGCTGATGCGCCAGACCTTGCGCCTGGCCAGCTCCAGGCCCTCGAACGCCTGCGGACTGGTCACTTCGTGCACCAGGTGGCGGTCGATGTACAGCAACGCGGTGCCGTCGGATTCGACGTCGACCACGTGTTCGTCCCAGAGCTTGTCGTACAGCGTGCGTTGCATGGCGGGCGGGCGGTGGCGCCGTCCGCGCGCCGCGGGCGGCTGGCCACACAGAGGTTGATCGGACATCCGGCCGCGGCACGCGTGCGCGGCGCGGCGGACCCTCGATTCTAGCTGCTGCACTGCGCAAACACGCTTTGTTACGACAACAGCGGTTTTAGCCGCGTCGTTGCGTGGAACTTCACCGCGACGGCGCGGTCGAACCGCGCATTGCCCCTACCCTCAATGGAGAATCCGATGCCGAACAAGGCCGACCTGCGCACGGCTCGCCCGATCGCCTTTCCGAGCCTGCCCGGTGCCGACCGCCGCCTGCGGCGTCGGCGCATCGCCGCGCTGCTCGCACCGCCGGTGCGCCGCGCCAGGCAGCGCGCGTGGCAGGCTGCGACGCTGACCCTGCTGGCGCTCGGCGCGCTGTTGCTCGGCACCGCGGCGCCGGCCGAAGCGGGTTCTGCGGCGCAGCACTCGCCGCCGGGAACGTTCGCCGTACCGCGCTGAGCGGTCGCCGGTGGTACGCCGCGGCGATCGCCGCGGCGCATGCGCGGCGCACGGTCAGGGCGAGTCCGACCCGTCGTTCATGAGCACGGCCGCAAGCTCGTGCTCGTGCTCAGGCTCGTCCTCGGTCATCTGCACCGAGAGACGCTCCGACAGCGAACTGTCGGAGTCGTCGTCCAGCACCACCGTCGGAAAACCCGGGTCGGACAACTCGGTTCCGGACGACGCCAGCGACGCACCGGTGGCGTCGGACAGCTGCCCGATTCCGAGCAGCTGCAGCGGGAACGGACCCCGCATCAGGCGCGTGTGCTCCAGCCGCGCCCCTGCCGGGTCGAGCGCGTACGCGATCAGGTAGGCTTCGACGGGCGCGCCGAGCTGCAATTGTTCGCGGGTGACGAACGGGTCGTGGGCGGCCAGCCGGATCGCGAATGCGGTCGCGTCGCTCGGCGTGACCGAGGTCAGCGGGTAGGACAGCTCGTGCAGACCGGTGCAATGCGGGTTGTCGCTGTGCATCGACGACAGCTCGGCTTCGACGCCGGGGAGCGACCCATCGAGGGCGGCGTAGAACTCCGCGGAATACACCGGCCCCATGTCCGCATCGCCGGCGATCCGGCAGAACAGCTGCAGGCTGGAAAAGGCGTCGGAGACGTGGTGCGCGGCAGGCGCGAACGCAGCACGCGCAGGCAGGGTGCCGGGCGGCAGGGCGACGGTGAACTCCTGCCCCGGGCCGACCTGGTACTGCAGCAAGCGGCCTCGATCCATGCCGTGTGCGTCGCGACGCGTCAGGTACAGCGCGCAGTCCACAGCCAGCGCGAGCTCGTTTTCCAGCGGGATCGAACCGTGCGCCTGCGCCTGTGGCGTGCAGACGGTCATCGCTGCGAGCCAGATCGCAGCACGCTGCATATTGGAAAGAACAGGTTTTTTCATGATGGAAATCTCTCGAAAAGGCTCGGTCAATCGGAGGCGGAGCAGTCGTACTGCGCACTGTCGGACTGCCACCCGCTCGCGTCGTCGAACGACGCGTCGCGGTGCAGCGCAAAGCGTCCCAGCAGCTGCGGCTCGGCGTGCAGCCGCTCACCGTCCGGGTGCAGTGCAAACGCCGCCAGTCGGGCATCGATCGTCGCGTCCTGCTCCAGTTGCGCCATCGTCACGGTCGCCTCGTGCGGCACCAGTTGCACGATGAACTCGGTCGACGCGGTCGGCGTGACCACGGTCAACGGGTAGGCGAACACATGCTCGCCGCTGCGGTGCCGGCTGCCCGCAGTCGGCAGCGACGCGTCGGCATCGGCGCCGTCGACCGCCAGGTCGGCGTAGAACTCGGCGCTGTGCAGCTGGCGCCATCTCCCGGTCGCGGGATCGAAGCCGCTTTCGCAGACCAGGCGCAGATGGGAAAACGCGTCCGACACGCGGTGCCAGCGCTGGTCGGGTTCGGGCCGCGGCGGCCACACCGTCCACGGCACCGCGATGCTCAGCGACGTGAACGCGGGGATCGCGACCGCGGGTTGGAACAGTTGGGCATGCTGCAGCGGCCCCTCGGCGCTGCGATGGGTGCCGAGCACGGCGCATTGCACGTCGATCGGCAGGCTGTTGTGGATCTCGACGGTGCCGTGCGCGGCGGCCTGGCTGCACCAGGCGCTGCACGCCAGCGCCGCGACGGCGATGTGGTGGCGGGCACGACCATGCTTGAGGTCTTGCATGAGGTCTTGCATGAGGTCTTCCTTGTCTGGAGAGAGTCGCTGGTCGCAGGGCCGGGCTGTGCCCGGCCCCCGCGTCAGAGCGCCGGTGCGAGCACCTGCGGCGCCGAGAGCTGCGCGCTGAAGCTGCGCGAAGCCGCCGACGACACGTCACCGGAGTCGTCCTGCGGCGTGACCAGCGCGTAGCGACCCAGCGCTATCGCTTCGTCAAACAGCGCCGAGCCATCGGGCAGCAGCGGCATGGCGTTCACTGCGATGCTCAGCGGCGCGCCGGCCCGCAGCTGCTCCGCGGTGGCCAGGGCATCGCGCGCACCCAGGCGCATGACAAAAGCCGTGTCATCGCTCGGCGTGTAGCTCTTGAGCTCGTAGTTGCCATCGAAGATTTCCGGACCGATGCGGAAGGTCGAGTCGCTGCCGTGCACGGATTCCGGCGCCACATAGCCTTCGGTGTTGATCAGGCGCACCACGTACTCGCTGCCGCCGGCGCCTGCCGGACGGGTGCCACAGCTCAGCAACAGGGTGCTGAAGTACCGTGAGGAGCTGAACGGAACGCCATCGGCGTCGAAGCTGACCGACGATGGCCAGGTCCCCGCCGGCACATGCACGACCTGACTGGCGCCGGGCGCAAGCTGCGCGCTGAACAGCTGCAGGTATTGGGGGCCCGGCTGGCCGTTGGCGCGTGGGGCATCGGAGAAGAACGTCTCCGCGGCACAGAACGCCGGAACGGGCAAATCATTGTGCAGCGCGACGATGCCCGCGCTGGCAGCTTGATCGAAGAGCACCGCGCAAGCCATCAGCGTGGCGACGCGGCGTGCGATGACAGTTGTGGATCGTGGCATGAAAGGTTCCTTCACAAGAGTGCAGGCAAGGCGGCGGGACCATCCGCGCACCCGTTTTGCGGGGGAAGACGCGCGCTGCACACCCACGCGGCATGGCAACGCGCCGCTGGTCGTCGCGGCGCCGCGACGGCGCCGGCTCAGGGTGTCAGCTGCGCTCGGAACCGGGCACCAAGCCGGTTCCAGGCCGCGGCCGACGCCGTCGCCGGGTCACCCGGCGATCTGGCCATGTCGTAGCGGCCCAGATCGAGCGCCTGGATCTGCAGCGGCGATCCGTCGTGCAGCAGCGGCATGGCGAACAGCGCAAGGCTCAGCGGCGCGCCGGTCAACAGTTCCTCGGCGTCGGCCGTGGGCCGCGCCGGGCGCAGCTGGATGGTGAACGCCGTGCGATCGGTCGGTGCATAGCTTTGCAGCGCATGGTGCCCGGCCGGACTTCCCGCGCCGACGCGCTGCGCGTGCCCCGGGTTGCCGCCGGCATGGATGAAATGCGCGCGGTACTCGCTGCCATCGGCACCGTCCGACACCAGGTGACAGCGCACCGACAAGGCGCCGAACTGCCGCGACGCGGTGAATGGCACGCCCTGGGCGTCGAAGCCGAGCTCGGCTGGCCAGGTCCCGTCCGCGACGACGACGACCTGTTCGGCACCCGCGGCCAGTTGCGTGTCCAGCAGGCGCGTGTAGTCCTGCGGATTCGCACCGCCGATGCCCAGGGCATCGGCGGCCACGGTCTCGACGACGCACGCCGCGGGAAACGGCAATTGGTTGTGCAGCACGATGGTGCCGGCGACCGCAGCTTGGCCGACAAGCGCCGTGCAGGCGATCACGCTGGCCATGCGGCCCAGGACGACGGAATGGAGGCGAGGCATCAGACGCTCCTTGCAGGAAGTGGAACAAGGTGGCGGGCCATCCGCGCACCTCGAGTACGACCCCGTTGGTTACGTTTTGTTTCTAGCGGTGCGCAGCAAGTACGCGCAACTGCGCCCGAAGTAACATTTTGAAAAATCACCCGGCCATCGCGGCTGCGGAACGACCGCACGGATCCCGTGCAGCCGCGCGTGCGCACCGTGGCGGCCAGGCGCCTGCGCGTCCGCCCCCGCGACGCGCGAGGTCGCCGCGGGGCGAAGCAGGTCAATCGGACAGCGACGCATCGCGGTGCAGCGCGAATCGGCCCAGGTCCAGCGGCAGCGCGTGCAGGCGCACGCCGTAGCGCCCCAGCGCATAGGCGCTCAGGTGCACGTCGAGCGCGGCGCCCTGCTGCAGCTCCAGCGCGGTGGCGGCCGGATCGTGCGGCAGCAATTGCAGCGTGAACTCGGTCATCCCGGTCGGCACCACCACCGTCAGCGGGTAGGTGAACACGTGCGCGCCGCTGCAATGCGGATTTTCGTCCGTGACATCGGAGGCGCAGTCGTCGACGACGGCACCGCTGGGCTCGGCATGGAACTCGGCACTGTAGCGATGGCCCCACGGCTCGCCGAAAGCCTGGCGCGTGGTTTCGCAGGTCAGCCGCAGGTTGGAGAACGCGGCCGAGGTATGGTGCGGCGGCTGCTCGGCGACCGGCGACGCCGGCCACAGCGGAGATACCTCGATGCTGATGCGGGCGAAGGCCGGGATGACTTCGGGCGGGACGTACAGGTTGCCGACGCGCAGCGGCCCGACCTCGCTGAGATGCGCCCCGGACACGGAGCAGCGCACCTCGACCGGCAGGCTGTTGACCACTTCGATGGTGCCGTACGCCGAGGCGTGGCCGGACCATGCGGCGCAGACCAGTGCCACCGATGCGCCGACCAGATGAATGCATATTGCCTGTCTCATGGCGCGGCCTCAGCTGGCCGACGACGCGTCGTCGTCGGAGGGCGGCGACTGCCAGCCATTGCCGCTCAGGGGCACCTCCCAGCTTTCCTCGACGTCCGAGCCCTCGTCGAGCCACATCGGGAAGCGGCCGACGCTGATCGCCGGCTGCTGCACCACGTTGCCGTCGGGCCGCAGCGCCAGAGCCCACAGCTCGGCGACGATCGGGGCGCCGAGCCGCAGGTCGGCCGCGGTGACGCCGGCGTGTTGCGGCACCACGCGGATGACCCAACCGGTCTGGTCGCTCGGCGTCACCGTGGTCAGCGGATACTGCGCCTGACGCTCCTGCGAGCTCGTGTAGCTGTACGCCTGACTGGATTCGCCGTCCGATCCGTCGGCCTGGGCAGGGTCCGGGCGCGCGTCGTCGAAGGTGATTTCGTGGTACTGGTCCCAGTCCGTGCCCGTCGCGTTGGGTCCGGTCTCGCAACGCACGATCATGTCGCGGTAGGACGGCGAGTAGCTGTAACCGGTGCCGTCCGGCAGGGTGTCGTGTCGCGCCGGCAACGCGCCTGGCGGAACATGCACATGGACGACCTGGTTGGCCTGCAGCACGGTCGGCGGCAGGTCGAAGCTACCCGCTGCGGTGCTGACGGTGAACTGGCAGCGCGCTGCCCCGGGCAGCGCGTTGACCACGCTGATCCGGCCCTGGGCGAAGGCGTCGGCTGCGACCAGGGCGCCGGCGGCCAGGCCGATGGTGTGCACGGCGGCGCGAAGTGGGAATGCAGGCAAGGTGAACTCCTGGAGTGGATGAAGAGATGTGCGCGCCGACGCGCAGGCGCGGCGGCGCGTGGAGCCGCTTGTCGGTCCGACCGCAAGCAGCTGTCGGGATCAGTGCTTCGAAGCCGGGTTCTGCAATTCCGCGAGCTGCTCGGCGAACCAGTGCGAGGCGTCCGACGACCCGTCCGCCGAGGCGTCGTGCGCGCCGTCGCGTGGCGCGTTGGCGAGCAACGCGTCGATATCGATCGCGTCACCCGACGGTCGGCCGCCGACCGGCGCGTTGGCAACCGGCGCGTTGGCAACCGGCGCGTTGGCAACCGGCGCCTTGGCGACCGGCACGTTGCTGAACGACGCGTTGCCAAACGCCGCGTCGACAACCCGTGCGTCGGCGACCGGCGCGTTGCCAAACGGCGCGTTGCCAAACGGCGCGTTGCCAAACAACGCTTCGACAACGAGGGCGTCCGCTTCCGGCACGTTGTCAAACGGTGCGACGACCATCGCTTCTTCGTCAAACGGTGCGTTGCCAAACGGCGCGTCCAGGAACGGTGAGTCGGAAAACGGCGAGTCGCGACGCGGTGCTTTCCCAAACGGCGAGTCGGCAAACAGTGAGTCGCCATACGGTGGCTCGATCGCCGATGCTTTGCGAACCGGCGCCTCGGCAACTGGTGCGTCGCCCACCGGCGCGTTGGCGACTGGTGCATTGCCGACCTGCGCGCCATCAGCCGGCGCATTGCCAGCCGGCGCATTGCCAGCCGGCGCGTTGCCAGCCGGCGCGTTGCCGACAGGCGCGTTGCCGACAGGCGCGTTGCCGACAGGCGCGTTGCCGACAGGCGCATTGATGATTGGTGGGTTCCCCATCGCCGCGTTGAAAGCCTGCACGTTGAAAATCCCCGGGTTGGCAGCCGGCGAAACCAGGTTGTAGCGACCGAGATTGACCGGCTGGTCCTGCGCCGGATCGCCGCCGTACAGCAGCGGCATCGCGCTCAGGTCGACGACCAGCGGCGCGCCGGCCCACAAATCCGCCGCGGTCGCTGCCGGATTCGCCGGGCGAAGCCGGAGCATGAAGTCGGTGCGATCGGTCGGCGTATAGGTGTGCAGCGTATGGATGCCCTGGAGCGGTCCGGCGCCGGGCGGCGGGAGCATTCCGACATTGCCAAGTACCTGGGGCGAGGGATTGTTGAACATACTTCCGTGCTGCGGGCCGCCGCCACCGATCGGTCCGACCTGACAAAACAGCCCGAGGACGCCGAATTGCGACGATGCCGTGAATGGCTTGCCGTAAGCGTCGAAGCGGATCTCCGCGCGCAATAGCCCATCGTTCAAGAACACGATGGCATGCGAGCCGCTGGACAAGGTCATGCCTTGCAGCCACGCGTGCAGGTTCGCCGTGTTCGCGCCCACCGGGTCGGCCGAGGGATCGCGGTGCAGTTCGAGAATGCACGACGCGTCCACCGGCAACAGATTGGACAGCACAACGGTGCCCGCGCTGGCGGCCTGACCGAGCAGCGCGGCACCAGCGGCCAGAGCAAGGACACAGCGTGGGACAACGGACGAAGATCGATGCATGAGACGTTCCTTGGACGGGATGAATGCGAGGTGGCGGGCGATCCGGGCACCTGTTCATCTGATACGTCTCGTTACGCATCGGTTCGCCGACAACCGCCGATCAACGCTGCCTTCGGTTGAAAGTAACTATTTGAAACATTACACCGGCGACCCCGCAGGCACAGGTCCGTGACCCGTTGCCGCAGGCGCTTGAAGCTCTGTGGTTCACACGGTCGAAGAATTTCTCCAGATCCATGTCCACCACCCAGCGCCGACCCTCCCGGACGTACCCTGCGGCCCGGACGGAAGCCGTCGCTGCCGTCCGAGAACGTCGGCTCGAACATCGGCTGCATCACTTGGTGCAGGGCCTGCTGGATCAGGCGGTCCACTACGGTGGGTACGCCCAGGGTCCGCACCCCGCCTTGCGGCTTGGGGATGTCCACCCGGCGCACCGCGCGCGGCAGGCCAGCGCTTTGCCATCCGGCTTCCTTCAGACTCGCAGTCGCCCGCGAAACCCTTGCCTTCGGCTAACCCTTCCCCTTGCCGGGTGTGTAGAGGACTTCCACCTCCAAGCAGATGACCCAAGCTGGCGGACCATTCGGGTGAGGCAGTCATGCCAGGCGCATGGCGACGTTCGCGCGCTGGCGACATTTCGGCACGTTACTTCGCTGCGTACCGACATTTGGTGAGAGACCGACAGCCGAAAAAGCGCCTGTGCGACACTCAACCCCGCGGGACGGCACAGCAGGGAGTCCTTTACTTAGCCCTATAACGACTCGCGCAAGGCGCCTACGTAACCGCGGGCACCGACGAAGATATCCGCGCCTATGTCCGGCGTCATTGGCAGCTGCTGGCCGGCTACCTGGTGCCCCAGGCCGTGGTCTCACACGTCAGCGCGCTGACCCGGGGCCTCACGTCCGAAGGCTACGTCACACTGAGCCACCCAACCCGCTACAACCGCACCATCCAGCTACCAGGTGTCGACCTGGTGCTGCTGCGAGGCCCCAGCGCCCAACCCGGCGACCTCGCTCTAGGTGGCACGGGGCTGTACTGGGCCTCCAGCGCACGCGCCTTGCTGGAGAACCTCGGCCGCGTGGTCGGCAAACGCCCGGCGCGCGTGGGCCGTGAAGCCGTGGAAGATCGCCTGGTGGGCATCCTCAACGCATCGGGTGAGGCGGCGCTGAACCAGATCCGTGACGCGGCCCGGGCGCTCGCGCCCGCGCTGCAGGCGCAAGATGCCTTCGACACGCTAAACACCATCATCGGGATGCTGCTGGGAACCTACAGTCGCGGCGAGCTGCGCACGCGTGCAGGTCAGCTGCTTGCGCAAGGCACGCCAGTGGACGCCGAGCGCATGGCTCGATTTGAGCTCCTTGCGGCCGCGTTGCGCTCGGCGATCCTGCCCAGCGTACGAGATGTCGCGCCGGCGGGGTCCGCCAAGCTG